>NZ_LWUA01000014.1 GCF_005222955.1 Blastococcus sp. CCUG 61487 | reverse complement strand
CTCCGACATCGCCGCGGCGGTGATCCCGGCCGTGGTGTCCATCGAGGTGCGGGTCGGCGAGTCGGGTGCGACGGGCTCCGGTGTGGTCATCGACGGCGGCGAGGGCTACATCGTCACGAACAACCACGTCATCTCCGGGGCCGACGACGTCTCGGGTGCCGAGATCCGCGCGGTCTTCTCCGACGGCAGCGGCTCGGAGGCGCGCATCGTCGGCCGCGACCCGGCCAGCGACCTCGCCGTCCTCAAGGTGGAGAAGCCGGGCCTGGTCACCGCCTCCCTCGGCACCTCCGACGACGTCGTGGTCGGTGACCCCGTGGTGGCCATCGGCTCACCCCTCGGGCTGGCCGGCACGGTGACCACCGGCATCGTGAGCGCCCTGGAGCGGCCGGTGCGGCTGGCCGGCGAGGGCAGCGACACCAACGCCGTCATCAGCGCGGTGCAGACCGACGCACCGATCAACCCGGGCAACTCCGGCGGCGCGCTGGTCGACGCCTCCGGGGCCCTGATCGGCATCAACACCGCGATCGCCTCGGTCGGCGGCGGCAGCGTCGGGCTGGGCTTCGCGATCCCGATCGACACGGTCCGCGACATCGCCGAGCAGCTCATCTCCACCGGCCGGGCCGTGCACGCCTCGCTCGGCGTCAACGCCCGCTCGGTCACCGACGGCACGCGCGACGGGGCCCTGGTGCTCAACGTCGAGCCGGGCAGCGCGGCGGCCGAGGCGGGGATCCGCGAGCAGGACGTGATCATCGCCGTCGACGGGGAGCGGGTCGGCAGCTCCGAGGAGCTCGTCGTCGCCGTCGACCGGCACGACCCGGGCGAGGAGGTCACCGTCGAGGTCGTCCGCGGCGGCTCCTCCCAGGAGCTGCGCGCGACGCTCGACGCGGCCTGACCTACCCGGGCGTCCAGCCGAAGCGCGGAGCCCGGCGCTCCAGGAACGCGGTGATGCCCTCGGCCGGGTCGGCAGAGGCGGCGACCTCGGCCGCCCACCGGGCGGCGATCGCGGGGTCGGGCTGCCCGGCGACGGCGGCGTCGACGATCTCCTTGCTGGCCATCTGGGTGAGCAGCGACCGCTGCCGGGCCATGAGCGCGGTGAGCGCCTCCACCCGTGCCGGGAGGTCCTCGGGGTCGTGCACCTCGTCGACGAGCCCGATGCGCAGCGCGCGGTCGATGTCGATCAGCTCGGCGGTGAACAGCAGGTGCTTGGTCGCCGAGGGGCCGATCGCGCGGACCGCGCGCTCGGTGGCCGAGGCGGGGTACACGATGCCGAGGCGGGCCGGCGTGATGCCGAAGCGGGCGGTCGAGTCGGCGATGCGCAGGTCGCAGGCCAGCGCGATCTCGGTGCCCCCGCCGATGCAGCTGCCGGTGATGACCGCGACTGTCGGCTTGGGGACGGCGGCCAGCGCGGCGTCGGCGGCCTCGTTGGCCGCGTGGTACTCCTCGCGGGAGACCGCGCCGAATCCGGAGATGTCCGCGCCCGCGCAGAAGTGCTCGCCCTCGCCGCGGACGACGAGCAGCCGGACGGCGTCGTCGGCGGAGACCTGCCGGCAGGCCTCGGTGATGCCGCGCCACATGTCGTAGGTGACGGCGTTGCGCTTCGCGGGGCGGTTCAGCGTCAGCGTGGCGATCCCGTCGTCGACGGTGAGCCGCAGGTCCTCGCTCATCGGGCGAGCCCGGCCTCGGCGAGGACCTGCTCGGTGTGCTCGCCCAGCCGGGGCGGGCGGGTGCGGATGCCGGTGCCGCTGCGGGTCATCTTGATCGGCTGCCCCGCGAGCGTGACCGGGCGGCTGCCGTCGGGCTGCTCGACCTCGACGAGCATCTCGCGGGCGGCGACGTGCGGGTCGGCGTAGATGGCGGCCATGTCGTTGACCGGCCCGACCGGCACGGCTCCGCCGAGCGCCTCGACGATCTCCGCCGTCGTCCGGCTGGTCGTCCACGCGACCAGCTCGGCGTTGAGGGCCGGCCGGTTGCCCAGCCGGGACAGGAAGTCGGCGAAGCGCTCGTCGCTGGACAGCTCGGGGCGGCCCATCCGCGCGCAGAGGACGGCGAACGCGGCGTCGTTCGGCGCGCCGATGGCGCAGTGCCCGTCGGCGGTGGGGAAGACGTCGAACGGCGCGATGATCGGATGGCCGTTGCCCGTGGGCTGCGGGACCTCGCCCTTGTAGGAGTACGAGTACGCGGCGCCCTCGCACAGGCTCAGGACGGCGTCGTACATGGCGACGTCGACGAACTGGCCCTCGCCGGAGCGGAGGGCGTCGACGAGCGCGGCGAGCAGGCCGACGGCGCCGAGGGTGCCGGCGAAGATGTCACCCACGCTCGGGCCGCTCTTGGTGACGTGGTCGGCGTCGGGCCCGGTGATGGACACCAGCCCGCCCATCGCCTGGGCGACGATGTCGTAGGCGGGCCAGTCGGTGTAGGGCGAGGCGCCCGTGCGGGGGTCGCCGAACCCGCGGATGGCGGCGTAGACCAGCCGCGGGTTGACCTCGGCGAGGGTCTCGTAGCCGATGCCGAGGCGGTCCATGACGCCGGCACGGCTGTTCTCGACCACCACGTCGGCGCCCGCGGCGAGCGCGAGGAACGTCTCCCGGTCGGCGTCGTCCTTGAGGTCGAGCACGATCGAGCGCTTGCCGCGGTTGATGCTGGCGAAGTAGCCGCCGTAGGAGCGCTCGGTGTCCTCATCGGTGAACGGGCCCGGGTAGCGGGTCATGTCGCCGGACGGCGGCTCGATCTTCACGACGTCGGCGCCGAGGTCGGCCAGCAGCATCGTGCAGTAGGGACCGGCGAGGGCCTGGGTGAGGTCGAGCACCCGGATGCCCTGCAGGGGGCCGGGCCGGAGCTGCGGACGGGGCGTCATGGCTCTCCATGGGGGAGTCGGTGCGCTCGGGACCGCCGAGTGCGAACGTTGTTCGCTACTCTGCGAACAGTGTTCCCGCCTGTCAAGGAAGGACGTCGACATGGCGCTGCCGAGGCAGCCGGCTCCCGGCTCGGCGGGCTGGTGGCTCCGCCGGCGCGCGGCGCCCGAGCGCCGTCCGCGCAGGGATGGGCTGTCCCTCGACGCGATCGTCGACGCGGCGCTGGCCGTCCTCCGCGAGCACGGCTCCGACGGCCTGACCATGCGACGGGTCGCCGACGAGCTGGGGACGGGGGCGGCCTCGCTGTACCGGCACGTCGCCGGGCGGGAGGAGCTGGTGGCCCTCGTCGTCGACGCCGTGCTGGGCCGGATGGAGCCCGTCGCTCCCTCGCCGGCGGGTGGCTGGCGCGCGGAGTTCGAGACGACGGCCCGCCGCTTCCGCGGCCACCTGCTGGCGCACATCGAGGTCGTGCCGCTGATCCGCAGCGCGCAGATGCTCGGTCCGCACTCCATGGCCGCGCGCGAGACCGCCCTGCGCACGCTGCTCGACCTGGGGCTCGCACCCGGTGACGCCGTCGCGGCCTACCTCGCGATCGTCCACTTCACCGTCGCCAACGTGCAGCTCGAGGCGCGGACCGGCGTCGACGAGCAGAACCGGCGCGCCGACCTCGAGTCGCTCTTCGCGGCCCAGGACGTCGACCGGCTGCCCCACCTGGTCGCGCACGCGGGCAGCCTGGCCACGGTGACGGGGGAGGCGGAGTTCGAGTTCGGCCTCGCCGCGCTGTTGGACCGCATCCAGGCGCTGGCGGGCTGAGCACCGGCCGGCGGTCACTACTCTGGACGCCGACGGAGAGGGGGCGGCGGTGTTCGACTCGATCGGCTGGGGCGAGATCTTCGTCGTGGCCCTCGCCGCGCTGTTCATCTTCGGGCCCGAGCGGCTGCCGCACCTGGCCAAGGACGCGGCGTCCGGGCTGAAGAAGGTGCGCACCGCGATCACCGGCGTGCGTGCCCAGGTGAACGAGAGCCTCGGTGACGACCTGCCCGACCTGCGCGACCTCGACCTGCGCAAGTACCACCCCCGGACGTTCATCCGCAGCCAGCTCTTCGACGACCTCGACGACGAGCAGCCGGCCGCTCAGCGGGGGAGCGGCGCCACCGCCGCCTCGGTCGTCAGCCGGCCGCGGGACCGCTCCGTCCCGCCGCCGTTCGACACCGACGCCACGTAGGACGTCGGCCGGCGCCTCGCCCGGAGTCGCCCAGAGTCGCCCCGGAGTCGCCCCGGAGTCGCCCGTCCGGGGGAACGGCCGTGGCCGGCCGTGGCGGGTGGGACGGCTGAGGCGAGGGCGTGACCGGGCTCGCACATCCTCCGGTACGTTCCGCGGCGTCCCCTCCCCTTACGCTGCGTGACGCCAGGAGTGCTCTTCGTGAACCGCTCGACCATCCGACGGGCCCGGCGCACGCTGGCCTCGCTCGTCGCCGCCACCGCCCTCGCGGCCGGCGCCGTTCTCGTCGCCGACGAGCAGGTAGCCATCGCGACGCCGACCCAGCTGGCCACCCAGGCGGCCGCCGCGCCGGCGCCGACGCCGGCCCGGACCGGTCCGCCGGCGTCCATCGCGGTGCTCGGCGACTCGATCTCCCAGGGCACCGGCTCCGACGACGGCGGCGGCACCGTCAACGTGCAGGACGGCGGGATCGGCAGCCCCCGGCTGCGGAACTCCTGGGCCACCGGCGACTGGCCGGGCCTGAACAGCTACCTGCAGCGCACGCGGGCGCTGCCCGGCGGCGCCGGCACGGTGGGCATCAACCTGTCGGCCAACGGCGCGAACATGCGCAACGACTTCTACGACCAGGCGCGCTCGGTGCCGGCCGGCACGGGCCTGGTGCTCGTGCAGATGGGCGGCAACGACCTCTGCCGGCCCTCCGAGGGCGAGATGACCTCGGTCAGCGACTACCGCACCCAGCTGCGTGCGGGTCTGCAGTGGCTGCAGACCAACCGGCCCGAGACGCTGGTGCAGCTCTCCTCGGTGCCCGACATCTACAACCTCTGGTACCTGCGCGGCGCCGCGCACAAGAACGAGGGCTTCGGCATCTGGCCGTTCAACTCCACGGCGGCCGGTCCGCGCGCGACCCGCGGCGGCCAGGACAACAGCCCGACGCTCGCCCGGCTGCTCTGGGACAACTTCTTCGGCTCGGTCATCCCCTGCAAGAGCCTGCTGGTCGACCCGACCCAACCGCGCAATGCGGGCCCGACCCCGACGACGTCACACGCCTCCGAGGCCCGCCGGCTGCGGGTCCGCGAGCGCACCGTGCAGTTCAACAACGTCCTCGAGCAGGAGTGCGCGGCGATCCTGCGCTGCCGCTTCGACGACCGCGCCGTGTTCGACATGTCGGCCAACCGGGTGAACGGCAACCTCACGCACGACACCTCCCGCTGGCAGTTCGTCGACCGCGACATCAGCACCCAGGACCACTTCCACCCGTCCTTCACCGGTCAGCGCAAGCTCGCGCAGCAGGCGTTCGAGAACGGCTACGACTTCCGCGACCGAACCGCTCCGGTGGTCACCGTCGCGCCGGTGGCGGCGGCGAACGCGAACGGCTGGCACCGGGCGACCGTCTCGGTGAGCCGGTCGGCCACCGACGCGAACGGGATCCGCGGGTTCGAGCACCGCGTGCACGGCCCCGACGGCAGCGTCGGCGCCTGGACCCGCACGATCGCCGGCACGCTCGGCAACGTGAGCATCAGCAGCGAGGGCACCTCCTACGTGGAGGTCCGCGCGCTCGACCGGAACGGCAACCTGAGCGCCAGCACGATCCAGCCGATCCGCCTCGACCGCACCGCTCCCCAGGTGCACGCCGTCACGCCGGCCGACGGCGCCGAGTTCGTCCAGCACGAGGAGGTGCCTGCCTCCTTCGGCTGCACCGACGCCGGTGGTTCCGACGTCGACACCTGCACCGGCACGGTGGCCGACGGCGAGCTCATCGACACCAGCACCGTCGGCACCAAGACGTTCACGGTCACCGCGACAGACGGCGCGGGCAACACCCGCACGGTCACCCGCAGCTACACCGTCAAGGACGTGACCCCGCCCACCATCACCATCGACAGCCCCGAGGCCGGCGCTGCGTTCGACCGGCACGAGGAGGTCGCGGCGGCGTACGGCTGCGAGGACGAGGTGGGCGGCTCCGGACTCGCCACCTGCGTGGGCACCGTGCCCGACGGCGAGCCCGTGCCCACCGGTGCGATCGGCGACCACGACTTCACGGTCGAGGCGACGGACCAGGCGGGCAACGCCGACTCGCTCACCCGGAAGTACACGGTGCTCGACGTGACAGCTCCGACCATCGCGCTGGAGAACCCCGAGGACGGCGCGCGGTACGAGCACGGCACCGAGGTCCTCGCCGACTTCGGCTGCGCGGACGAGGAGGGTGGCTCCGGCATCGCCGCGGGCTACTGCGAGGGCACCGTCGACGCCGGCACCGCGATCGACACGTCGACGCTCGGCACCCACGAGTTCACCGTCACGGCCACCGATCGCGCCGGGAACGTCACGACGACGACGGTCACCTACGAGGTCGTCGACGTGACGGTGCCGACGGTGAGTTCGCCGCACGACGGCATCGAGTACAAGCTGGGCCAGCCGGTCGAGGCGCTGTTCACCTGCACCGACGAGGACGGCGGCTCCGGCGTGGCGACCTGCGCCGGGCCGGCCACGCTCGACACCTCGTCGATCGGCACGAAGACCTTCGAGGTGACCACCTCGGACGAGGCCGGGAACAGCCGCACCGAGGCGGTCACCTACCGGGTGATCTACGCCTACGGCGAGGTCCGGGAGCCGATCAACCTCGACGGCTCCAGCGTCTTCAAGGCCGGCAGCACCGTGCCGGTGAAGTTCGGGATCACCGACTTCGCCGGGACGTCGGTCAGGGGGGCGACGGCGACGCTGGCCACCGTCCGCAGCTACGACACCGAGGGCAAGGACCTGGGTGAGGAGCAGGAGGCGAGCTCGCCGGGTGCGGCCAACAGCGGCAACGTGTTCCGCGCCTCGGGCGGGCAGTACGTCTACAACCTCTCGACCAAGGGGATGGCGCCCGGGAGCTACCAGCTGATCATCCGGCTGGACGACGGCACGCAGTACAGCGCCGTCTTCTCGCTCCGATAGCCCGCACGTCAGGCTGCGCACCGCCCCCTTCCCGGCCGGGAAGGGGGCGGTGTGCGTCTACGGCCGGACGACGTCGGCCTCGGCGGCCTGCTTGAGTCGCTGGAGGGTGCCGAGGATGCCCTGGCGGTTGCGCTCGGGGAACTTCGCGGCCGTGACGATGGCGTTGGTGAGGCCGTCGGCCCGCGAGGCGTCGAAGGTCTCGGTGACGGTCGTGCCGCCGTCCGCGGTGGGTGCGAGCTCGTAGCGCCAGCGGTTGGCGGTGAAGTGCCGCCAGGCGATCCGCCGGTTCTCCTCGAACTCCACGACCCGGTTGCGGATGCGGTACGGGACGCCGAAGAGCTTCATGTGCACGCTGAACGTGTCGCCGACGGCGGTGATCCGCTCGGGCGCGGAGATGACCGCGCCGACCGAGCCGGAGCCGTCGATCCGGGAGTGCTGCCGCGGGTCGGCGAGGATCGCGAACACCACCTCGGGGGGCGCCTCGACGGTGATGGACTCGGAGACCAGCTTCTCGCTCACCCGGCAGACGCTAGGGGACCCGTCCCGGAGACGCCGCTGGGGCGCCCCCTCCGCTCGGAAGGAACGCCCCAGTCGCGGCCCCCCCTGCAGGGTCCCGCCGCGAGCGTGCGAGCGGTGGGGGGCAGGGGGGGCCTTTATTTGCGGACGGGGGTGAGCCCCAGCGACATGCCGGACAGCCCGCGCTGGCGGCTGGCCAGCCCGTCGGCGATCTTCGTCAGCGCCTGCGCCGCCGGCGACTCCGGCTCGGCCAGGACGATGGGGGCCCCGCTGTCCCCGGCCTCGCGCAGCCGCGTGTCCAGGGGGACCTGGCCGAGCACCGGCACCCGGGCGCCGAGGGTCTTGGTCAGCGCGTCGGAGACCGCCTCGCCGCCGCCGGAGCCGAAGATCTCCATGCGGGAGCCGTCGGGCAGGTCCAACCACGACATGTTCTCGATGACGCCGACCACCTGCTGGTGGGTCTGGGTCGCGATCGCACCGGCCCGCTCGGCCACCTCGGCGGCGGCCAGCTGCGGGGTGGTCACGATGAGGATCTCGGCGTTGGGCAGCAGCTGCGCGATCGAGATCGCGACGTCGCCGGTGCCCGGGGGCAGGTCGAGCAGCAGGACGTCGAGGTCGCCCCACCACACGTCGGCGAGGAACTGCTGCAGCGCGCGGTGCAGCATCGGCCCGCGCCAGACGACCGGGGTGTTGCCCGGGGTGAACATGCCGATCGAGATGACCTTCACGCCCATCGACTGCGGCGGCATGATCATGTTGTCGACCTGGGTCGGCTTGTCGTCCACGCCGAGCATGCGCGGCACCGAGTGGCCGTAGATGTCGGCGTCCACGACGCCGACCGACAGGCCCCGCTTCGCCAGCGCCGCGGCCAGGTTCACCGTGACCGAGGACTTGCCGACGCCGCCCTTGCCGGAGGCCACCGCGTACACGCGGGTGAGCGAGCCGGGCTGGGCAAAGGGGATCACCGGGTCGGCGGCGTCGGTGCCGCGGACCGTCTTGCGCAGCTCCGCCCGCTGCTCGTCGCTCATCACGTCGAGCGCCACCTGCACCGACGTCACGCCCGGGACGGCCGAGACCGCCTGGGTGACCCGGCTGGTGATCGTCTCGCGCATCGGGCAGCCGGCCACGGTGAGGTAGACGTCGACCGCCACGGAGCCGTCCGCCGCGATCCGGACGTCCTTGATCATGCCCAGCTCGGGGAGCGGACGGTTGATCTCGGGATCCTGGACGGTGGCCAGCGCGGCGTTGACCGCGTCCAGCGACGGCGTGCCGGTCATGGTGTCGGACATGCGGCCACTGTACGGCGGCCGGTCCAGGGGCCCGTCCGTCGCTGGACGTGATCTCCTGCTCAACCTGCGTGACCGGCGCCGAGAGCGACGCCTAGCCTCGGCGGACGTGTCCGACGCCGTCCGCTCCACCGTGCTCCGCGACGCCATCGGGCTGGGGGTGGCCGTCGGGCTCTACGGCATCGCCTTCGGCGCCGCGGCCGACGCCGCGGGTCTGGACGCGTGGCAGGCCATGACCCTGTCCGCGCTGATGTTCACCGGGGCGTCGCAGTTCGCGATGGTCGGCGTCCTGGGCGCCGGCGGCAGCGCGCCGGCGGCCGTCGGCAGCGCGCTGCTGCTCGGGACGCGCAACACCGTGTACGGCGTGCGGCTGGCGCCGCTGCTCGCTCCCCGCAGCGCGCTGCGCCGGGCCGGCGCGGCGCACTGGGTGATCGACGAGACCACGGCGATGGCGGTCTCAGCGCCCGATCGGGAGCTCGGCCGGCTGGCCTTCTGGGCCACCGGCGCCACGATCTACCTGGGCTGGAACGCGATGACCCTGGTCGGGGTGCTCGGCGCCTCGGGGCTGGGCGGAACCGCGGCGGCGGCGCTGGACTCGGTCGTCCCGGCGGCGTTCCTGGCCCTGCTGTGGCCGCGGTTGCGGCGCGGCTTCCCGGAGCACGCGGTGCAGCGGCGGGTGGCGGTCGGCGGAGCGGTGGTGGCCCTGGCGCTCACCCCGTTCGTCCCCGCCGGGGTGCAGGTGATCGCCGCCGTGGTCGCCGTCGCACTGGCGGGCCGGCCGCGCACCGCGGAGCGGCCGGCATGAGCGGGACGACGCTGTGGGTGGCGGTCGTCGTCGCCTCGGTCGGCTGCTACCTGCTCAAGCTGGCCGGGTTGTCGGTCCCGGCGGCCTGGGTCGAGCAGCCGTGGGTGGCCCGCATCGTGGACTTCGTGCCGGCCGCGCTGCTCGCCGCACTCGTGGCGGTCCAGGGCCTCACCAGCGACGGCGCGGTCGTCGTCGACGGGCGGCTGGCCGGCCTCGCGGTGGCCGCGCTGGCGCTGGCGCTGCGGGCGCCGTTCATCGTCGTCCTCGTGCTGGCCGGTGCGGCCGGCGCCGGCGTGCACGCCCTCACCGGCTGACCCGGTGCCGTCAGCCGCCGCCGAAGCGGCGGCCGGAGGCGTCCTCCTGCGCGAGCCGGCGCAGGGCCAGCAGCACTGGCTCCAGCAGCACGGTGTTGACGACGACGAAGCGCACCGCGTCGGCAACCGAGCTCGAGGGGACGTCGGCGACGTCCCGGTCGGCGATCTCGGCGGCCGCTCGGGCGTACCTGTCGAGCACCTCCTCCGACGCCGGGAAGCCCGCGGCGCGCAGGGCGTCCAGCGCGCCGGCGAGGGTGTGCAGCGAGGGGGAGTCGGCCGCCACCTGCCACCCCCAGCGGTCGACGAGGGCACGCGCCTCGGTCGGCTCCGGCGCCTCGGAACCCGGCCGGGGGAGGGCGCGGTGGGCCGCGCCGAGCGCCTCGTGCACGGACCCGGCGGGAGCGTCGACGGCGGCCAGGACGGCGCGGGCGGCCGAGATCGACAGCCCGCCGGGGCCCAGCAGCGCGCGCACCAGGCGCAGGCGGGCGAGGTGCTCCGCGTCGTACCGGGCGCGGGTGGCCCCGGTGCGCTCGCCCTGCGGCAGCAGGCCCTCGCGCAGGTAGTACTTCACGGTCGCGACCGGGAGGTCGGCCCGCCGGGCCAGTTCGGAGATCTGCACGGAACTCCCTTGCGTTGGATAGCGGCACTCTCTACCGTTGGATAGCATCACTCACCAACGAGGGGTCGATCATGACACGCACCGCGCCCGGACGATGGACCCACGACCACACCGGAGACCTCACCGTCTTCCTCATCGGCATGCGCATCAACAAGCCCTGGCGGCTCGACGCCTGGCTGCCGGCGTCCCTCGCCATGCCGCGGATGCTCCGCGAGCTGTCCCGCGACCCCTCGTCCGGCTTCCTGGGCTACCGGATGGCGGTGGGGGCGGGTGGCCCCGTGCTCGTCCAGTACTGGCGGCGGACGGAGGACGTCTACCGCTACGCCGGTGACCGCTCGGCGGCCCACCGGCCGGCGTGGGCCGCGTTCAACCGGCGGGCACGCCGGGTGCCCGGTGCCGTGGGCATCTGGCACGAGACCTACGAGATCGGCCGCGCGGAGAGCGTCTACGTCGACATGCCGCCGAGCGGGCTGGCCGCCGCCACCGCCGCCCGCCCCGTGGCCGGCCGGCTGGACCGGGCGGCCGACCGGCTCGCTGCCTGACCCCGGACGGCGGCCGGGCTCAGCCGACCGCGGGCATCCGCCGGAGCCGGGCCGCGTGCCAGAGGGCGGCGTACAGGAGCACGGCGACGACGAGCGCCGTGACCGCGTGCTCGGCGAAGATCCGGGCCTCGTCCTCCAGCACCGCGGCCAGGCTCCCGGTGCCCGACTCGCGGTAGGAGTCGCGCACCTCGGGGAGGAGTCGGACGGCCTGCACGGCGCCGCCCCCGACGGCGACCAGCGCGAGCCCCGCCAGGACGGCTCGCCGCGCCGGGCCCGACAGCACCGTGCCCTCGGGAAGGGCCCGCGGCGCCATCGTCGACCACCGGTGCGCGAGCCAGCCGAGCAGGATCGCGCCCCCCACCACGCCGCCGGCCAGGTCCACCCGCGACGCCCAGCCGTGCCCCACGGCGCTGCCGAGCGCGTCCCAGGCCAGGTGGGTGGCCGCCCCGACGACGACAGCCGGCACCACCCAGGCGACCCTGGCCGCGGTCCAGGGGGAGGGGGCGGGCAGCCGCGCCGCTGCGGCGGGTGGGAGCAGCGCCCGGAGGGGCCGGGCCAGGAGCAGGTGCCACACCGTGAGGAGTGCCAGGCCGAGCAGCGGGGACAGCCACAGCAGCGAGGCGGCCTCGTGCGTGCGAGTCAGGGTGAGGTCTCCGCCGGTCCACCGGAGCGAGACGTAGTACGGCAGGTCGGGGGCGACCGATCCGGCGACGAGCGCGGACGGGACCAACGGGGTCCGCAGCAGGGGGAGCACTGCCGCCGGGTGGACCAGGGTGAACGGCATCCGGTGACCCTAAGGACCGTCCGCTCGCGCGCGGCTCAGGCCGACGGGAGACCGTCCGCCTCGGCCTGCTCGCGCTCGCGCTTGCGGCGCTTCTTCTCCCGCCGCTCGGAGTCCTCGGCCTCGTCGTACATCCGGTTCAGCTCACCCCGGATGAAGTCGCGGGTGGCCAGCTCGCCCACCGCGATGCGCAGCGCCGCCAGCTCCCGGGCCAGGTACTCGGTGTCCGCGCGCTGCGCGGCCGAGCGGGCGCGGTCCTCCTCGGCCTGGACGCGATCGCGGTCGGCCTGCCGGTTCTGCGCGAGCAGGATCAGCGGGGCGGCGTAGGCGGCCTGGGTCGAGAACGCCAGGTTGAGCAGGATGAACGGATAGGGGTCCCACTGCCAGGCGAAGGCGGCCGCGTTCAGCGCGATCCAGACGACGACGATGATCGTCTGCCAGGCCAGGTAGCGGCCGGTGCCCAGGAACCGCGCGACCGCCTCGGCGCCGGCGCCGACGGCGTCCGGGTTCAGCCGCGGGAGCAGGCCGAACCGCCGCGCGCCGGCGCTGGGGACGTCGAGCCGGGGCTGCTCAGCCACGGCGGGCCCGCTCGCGCCAGTCGTCGGGCAGCAGGTGGTCCAGGACGTCGTCGACGCTGACCGCGCCCACCAGCCGGCCCTGGTCGTCCACCACGGGCGCCGCGACGAGGTTGTACGTGGCGAAGTACCGGGTCACCTCGGCCAGCGGCGCCCCGGGCCGCAGCGGCTCCAGGTCGTCCAGCGCGCCGCTGACCAGGTTCGACGGCGGTTCGCGGAGCAGTCGCTGGATGTGCGCCAGGCCCAGGTAGCGCCCGGTCGGGGTGGCCGAGGGCGGGCGGCAGACGTAGACCTGGCTGGCCAGCGCCGGCGTGAGCTCGGGCTCGCGCACCCGGGCCAGCGCCTCGGCGACGGTGGCGTCCGGGGTGAGGATGACCGGCTCGCTGGTCATGATGCCGCCGGCGGTGTCCTCGGAGTACTGCAGCAGCTGGCGGACCGACTCGGCCTCGTCGGGGCGCATGAGCTCCAGCAGCCGGTTGCGGTCGACGTTGGAGAGCTCGGCCAGCAGGTCGGCGGCGTCGTCGGGGTCCATCTCCTCGAGGACGTCGGCGGCGCGGTCGTCCTCCAGGGTGCCCAGGATGCTGATCTGCAGGGCCTCCGGCAGCTCGCCCAGGACGTCGGCCAGCCGCTGGTCGTCCAGCGCCTCGGCGACCTCGTGCCGGCGCTTGATCGGCAGGTCCTGCAGGGCGTGCGCGAGGTCGGCGGCGTTGAGCTCGCGGTAGGTGGCGATCAGCGTCTCGGCGCCCTGGCCGGTCTCGGGCAGGGCGAGCCCGCGGACCTCGTCCCACGCGAGGGTGTGCAGCTGGCCGCGGCGGCCGAGCCGGCCGGGCTCGGCGACGGCGAGCCGGGACAGTACCCAGTCGCCGGTGCGGGTCTGCTCGATGGCGGCGTCGACGACGTGCGCCGGCCGGCCGGACTCGGCGATGACCACCGACTTGTCCAGCAGCTCGCCCAGCACCATCGTCTCGCCGGCGCGCTGCTCGAAGCGCTTCACGTTCAGGGTTCCCGAGGCCAGCGTGAGCGAGCTCGGGTCGACCGATACGACCCGGCCCATCGGCACGAAGATCCGCCGCCGTGCGGCGACCTCCACGACCAGCCCCAGCACCCGCGGGCTGGCGGTGCCCACGCGCAGGGCGATGACGACGTCGCGCACCTTGCCGACGCGGTCGCCGTTGGGGTCGAAGACCGTCAACCCGGCGAGCCGGGAGACGTACGCCCTGGTCGCCGTGGTCACGGGCTCCTCCTCGCTGGCGCTCGTCGGCCCCCGTGCCCGGGGGTGCTCTGCCTCTGCGCGCCCTCGCAAGCTCGGTCGCCGACCCGCAAGGTTACCGTCGGCGCCGTGAGCAGCCCGGAGACGCTGGACTACGAGATCGTCGACGTGTTCGCGCCCCGTGCGTTCGCCGGTAATCCGCTGGCCGTCGTCCTCGACGCCGACGCGCTCACGACCGAGCAGTGCCAGGCCCTGGCGAACGAGTTCCACCTCTCGGAGACGTCGTTCCTGTGCGCACCGACCGAGACCGGTGCCGACTACCGGGTGCGGATCTTCACCCCGTTCGCGGAGCTGCCGTTCGCCGGGCATCCCAGTGTCGGTGCGGCGCACACGCTGGTGCGCACCGGGCGGCTGGCCGCCGGGACGCTGCGGCAGGAGTGCGGCGCCGGGGTGCTCGACGTCGTGGTCGACGACGACGGAGCCACGCTCGCCGGCGGGACGCCCACCCTGGACGACGCCCCTGCGGCCGAGGCGCTGGCGCTGGCCATGAGGTTGGACCCCGCCGACACGACCGGCGTGCCCGCCGAGGTCGCCGGCTGCGGGCTGCCGTTCGCCTACCTGTCCGTCCGCCCGGACGCCGTCGACCGCGCAGTCCCCGATCCGTCCGCGCTGCGGGGCATGGACGTGGGGGAGGGCGTCTCGGTGCTCTCCTGGGACGCCGCGACGAGCACCGCCCGTGCCCGGGTGTTCGCCGCCGACCTCGCCTGGGGCGAGGACCCCGCGACCGGGTCGGCGGCCCTGGGCGCCGGCGTCTGGCTGGTCGAGAGCGGTCTGCTCGCCGGTGAGGGGACGACGTCCTACACGGTGCGCCAGGGCGAGCGGATGGGCCGCCCGTCGGTGCTGGAGTGCACCGTCACCGCGGCCGGTGGCCGGGCGACGGGGGCGACGGTCCGGGGGGCCGTCGTCCCGATCGCCCGCGGTCGAATCCGCGTTCCCTCGTGAGCTCGGTCGAGGACGCCTCGCCCTGGGCCGTCCACCGTCCGGGACCGCGGGACGTCGGGCTGATCGCCGTCGGGGTCGTCGGCATCTCGCTGTCGGCACCGCTCACCACCCTGGTCACCGCGCCGATGCTCGCGCTGGCGTTCTGGCGCAACGCCGCGGGCGCCGCCGCTCTCCTGCCGGTGCTCCTCACCCGGGAGCGCTCGACCCTGACCGGCCTGCGCTGGCGGGACCTGCGCAGCTCCGTCGTCGCCGGGCTCTTCCTCGCCGCGCACTTCGCCGCCTGGCTGCCGAGCCTGTCCATGACCACGGTGGCGGCGTCCACGGCGCTGGTGACCACCACGCCGATCTGGACCGCGCTGGTCGCCCGCCTCTCCGGGGTGCGGCTGCCGGCGGCGGTGTGGTGGGGGCTGGTGCTCGCCGTCCTCGGGGTCGCGCTGATCGCCGGGGTGGACATCGCGGTGAGCACCGAGGCGTTGCTGGGTGACGGGCTGGCGCTGCTCGGGGCGATCTTCGCCGGCGGCTACGTGCTCGCCGGCGCGCACGCCCGGCAGCGGCTCGCCACCTCGGCCTACGCCGTCGTCTGCTACTCGGTCTGCGCGCTGGCGATCGCCGTCTCGGCGGTGGTGGTCGACGCGCCGCTGACCGGTTTCAAGGCCCGCGACTGGTGGCTGATCGCCGCGATCACCGTGGCCGCGCAGCTCATGGGGCACACGCTGCTCAACGTCGTCCTGTCCCGCGTCGGGCCGACGGTGGTGAGCCTCGCCGTCCTGCTGGAGGTGCCCGGGGCGCTGCTGTTCGCGCTCGTGCTGCTGGGGCAGGTGCCGCCGCTGCTGGCGCTGCCGGGCGTCGCGCTCGTCGTGGTGGGGGTCGCCCTCGTCGTGCGCGCCAGCCGCCCGGCGACGATGGTCGAACCCGCCACCTGATCGCGGGCGCCCCTGGAGTTGATCATCGTCTCGGTGCGCGCGACACGCGACGGCGCTCCGGTGCACCGAGCACGGAGGCGATGATCAACTGCGAGGTGAGCGGGTCGGCGGCCGGAAAGGGTCCTCGTTAGGCTCCGGGCAACCGAATCGTCGACTTCCAGCTAGCGGAGGCACTGTGGCCGAGCTCCGATCCCGCCGTTCCAACCTGGCCGTTCCGGGCAGCAACCCGCGGTTCCTCGAGAAGGCCAAGGGCCTGCCGGCGGACCAGGTCTTCCTCGACCTCGAGGACGCGTGCGCGCCGCTGGCCAAGCCGGGCGCCCGCAAGAACATCGTGGCGGCCCTGAACGAGGGCGGCTGGGGCGACAAGATCCGCACCGTCCGGGTCAACGACTGGACGACGGAGTGGACCTACCACGACGTCATCGAGGTCGTGGAGGGAGCGGGCGCCAACCTCGACTGCATCATGCTGCCGAAGGTCGTCGACGCCCACCAGGTCAAGGCGCTGGACTTCCTGCTCACCCAGATCGAGAAGTCGAACGGGCTCGAGGTCGGCCGGATCGGCATCGAGGCGCAGATCGAGACCGCGCAGGGCCTCATCAACGTCAACGACATCGCGTTCGCCAGCGACCGCATCGAGACGATCATCTTCGGCCCGGCCGACTTCATGGCGTCGATCAACATGAAGTCCCTCGTCGTGGGCGCGCTGCACCCCGACTACCCGGGCGACCCGTTCCACTACATCCTCATGCAGATCCTCATGGCGGCCCGCGCCCGCGGCGTGCAGGCCATCGACGGCCCGTTCCTGCAGGTGCGTGACGTGCCGGCCTTCGAGGAGGTCGCCAAGCGCTCCGCCGTCCTCGGCTTCGACGGCAAGTGGGTGCTGCACCCCGGCCAGATCGACGCCGCCAACGAGATCTACGCGCCGTCGCAGGAGGACTACGACCACGCCGAACTCATCCTCGACGCGTACGACTACTACACCTCCGAGGCCGGCGGGAAGAAGGGCTCGGCGATGCTCGGCGACGAGATGATCGACGAGGCCAGCCGCAAGATGGCGCTGGTCATCGCCGGCAAGGGCCGGGCCGCAGGCCTGTCCCGCACCTCCTCGTTCACCCCGCCCGAGGAGTGATCGGCACCTGCTGACGACGACGGCCGCCCGGGTTCTCCCGGGCGGCCGTCGCGTTCCTGCGGCGCCTCTGTCCACAGGTTGCCTCCGACGGCCCCGCCGGCACCGCCCGCGTGGCTACGGTTCCCGGGCACCGACGACGGAGGAGGGCAGATGGCCGACCTGCGCTACAGCCTGGAGCTGCTCAGCGGGCTGGGGCGGGAGCTGACCTCGCTGGCCGACGCGCTGGACGGGACCGCCCGGCGGACCAGCTGGGACGCCGAGGACGTCGGTCACCGCCTGGTCGCCGACGCGCTGGACGGCTTCGCGGGCAGCTGGGACGACCGCCGCGAGCTGCTCACCCGGGCGCTGCGCGCCGTGGGCGCGATGGCCACCGAGAGCGCGGCGACGTTCCAGGACGTCGACGACCAGCTCGCCGCCGAGATCCGTGCCGTGCTGGAGCCGCGGTGAGCGCCCGCTCCGGCGAGTGGCACCTGCTGGGCCGCTCCCGCGATCCGGTGCCCGGTGAGCCGACCGAGGCCGACCGCCTCGCCCGCGGGTACGAGTCCACGGCCGACGACATCGCCCGGCTGGCCGGTCAGCTCCGTCGGCTCGCCCGGCTCGTGGGCTGGGAGGGCGAGGCCGCCGAGGCGTTCGGCGAGAGCGCCGACGACCTCGCGGGCGACCTGGCCCGGGCGGAGCGCCGCTACCGGGAGCTCGCCGCGGCCGTGCGCGGCTGGTCACCGCCGCTGGAGCGGGCGCGCGACGAATCGGCCGGCGCCCTGCGGGAGGCCATCGCCGCCGACGACGAGCGCCGCCGGTACGCCGCCGATCCGCTGGCCGGGGTGTCCGATCCCACGCCCGCACAGGTGGAGGCCCACCAGCGCCGGGATGCGGCGCGGGCTGCTGCGGCCGACCGGCTCCGGGCGGCACAGCACCGGCTCGACGCCGCCGTGGGCGCTCTGGACGATGCCGCGCGGCACACCGCCGAGCGGATCGGGGCCGCCGCCGAGCACGGCGGCGACAACCTCTGGGACGACGTCAAGGGCACCGTGCGGGACCACGCCGGCGTGCTCGCGGCCATCGCCGACGTGCTCGGCTACGTCGCGATCGCCCTCGCCGCGATCACCCTCGTGGTGGTCCTGCTGGTCACCGCACCCGCCTGGCTGATCGCCCTCGGGGTGGCGGCGGGCGTCGCGCTGCTGGCGCTGCACACGGCGTTGGTGGTGTCCGAGTCGGGCGAGGCGACCTGGACCGACGTCGGCCTGGACCTCGTCGGCCTGGCCACCGCCGGGCTCGGCGCGCGGCAGACCGTCGGGATGCGCAACGCCGTGGCGGGCCTGAGGTCGTCCGCCGCGGCGGAGGTCGGTGCCGGCGCCCGCGCCACGCAGGAGGCGCTCGAGCGGGGAGCGGCGAACCACACCCGAGCCGGCAACGCCTTGCACATCCGGAACCCGCGCAACGGGCTCCGTCTCTGGGCCCGGCGCTACCTGGACGAGGCCGCCGCCCGGGTGTCGGACGCCGGCGTCGAGGCGGCCGCGCGCGGGGAGGCCGACGCGGTCACCGACGCGCCGTGGCGCCTCCGGCTGCAGACCTTCGACCGGGAGATGGCCCAGCACCTGCTCGAGCTCGACCGGCTCGCCGCGCTGCCCGTCTCACCCGGCCTCCGAGCGGACCTGAGCGCCCTGGCCGCCCGCGAGGCGGCGACGCTGCCCTACGACCGGATCGGGCTGGCCGTCCACGCCACGGGTGGGGCCGACCAGCTCTCCGGCGACCTCGACGGACCCGAGTGGCTGCGGTGGAAGGCCGACGTCGACCAGACCTGGGCGGTCCGGCAGTGGCGCTCGGCGCAGGTGCCGTGAGCGGGCTGCAGATCTCGGTGCCCGGGCACGGCCGCTGGCTGCCCCTGCCGCTCGAGGGGGACGTCGACGCGCAGGCATCGGCCGCCGCGGCCGACCTCACCCGAGGGCGATCGGCCGACGAGACCGGGCACGTCGCGGCGCTGATCGCCGGCACCGCCCGCGTGGTGCGCCGCGGGGTGGAGCGGCCGGCGCGCCTCGGTATCCCGACGTTCCTCGCCTGGGCGCTGCTGCCGGTGCCCGGTGTGCTGCGACCGGGTCCCGTCGCGCTGCTGCGCGGGCTCCCGCTGGCTGCGGACGCCACGGACGACGAGGTCGTCGGCACGGTCGTCGATCCGGACGGCGAGCGCCAGGGCGACGTCGACGTCGGCACGCTGGGCACCTCCAGCGGCCGGGCGTGGACGGTCCGGTGGCGGCCAGTCGTCCGGGGCGACGACGGGGAGCGGCTGGTGCACGAGCAACACGCCGTCCTCTGGCCCGACCGGTCGCACGATCTGGCGATGGTGCTGTCGCTGTACCTCGTCGATCTCCTCGACGGCGCGGCAGCAGCGGCGCCCCTGCACGAACTCGCCGCCCGCGTCCGGTGGTCGCTGTCGTGAGCCCCGCCGAACCGGGTGCGGTGCGCGGCCGCGAGGCCGGATGGGGATGGACCCTGCTCCTGCCGCCGGGCTGGGCCACGATCCCGAGCGAGCCCATCGCGGGACGCAGGGCCGTCACGAAGCTGCTGGACCGCCGGCTCGCGCACCTCCCGCGGGACCGGGTCGTCCGCCTGCGCCGTCAGCTGGAGGCCGAGCTGCGCGGGCTGGTGGCCCAGGCCCGCGAGAGCGGCGCCGGCAGCCTGCACGCGCACCTCGCGCTGATGCGCGGCCTGCCCGTGTCCGCCACCTGCACCCCGGCCCTGCTGCGCGGTGGACCGGACGATCCCCGGCTGCTCGAGCTGCTCACCACCGCCCTCGACCGGGACGACGACGTCGTCGCGGTGGACGTCCGCCCGGTCGCCGGCCTGGCCGCCGTCCGCCGACGGCGGCACCGGCTGCTCCCCGTGGAGGGCACGGGCAGGACGGTGCGGAGCACCTCGGTGGACTGGGCCGTGCCGCTGCCCGACGGGGACGGCGCGCTGCTGCTCTCGTTCGCCACCGTCACCGAGCCCGTCGCGGAGGAACTGGTGCTCCTCTTCGACGCGATCGCCCAGTCGCTGGAGCTCGCGCCGTGCTGACCGTGCTGTCGCTCAGGGGGCGAAGCCGTCGTTCGCCAGCGCGATCACCGCGATGATCCAGATGACGATCATCAGCACGAAGAACGCGGTGACGATGCCGCCCACGATGACGGCGGCCAGCGCGAGGCCGTCGCCGTCCTCACCGGTCCGCTTGATCTGCCGGCGGGCGATGATCCCGGTGATCAGCCCGGCCGGCGCGAAGGTGAGCGACAGGATGAGCGCGACGATCGCCAGGGAGTTGGTCGGCCGGCCGTAGAAGGCCGGCGGCGGGTAGGGCGCGCCGGCGTGGGGCGGCTGGCCGTACTGCTGCCCGTACTGGGGCGGGGGGTAGCCCGGTGGGCCGTACGGGGGCTGCCCGGGTGCGGGCCGTGCGCCGTCGTCCGGACTGCTCATCGGATCTCCTCCTGCTCGTCGGCGGACGTCGGCCGGCCGGTCCGCGCTACTCCACCACGGGACGCGGGGTCCGGGTGCGAAGGGCACGCGGACGACCACGCGGACAACCACGCCGCGGAGGCCCGCACCGGGTGACTCATACTTCTCGGCAACTACGGCACCGGAGTCCCCGGGAGGAGACCGATGACCCGCCTGGCCCAGACCGCGGATCTGACCGACGTACAGCAGGAGATCCTGTCGACGGTCAGGAGCTTCGTCGACCGCGAGATCATCCCGCACGCGCAGGAGCTCGAGCACGGCGACATCTATCCGCAGGAGATCGTCGACGGGCTCAAGGAGCTCGGCATCTTCGGGCTGATGATCCCCGAGGAGTACGGCGGGCTGGGGGAGTCGCTGCTGACCTACGCCCTCGTCGTCGAGGAGATCGCCCGCGGCTGGATGAGCGTCTCCGGCGTCATCAACACCCACTTCATCGTGGCCTACCTGCTGCGCCAGCACGGCACGCAGGAGCAGAAGGACCACTACCTCCCGCGCATGGCCACCGGTGAGGTGCGCGGCGCCTTCTCGATGTCCGAGCCCGGCCTGGGCTCCGACGTCGCCGCGATCCGCACGAAGGCGACGAAGAACGCCGACGGCGACTACACGATCAACGGCCAGAAGATGTGGCTGACCAACGGCGGCACCTCGACGCTGGTCGCCGCGCTGGTGCGCACCGACGAGGGCGCCGAGCGGGCGCACGAGAACCTGACCACCTTCCTGGTCGAGAAGCCGGCCGGCTACGGCGAGGTCGTCCCGGGGCTCACCATCCCCGGCAAGATCGACAAGATGGGTTACAAGGGCGTCGACACCACCGAGCTGGTGTTCGACGGCTACCAGGCGAAGGCGTCAGACATCCTCGGCGGTGTTCCCGGCAAGGGCTTCGCGCACATGATGGACGGCGTCGAGGTGGGCCGGGTCAACGTCGCCGCCCGCGCCTGCGGCATCTCGATCCGCGCCTTCGAGCTCGCCATCGCCTACGCCCAGCAGCGGGAGACCTTCGGCAAGCCGATCGCGCAGCACCAGGCGATCGCCTTCCAGCTCGCCGAGATGGCGATCAAGGTCGAGGCCGCGCACCTGATGATGGTCAACGCCGCCCGGCTCAAGGACGCCGGCAAGCGCAGCGACGTCGAGTCGGGCATGGCCAAGACCCTGGCCAGCGAGTACTGCGCCGAGGTGACCACGCAGTCGTTCCGCATCCACGGCGGCTACGGCTACTCCAAGGAGTACGAGATCGAGCGGCTCATGCGCGAGGCGCCGTTCCTGCTCATCGGCGAGGGCACCAGCGAGATCCAGAAGACGATCATCAGCCGCGGCCTGCTCCGGGAGTACAAGCTCAAGTAGCCGCCGCAGCGCTGAACGCCAGAGGCCCAGAACCGCCCCGGTTCTGGGCCTCTGCGGTTCAGCGGGCGCCCGGTGGTGTAGTCAGGAGGCATGCGCGCAGCGGGAGTGATCGAGTTCGGTGGGCCCGAGGCCCTGCAGATCGTCGACGTCGAGCCGGAGCCCCTCGGGCCCGGCCAGGTCCGGCTGGCGGTCCAGGCCGCGGCGGTGAGCCCGACCGACACCCACGCCCGATCCGGCGCCTACGCCGGGCGCGACCCCGTGAAGACGCCGCCGTGGGTCCCGGGCATGGACGTCGCCGGAGTGGTCACCGAGCTCGGCGAGGGGGTCGACCACCTCGAGGTCGGCGACCTCGCGATGGGCATCGTCGTCCCGTTCGGTCCCTACGGTGCCTACCGCGAGGACAAGGTGCTCCCGGGTGACTCGGTCGTGCGTGCGCCGAAGGGGGCCACCGCCGTCGAGGCCTCGACGCTGCCGATGAACGGGCTCACCGCACGCCTCTCGCTCGACCTCATGGGCCTGCAGCCGGGCCAGGTGCTGGCGGTGACGGGTGCTGCCGGCGCCTACGGCGGCTACGTCGTCCAGCTGGCCAAGGCCGACGGGCTCACCGTGGTCGCCGACGCGTCAGAGGCCGACGAGGAGCTCGTGCGCGGGCTCGGCGCCGACCTCGTCGTCCGCCGTGGGGACGACGTGGCCGACAAGATCCGCCAGCACTACCCCGACGGCGTCGACGGGCTGGCCGACGGCTCCGTGCAGGACGCGCTGGTGCTCCCGGCGGTGAAGGACGGGGGAGCGGTGGCGACGGTGCGCGGCTACCGCGGCGCGGGGTCGGGCCGCGACGACCTGCGGTTCTGCCCGACGCTGGTGCGCAAGGTGGCCGAGGACCGGGCGGCGCTGGACCGGCTGCGCCAGCAGGTCGAGGACGGCGTCCTGACCCTGCGCGTCGCCCAGACCTTCCCGGCCGAGCAGGCCGCGGACGCGCACCGCATGCTGGAGCGCGGCGGCGTCCGCGGACGGTTGGTCCTGACCTTCTAGCGTCGGGCCTGGGTCGGGAGCCAGACCGCCAGGCCCATGATCAGCATCGCCAGCGGGATGTGGATGATGACGGCCGCGTCGCCTCCGTCCATGCCCAGCAGCATGTTGACGAGCAGCAGGACGAACAGCAGCGCAGTTCCGACCAGCACCGCGACGCGGTGGCGCAGCCACACGAACGCGGCCACCGTGGCGAGGAAGGCGAGCAGGACCGTCGCCTCGCCGCCGTGCTGGTGCACCGGAGCCCAGGTGTCGTAGTCGCCGCGCATGAACAGTGCCGCCCAGAGGGCCTGGAGCAGGACGCCGAGGGAGGTCAGCCCGACCAGGGCGCTGTGCGTGGGGTGCACGCGGGGCCGCGTGGGGTCGGTGCGGGTGCTGGTCGTCGTCGGGGTGGCGTCGGCCATGGGGGTCTCCTCGGTCGGGGGCGAACGGGGTCGAGTCTGCCGCGTCACCCCTGCGCATCGGGCTGACGGTGCCCTCCCGGGCGCGTTCGGCCTGTGGACAACCGCGGCACGGGTGCGCGGGAACGTGCGAAGGTCCGCTCCGCAGTGCCTCCGGAGCCCTGCGGGCGAGCGCCGGCCCGACTCGGCGGTGGAGGTCGCGTGCGCATCCAGCTCAGCGTCGCGCGCGCCGCGGGCGAGCTGGTCGACGTCGTCCTCGACGCCGACGACGGCACCCCGGTCGGGGACGTCGCCGCGGCCCTGGGCCGCGCGGTCGGCTCGCCGGTCGACGGGCTCTTCCTGGCGGGCCTGCGGCTGGACGACGAGCACCCCGTGGGGGAGTCACCGCTCGTCGACGGCAGCGTGGTCCACCTCGGCGCAGTCGCGACGCCGCCGCGGTCCGGGCGCGGCTGGCAGCTGCACGTCGTCGGCGGGCCCGGCAGCGGGCAGGTCGCTGAGCTGCCGATCGGGGTCCACGAGCTCGGCCGCGGCACGGCCATCGCGTTCGTCGACAGGTCGATGTCCCGCCGGCACGCCGTCCTCACCCTCACCGTCGACGGCGCCACGCTGGCCGACCTCGGCTCGGCCAACGGCACCGAGCTCGAGGGCCGGCCGGTGGGGGAGGAGCCGGTTCCCCTCGCGGCGGGCCAGGTGTTCCGGCTGGGGGCCACCCGCCTGGCGCTCGTCCCCGCAGCGACCTCCGACGCCGCCGTCGAGCCCGACGGGCCAGGCATGCGGGCCTTCGTGCGAGCTCCGCGGTTGCTGCCCGCGCGGCGGGAGGTCCGCATCCAGCTGCCTCGGGAGCCGGAGGCGCGCGAACCCCGCCGCTTCCCTCTGGTCCTGCTGCTCGCCCCGCTGGTCATCGGCGTCGTGCTGGCGGCGGTGCTGCGCTCGCCGCTGTACCTGGTCTTCGCCGTCGCGAGCCCGGTGATGATGGTCGGCACCACCGTCGCCGACCGGCGGCACACCGCCCGGGCCGACCGCCGGGCGCGCGCGGAGTACGAGGCGGAGCTCGCGCTCGCCCGCGAGCGCATCACCTCCGCGCTGGCCGCGGAGACCGCCCGACGACGGGCCGAGCACCCCGACGCCGCCCGGACCGTGCTCGCCGCCGTGCTCCCGGGCCGACGCCTCTGGGAACGCCGGCGCACCGACCCCGACGCCCTCGACCTGAGGTTGGGCACCGCGGACCGCCCCGCGGAGCTCGTCGTCACCCGGCGCGGCTCGACCGACGAGCCGGAGGAAGCGCCCACCGTGCACGCGGTGCCCGTCGTCGTGCCGCTGCGCGACGCCGGCGTCGTCGGCCTGGCGGGTCCGGCAGCTCCGCTGGCCGGGCTGCTGCGCTGGGTGGTCCTCCAGCTGGCCGTCCACCACCCGCCGCGCGACCTGGCGCTCACCCTGCTCGCCCCGCGCGCCGGTACCGACTGGACGTGGATGCGGTGGTTGCCGCACGCCCGCCCGGCCGACGGGGAGGGACCGGTCGCGTCCATCGGCAACGACCCCGACACCGTGGCCGCCCGGGTCGCCGAGCTGGCCGCGCTCGTGAGGGCGCGTCGGGAGCAGGCCGCGGCCGGCGGCGGCCGATTGTCGCCGGAGTCCTTCCGGGCGCACGTCGTCGTGGTCCACGGGTTCCGCGCTCTCCGGGTCACGCCCGGCCTGGCGCAGGTGCTGCAGGACGGGCCGGACGTCGGGGTCTACGCCATCTGCGCGGACGAGGAGGAGCGGTTCCTGCCCGAGGCGGCGCGGGCGACGGCGGTTCTCGATCCCGAGGACGAGACGGTGCTCGAGGTCCGCCGCAGCGGGCACGACCCGGTTCCCGGAGTGCTCGCCGAGCCGGTCGCCGCCGGGCCGGCGGAGGCGGCCGCGCGGGCGCTGGCGCCGCTGCGGGACGTCAGCGTGGAGGACGACGACGCCGTCCTGCCCGACAGCGTCCGGCTCCTCGACCTCCTCGGCATGGAGCCGCCCACGGCCGATCGCGTGCGCGCCCGGTGGCAGCTGGAGGGAGGCACCACGCGGATGGTCGTGGGTGCGGGGCTCGAGGGCCCGTTCACCCTCGACCTGCGCACCGACGGCCCGCACGGGCTGGTGGCCGGCACGACCGGCGCGGGCAAGTCCGAGCTGCTGCAGACGATGATCGCCTCGCTCGCGGTGGCGAACCGGCCGGATGCGCTGAACTTCGTCCTCGTCGACTACAAGGGCGGCAGTGCGTTCGCCGACTGCGTGCGGCTGCCGCACACGGTCGGCATGGTCACCGACCTCGACGCCCACCTGGTCGAGCGCGCGCTCACCTCGCTGGGCGCCGAGCTGCGCCACCGCGAGCACCGGCTGGCCGCGGCCGGCGTCAAGGACGTCGACGACTACGTCGACCTGCAGGCGCGCGAGCCCGGCCGGCCGCCGCTGTCCCGGCTGCTCATCGTGATCGACGAGTTCGCCTCGATGGCCCGCGAGCTGCCCGAGTTCGTGACCGGCCTGGTCGACATCGCCCAGCGCGGCCGGTCGCTGGGCATCCATCTGATCCTGGCCACCCAGCGGCCCAGCGGTGTGGTCTCCCCGGAGATCCGCGCCAACACCACCCTGCGCATCGCGCTGCGGGTCACCGACGGCGCCGAGAGCACCGACGTCCTGGACGCCCCGGACGCGGCGCGGATCCCGAAGTCGGCGCCTGGGCGCGGGTTCGCCCGGCTCGGTGCGGGCGGGCTGCTGCCCTTCCAGGCCGGCCGGATCGGTGGCCGCCGCCCCGGCACGCGACCGACCGTCGTCGCCCCGCCGTTCGCGGCCCCGCTGTCCTGGCACCAGCTCGGCTACGCCGCACCGTCCCGGCCGGCTCCGGCGGGGCCGTCCTCCACCGGGGAGGTCACCGACCTGTCGGTGCTCGTCGAGGCGGTGCGGGAGGCGGCCCTCGCCGAGGGGGTGCCCGCGCAGCGCCGCCCGTGGCTGGAGCCGCTGCCCGAGCGGCTCCTCCTGGCCGATGTCGACGCGCCCGGGCCCACGTCACTCCCGCTGGGGCTGCAGGACCTGCCCGACTCGCAGCAGCGACGCCCGGCCACCTTCGACCCGTCGACCGACGGGCACCTGCTCGTCATCGGCTCACCCCGGAGCGGCAGGTCGCAGCTGCTGCGCACGCTGGCCGGCGCCGCCGGAGCCCGCTGCTCGTCGGCCGACCTGCACCTCTACGCGCTGGACTGCGGCAACGGCGCGCTGCTGCCGCTGACCGACCTGCCGCAGTGCGGCGCGGTCGTGACGCGCACCCAGCCGGACCGGGCGGTGCGGCTGCTCGACCGGCTCGTCCGGGAGCTGGAGCGGCGCCAGCAGGTCCTGGCCGAGGGCGGCTTCGCCGACGTCACCGAGCAGCGGCGGCGCTCCGCACCCAGCGAGGAACGGTTGCCGCACGTCCTGCTGCTGCTCGACAGGTGGGAGGGGTTCACGACGACGCTCGGCGAGGTGGACGGCGGCCGGCTGACCGACGTCCTCCTGGCGATCGTCCGCGAAGGCGCCTCGGCGGGGATCTCCGCGGTGATCACCGGCGACCGCTCCCTCGGCAGCTCCCGGCTGGCCTCGCTGACCGACAACAAGCTGGTGCTGCGGCTAGCCGACCGCGGTGACTACCCGCTGATCGGCGTCAGCGCCCGGCAGGTGCCCGATCGCATGCCCCCGGGCCGCGCGATCACGGCGGCCGGCGCGGTCGAGACGCAGATCGCCCTGCTGGCCGACGACGACTCCGGACAGGGTCAGGCGGCCGCGCTCGCCGAGATCGCGAAGGAGGCGCACGTCCGCGACGCGCTGCTGCCGCGGGCCGCGCGGCCGTTCCGGGTCGACGTCCTGCCCTCGCGCATCTCGTTCGAGGACGCCTGGGCGCTCCGGCCGGCGATCCCCGGGTCCCGGTTCGCGCTGGTGGGCGTGGGCGGGGACGAGCTCGCCGGCGTGGGCCCCGACCTCGGCTCCGGGAGCCCGGCCTTCGTGGTCGCCGGTCCGGGGCGCGCGGGGCGCAGCACGGCGCTGCTCGGCATGGCCGAGTCGCTGCTGCGCCAGGGCACCGCCGTGGTGATCGGCGCACCCAAGCCCTCACCACTGCGCGACCTGGCGGGGCGGCCGGGGGTTCTCGGCGTCGTCACCGACGCGGCGACGGAGGCCGGTGTCTGGCGGGCGCTGCTGACCGCGCACCCGGACGGGCCGCTGGTCGTGCTGCTCGACGACGCCGACGTGCTGCGGGACTGCCCGGCGTCCGACGTGTTCCGCGACGTGCTCGAGGGCTCTGCCGGGCCCGACCGCGCCCTGGTGCTCGCCGGCGACGCCGACGGCATCTGCACCGGCCTGTCCGGGTGGCAGGTGCTGGCGAAGCGGTCACGGCAGGGGCTGCTGCTCTCGCCCCGCGCCACCCTCGACGGCGACCTGATCGGCGTACGCCTGCCGCGCGGCGCCGTGGGCCGGCCGGTGCAGCCCGGTCGCGGCCTGCTGCACCTCGGCGACGGCGCGCTGCTGACCGTGGCCGTGCCCACGGCGCCGTAGGACCACCCGGACACGACGGAGGCCGCCCCGCGCCTGCGGGACGGCCTCCGGGGGATGAGAGGTCAGCGACCGAGGGCGCCGGCCAGCTGGGTGTCGGCGTCGCGGAAGGTGGCGGCGGCCTGGGTGAGGTACTGGGCCATGCCGTCGAGACCTCCGACCATGTTGCGGGCGCCGGTGGTGAACTCGTCGTAGGAGGCCTGGAAGCTGCGGCTGGAGCTGTCGGTGACGTACCCCTCGGCCACGAGCTGGTCGACGAGGCCCTTGAGCTGAGCGAGCATCCCGTCGATCTCGGTGCGCCCGTGGGTGAGCCGGCCGGCCGCGTCTTCCATCTGCTGGTAGGTGACGTTCACGTTCGCCATGGGGGATCCAATCGGTGAGGCGGTGCTCGGCCGGCACCGGCGGAACAGGCGGGACGAGCAGGACAGGGCTGGACGCTAGCCAGTTCCGGCGCTCCGCCCGGGCGTTGTCCACAGGCCCCGGACGCCGGCCGACGCGCGGCGCAGGCACCCGCGGTGGATTCCGTCCGACCGACATGCCAGGGTCGGGCTCGTGAACGGCGCACAGGCACTGATCCGGACCCTGGTCGACGCGGGCGTGGACGTCTGCTTCTCCAACCCCGGCACCTCCGAGATGCACTTCGTCGCGGCGCTGGACGACGTGCCGGAGATGCGCGGCGTGCTCACGCTCTTCGAGGGCGTCGCCACCGGCGCGGCCGACGGGTACGCCCGCATGGCTGGGCGGCCGGGCGCCACGCTGCTGCACCTGGGCCCGGGCATGGGCAACGGGCTGGCCAACCTGCACAACGCGCGCCGCGGCCGCACGCCCATGGTCAACGTCGTCGGTGACCACGCCCGCTCGCACAAGCGCTACGACGCCCCGCTCGAGTCCGACATCGACGCCGTCGCCGGCACCGTCTCCACCTGGGTGCGCCGGTCGCTGTCCCCGGCCGACGTCGCCGCCGACGCCGCCGAGGCCGTCGCCGCCGCGCGGCAGGGCGGGGTCGCCACGCTGATCCTCCCGGCCGACGTGTCGTGGGAGGAGGGTGCCGAGCCCGCGACGCCGCTGACGGTCCGCCCGGCTCCGCGCGTGGCCCCGTCCGTCGTCGAGGAGATCGCGAAGGTCGTCGGCGCCGGTGAGCCGACGGTGCTCTTCCTCGGCGGCGACGTGATGGCCTCGCCCGAGGGCCAGCTGGCCGCTGCCCGGGTCGCTGCCGGCACGGGCGCCCGGCTGGTGGCCGAGACCTTCCCGGCGCGCAGCGCCCGGGGCGCCGGCCTCCCCGACCTGCACCGACTGCCGTACCCGCCGGAGATGGCGATGGCCGCGCTGTCCGGCACCAAGCACCTGGTGCTGGCCGGGACCACCGCGCCGGTGCACTTCTTCGCCTATCCGGGGCTGCCCGGCCAGCCGGTGCCGGAGGACTGCACGGTGCACGTCCTCAGCGCGCCCGGTGAGGACGGCGTGGCCGCGCTCGAGGCGCTCGCCGAGCTGGCCGCACCCGGCGCGGAGCCGCAGGTCACGGAGCGGGAGACCCCGGAGCTGCCGAGCGGCCCGCTGAACCCGCGGTCGATGGCCGCCGTCGTCGGCGCGCTCCTGCCCGAGAACGCGATCGTCGTCGACGAGGCGCTGACCTCCGGCGCGGGGCTCACCGAGATGACCTCCGCCGGCCCGCGGCACGACTGGCTGTCGCTGACCGGTGGCGCCATCGGTGACGGGCTGCCGACGGCGCTCGGCGCGGCCGTCGCGTGCCCCGACCGGCCGGTGATCGGCATCCAGGCCGACGGCAGCGCGATGTACACGATCTCGGCGCTGTGGAGCTACGCCCGCGAACAGGCGAACATCACCACGATCATCTGCGACAACGGCTCCTACGCCATCCTCGAGCACGAGCTCACTCGTGTCGGCGCCGCCAGCGACGGGGAGCGGGCGCGCAAGCTGCTCGACCTCACCGGCCCGGGGCTGGACTTCGTCGCGCTGGCGCAGGGCATGGGGGTGCCCGCCACGCGGGCGACCACCGCCGAGGAGCTGGCCGACCAGCTGCGGGCAGCGCTCGCCGAGCCCGGCCCGCACCTGATCGACGCCGTCCTGCGCTGACCCGATAGTGGCGGCGGCCCAGCGCCTGGGCCGCCGCGTCACTACGATCCCCGCGTGCCCGCCACGCCGCCCGGAGCGTCCTTCGCCGAGCTCCTGCGGACACTGCGCGAGCGGGCCGGGCTGACGCAGGAGGAGCTGGCCGAGCGAGCGGGGCTGACCCCGCACGCGATCAGCGCACTGGAGCGGGGTGCGCGCACGCGCCCTTACCCACACACCGTGCGTGCCCTCGGCGAGGGTCTCGGGCTGGACGAGGCGGACCGAGCCGCGCTGCGGGCCGCCGTCCCCCGGCGCTCGTCGGCCGCTGCGGACGACGCCGCGCCGGCACCGCTGTCGGGGCTGCGCCCGACCCCGCCCCCCGTGCCACCCACCGCGCTGCTCGGCCGCGACGACGAGGCGGCGGCGCTCACCGGGCAGCTCGGCGCGCCGGACGTCCGCATCCTGACGCTCACCGGCGTCGGTGGGGTCGGGAAGTCCCGGCTGGCGATCGAGGTGGCCGGCCAGGCCGCGACCGAGTTCCCCGACGGGGTGGCATGGGTGCCGCTGGCCGCCGTCACCGATCCGTCGCTGGTCATCCCCGCGGTCGGCCGGGCCGTCGGGCTCTCCGGCGTCGAGGGCCTGGACGCACTCGTCGTCGTGGCCGGGGCGCTGCGCTCGGCCCGGCTGCTGCTCGTCGTGGACAACCTCGAGCACCTGCTGGACTCGGTGCCCGACCTGGGTGAGCTGCTCGAACGCTGCCCGGGGGTGGTGCTGCTGGCCACCAGCCGGGCGGCGCTGCGCCTGCGCGGCGAGTACGAGCACCCGGTGCAGCCGCTGGCCCTCCCCCCGCGGGCCGCGGACGCCGAGGACGTCGCCGGATCGCCGGCCGGCGCGCTGTTCCTCGCCCGCGCACGGGCCGTGGCGCCGGCGTTCGACGTCGACGACGCCAACGCCGCGCACGTGGCCCAGGTGTGCGCGCGACTGGCCGGCATCCCGCTGGCCCTGGAGCTGGCCGCGGCGAAGGTCCGGCTGCTCAGCCCGGCTCTCCTCGTCTCCCGGCTCGACGCCGCCATGGCCAGCGGCGGCCAGCGCGACCTGCCCTCCCGCCAGCGCACCCTGACCGCGACGCTCGACTGGAGCTACGAGCTGCTCGACGAGGGCGAGCAGCGGCTGTTCCGGTTGCTCGGGCTGTTCACCGGCGGCTGCACCCTCGAGGCGGCGGAGGCGGTCGCCGGCGGCCCTGTTCTCGACGAGCTCGAGAACCTGGTCGCGCAGTCGCTGGTCGACGTCCACCCCGACGGGCGCTACGTCCAGCTGGAACCCGTCCTCCAGTACGCCCGGGCCCGGCTCGGTGAAGGGTCGGAGGCGCGGGAGGCCCGCCTCCGGCACGCCCGCTACTTCCTGGACCTCGCGGAGTCGCAGGTGCCCGCCTACCGGCACGCCGCGGCGGTGGAGGCGCTCGCCCTCACCAGCCGCGAGGAGGGCAATCTCGAGGCCGCGCTGGAGGCTCTCCTCGCGCTCGGGGAGGGAGAGCTCGCCGGCCGGATGTGCTGGGCGCTGTGGCTGGACTGGTGGCTGCGCGGGCACCTGCTCACCGGGCGCCGGTTCACCGAGCGGACGCTGCAGACCGAGCTCTCCATCTACACCCGCATCCGGGTGAACCTGGCGTTCTCGGCGATGACCTTCGCGCAGGGCGACATCGCGGCCTCCACCCCGGGCTGGACGCGGGCCCGCGAGCTCGCCGAGGAGACCGGTGACGTCCCCGGCCGGGCGCACGGCCACGCGGGCGAGGGGTTGATGGCCCTGGCGACCGGCGACCACGACGCCGCGGAGCGCGCGTTCCGGGCCTCGATCGCGCTCTCCGGCGGCGGCATGGACGACGACGGCTGGCTGTGGACGCTCTGCCACGTGTGGCTGGGCACGATCGCGCTGCTGCGCGGCTCCCCGCAGGAGGCCCTCGCGCTCGTCGACACCGCGCTGACGGCGGCGCGGGCGCGCGGCGACCGGCTGGCCACCTACATCGGCCTGTTCACCACCGCCCAGGCCGCGATCGCCCTGGGTGACGTGGACCGGGCGCGCGCCCACCTGGAGGAAGGCGTGCGGCTGTCGCAGGAGACCGGCGACCTCGCCAACCTCGCCTACGTGCTCGACGCGCTCGCCGTCGTCGAGTCGTCGACCGGGCGGGCCCGCCGGGTGGCGCAGCTGCTGGGGGCCGCCCAGGTGCTGCGCGAGATCGTGGGCTCGACGATCTACGGCTACTACCAGCCCGACCTGGCCCTGCGCGACGCCGCCGCGGCCGCGGCGCGCGCCACCCTGGGCGAGGACGGGTACGCCGACGCGCTGGACGAGGGCCGCAGCCTCGATCCCGAGCAGGCGGTCCAGCTGGCGCTGGGCGGGGGTGGCCGGCTGCGGCTGGCCACCTGACCCCGGACCACCTGGCCCACCTTCTGGAGTTGATCATCGTCGGGGTGCGCGCGGACACGGGTGCCGCGCCGATCCGCCGCGCACGCAGACGATGATCAACCGCGGGGGGAGCCGGGAACCGGGGAGCGGACAGACGACGCCCCCGTCACCGCAGGGGTGCCGGGGGCGTCGTCCTCACGGGGTCACTTCACGTCGACCACCGTGATCCGGTTGCCGAGCAGGCAGCCGTCCTGGCCCGCCTGCAGCAGGGTGTCGCGGTCGGCCCGGTAGGTGAACGTCACCTTCCCGTCGGCGCCGATCTTCCCCGAGCCCACGACCGTCCACGGCCGGTTCGCGCCCTCGTACCGGCCGGTGAGCACCGCCCGCAGCCAGTCCAGCACGCTCGCCGAGGTGAGCGCCCGGGCGGTGACCGGCGCACCGGGTGCCCCGGAGACGGTGACCGTCAGCGCGGTGCCCTTGCGCACCTGGCCACCGGGGGAGACGGCGAGCGAGACGCTGCCGCACGCCGGCGGCGCGTCACCCGGCCGGTCGGGCGCCGTCACCGTCCGGACCGCGTCGGCCCCGAGCGCGACGGCGCCGTGGTCGACGACGGTCCCGGGCACCGTCACCGTGAGCACCTGGCCGGAGCCGAACGGCGTCGTCGGCACGAACCGGAAGGTCCGGGCCAGGGCCACCCCGGCGGGCGAGCGCTGCTCTCCGATGCCGGTCACCGTGCCGGGCAGCGCCTGCGTCCCCGCCCGGACGGCGAGGCCCGCCGCCACGGACTCGCTGCTCATCCACTGGTCGAACGCGACCTCCACGGCTCCGTCGTCCGTGGCGGTGACCGCCGTCAGCGCCGGGGGCGCCAGCCGGTGCAGGTCGATGTCGACGCCGTAGTGCTCGGGGAGCACCTCCAGCGGCTCGCTGTGGGCGGTCCGGTAGCCCTCCTTCTCGTAGCGGACCATCCACCAGCCCTGCGGGACGTCCCAGCCGTAGGTCCCCTCGACCGAGGTGGACTGCGGGTTGGTCTGCCCGAAGGCCTCGGCGTCCCACACCGTCCAGGGACCTTCCGGCGTGGGGCCGCTGAGCACGGTGGCGGTCACGCCCTCGAGCCGCTGGGTGCCCAGGGCCTCGTAGACGTAGCCGCTCGGGTCGAAGATCCACGTCGGCCGGCCCACCGGCCAGGCCCCGGGCTTGTACTCCCTGGGGATGTACTTCAGCCGCGGGTCGCAGCTCTCCATGCCGACGCTCTCGACCCGCTCGACGGCGCGGTCGACGAACTGCTGCCCCATCCACTTGACGCTCGCACCGATGACCTGGCCGATCACGAAGTTGATGGCGCCGGCGGACTTGGGCTGCTGACCGTTGACGTCGGCGACCCAGCTGCCCTCGGCCACGCCCATCCAGGCGTAGACGTTCATGGCCAGCTTGTGCATGACCAGGGTGCCCTTGGCGTCGTCGATGTAGCCGGTCAGCTCGGCGGCGACCTCCGGCTGGCAGGCGCGGATGTTGAGGTCCACGTGGTCCTGCAGCCGGTCGAGCACCGGGTTGTTCGCACCGTTCCGGCTGACCTCGAGCAGGTCGTAGAACGCCTTCCCGAGCCCGTACAGCTTGGTCAGCCGGGTGAACTCGCTGGCTGTCGCGAGGGTGGCCTCCGCCGACAGGCCGGAGGGGTTGCCGTTCAGCCAGCTGGTGGCGAGGTCGGCGGCCACCACCAGGGTGGTGTCGTCGCCCTCGCCCTCGACGCGGATGTCGAGGTTGCGGACCGGAGCTCCCACCGCGGCCGCCAGCGCGATCTCCTCGTCGGTCGGGTCACCGAGGTCCCGGCGCTCGCCGAAGGACGAGCGGACGGTGAATGGGGTGCCCTGGACGGTCCACCGGCCGGTGAACTCCTCGGGTCCCTCGACCTCGAACACCGGGTCCTCGGGGGCGTTGAACGGGTGGGCGACGCTGCCCACCAGCTCCTCGAGGCTCGGCCGCGACGCGGGATCGTTGGTGACCGGGCGGGCGTCCACCGAGTAGCCGACCGCGATCTCCCCGACGTCGCTGGACGACATCGGACCGAACGTGGCCGTGCACTCGGTGGCCGTGCAGCTGCCCGCCTGCTCCTGCGTGCCGATGTAGGCGACGAAGTCGCGCACCCGTGAGGCGTCCTCGAAGCGCGCGGTGAGCTGCAGGGGTGCCGCCGGCACGTACACCAGGGTCGGCGCGGCGTTGCCCGTGCGCGGGTCCCAGGTGACCGCCCGACCGCGGGCGTCCCGGATCGAGTTGTCGACGGTGATCGACACCGGGTGCACGCCGTCGGGCGACCACAGCACGTCGAGCGGCTCGGAGAGCATCTCGACGGTGCCGCCCTCGACCGCCGCGGTGGTGACGGCGACCAGCCGGTAGGTCGTGCCCTGCAGGGGCGAGACCAGGGTGACCGGTGCTGACCACCGGCCGCCCGCACCGGCCACTGCCTCCGCGAGCACGCGCCCGGCCTCGTCCCGCACCGCGACCGGCGTCCCCGCCGGGGCGCGGCCGCGGACGGTGAAGGTGCCGGCCGTCTCGGCCGGACCCTCCAGGCTGACCCGCCGCACCTGCGTGGACGACGGCGGCAGGTCGAGGACCGTGCCGTCGGCCATGCGCAGCGAGATGGGCGCGGAGAGCTGACCGTCGAGCACGTCGGCGTCCACCGTGATCGGCACGCGCACCGTGGTGGCGCCCCGACCGGACAGCGGGACGACGACGGCGCCGTCGGCGACCGTCGACGCGGCCCGGGCGCCGTCGATCGTCGCGGTGCCGGCCTGGGCGGTGGTCCCGGCGGGCAGCCGGACCCGCAGCTGCGAGCGGGCGGTGTCCGACGCGGGCAGCGCGACGCGCACGACGAGCAGCGCACCGGGCATCACCGGGTCGGGCAGCGCCTGCACGCTGACATCGGCCGGCGCGGCCGCCGCCTTGGCGAGGGTGACCCGGCCGAGGTCGGCGGTGCTGCCGGCGTCGACGACGACGTCGGTGACGGCCCGCCGTCCGGTGGGGTCGCTCCAGGTGATGGTGTGCAGGCCGGCCGTGCCGAAGGTGAGCACGGGAGCCGAGCCGTTCCCGCTGCGCTGTCCGGCGTACTCCGCGCGCCCTCCTGCCACGGTGCGGTAGATCGTCGCCGTCCAGCTCGACACGCCCCGGCCGTCCTCGTCGACCAGGTCGGCCCGCGCGGTGCCGACCTGCGTCAGCTCCAGCGTGATGTCGACGTCGAGTTCGTCGCCCAGCACGATGCTGGTGCAGCCCCGCGGCAGGTTGGCCTGCCGGCCGTCGGCGCAGAGTTCGACTCGGTCACCCGCGGCGCCCTCGTAGGGCACCGTCGGCGCGATGGTGCGGCCGGACATCGCGCTGGCGGAACCCATCCGCAGCGAGACCTGGAAGTGGGTCGCGGTCCGCCAGTCGAGCGGCTGCTCGATCCGCTCGCCGTCGGGGCTGATCACGATCAGGTGCGGCTGCACCCGGTAGGTGGGCGTGCGCGGCAGGTCGATCGACAGGGCGCCGCGGGTGCCGGGGACGAGGTCGACGGGCTTGGCGGCCGCCGCGTGGTACTCCGCCGTCGCCGACAGGGTGCCGGCTCCGGCGAGCGCCTCGAGGACCGTCCGGCCGTCGTCCGCGGTGGACGCCGTCGTGGTGAAGGTGCGGCCGTCCGCGCTCTGCACCAGCTTCACGGCGGCGTCGCCGACCGGCTTGCCGGCACCGGTGACCGTGACGTCGGTGGTCGCCGCGGCCATGGGCTCGATCAGGAGCGGCACGGTGCTGCGGCCGACGCCGGAGTCGACGGTGACCCGCGGCTGGACGATGCGCAGCGACTGGTCGTCGAAGCGGTAGTCCAGCGTGAGCCGGCTGCGTCCCGGCAGGCCGGGGATCACGGTCAGCGGCGTCGCCGGGCCCATCCGGCGCTGGACGAGGACCTCGCCCTTCTCGTCGCGGACGGTGAGGGTGCCGACCGGCAGCGGAACACCGGCCGGGGCGCTGAGCGTGACGTCGAGCTGGGCGGCGCGGACGGGGGTCAGCGCGACCTCGACCTTCTTCGCCGCGGTCACGTCGAGCAGCGACCTGGTGGCGACGATCTCGCCGTCGGCGGCCTTGAGCTGGACTCCCCAGATGCCGGGGGAGACCGGCACGCTCACCTGCCCCGGTGCGGTGACCGGGACCTGCTGCTGGCCGCGGGGGCCGCTGAGGACCGCGGTGAGCGCCCCCAGCTCGTCCTGGGCGGCGCCGATCCGCAGGTCGAGCTGCCCGCTGACCGCACCGACGGGCACGCTGCGCTCCAGCGTGCGGGTGCCGTCGGTGAGCACGACCTGGGCCGAGCCGATGGAGGTCAGCGTGCCGTCGAGCCGGTAGGGCTCGCTGGCGTACGAGCCCGGGGAGGTCTCCTCCATCGGGACGACGACCGGGGTGCCGGACTGCCCCGGCGTCTGGCGGAGCCGCAGCTCGGCGGCCAGCCCGGGCTCGCCGGTGGCCGTGACCGTCAGGTCGCTGCCGAGGACCACCGCGACGCCGTCCGCCGTGCGCTGGGCGTGCAACTCGATCGTCGTGATGCCCTCGCTGATGGTGGTGCCGGTGGTCTCGTTCGCGACGATCCGCTCCGGCCAGCCGCGGTCGAGCACGGCCACCACGCGGACGGCGTACGTGGTGCGGGGAGCCAGGTTGCCGACGGTGGTCAGCAGCTCCTCGTCCCGGGTGACCGTGTCGGCCACCGTCCACTCGGTCGCGCGGACCGGCCAGGTCTGCCGGTGCTCCACGCGGTAGTACTGCAGCGGAGCGGAGTCCGGGATGCCGTCCCAGGCCACCCGCAGCGAGTAGGGCCGTTCGTCGTCCACGGTCAGCTCCCCGGCCCCGGGGAGGTCGGTGTGCGCGCTGGTGCGGGACGCCCACGGGCGGGTGGAGCCGTCGTCGAGCACGAGGTCGACGCGGTAGTCGAACCAGGTCAGCGCCGGCAGGCCGGCGTCGACCAGTTCCGTGGTGCCGGCGGGCACGTCGTCGCCGACCTGCTCCCACGGCGAACCGTCGCCGAGGGAGCCGTCGGCGGCCTGGCCGCCGTCGGCGCGCAGCACCCGGTAGCCGGCCAGCGCCGGGTCCTCGTTCGGCTGCCAGGTGATCGTCAGCTCGTCGTGCGCGGTCCGCTGGACACCCAGTTGCGCGCTGTTGCGGGCCGAGGCGGTCAGGGCGGTCGAGGCGTTGCCGCTGGTGTCGATCGCGCGGACGCCGTACTCGACGAGCCGCTCGGCGCGGTCGTCGGCGTGCAGGGCCACGTCGTGGCTGGTGCGGTCGGCGCCGACGGTGGTGAGGACGACGCCGTCGGCGGTGATCTCGTAGCCGCGCACCTGCCGGTCGTCGCTCGCCGCGGTCCAGGTCAGCCGCACGGTCTCGCGCCCGGCCGGCTCGGCGACGAGGCGGGCGTCGGCCGGCCACGTCGGAGCGACGGTGTCGGGGGCCTCGCCGGACTCGACGGCCAGGACGATCCGCTCGTCGAGCCAGAGCGCGATCCGGGAGCCGTCGTGCGACGGGACCGGGTGGAAGGCGGTGGTGCCGAGGACCGACGGCTGCTCCTCGTCGCCGGAGCCATCGCTCTCGTCGCCCGAGCCGTCGTCCTCCCAGTCGTCGCCGGACGTGGTCTCGGAGGTGCCGGCGACCAGCGCGGCGGTGCCGGTGGCGAGGTCGACCGACCAGACGGCGCTGGACTGGGAGCCTTCGTCGTACTCCCGCTCGTCGTAGACGACGGTGCTGCCGTCGCCGGAGAGCTGGGGGCGGTGCACCTGGCCGGAGCCGGCGGTCGGCACCGCCCGGCGCGGGGCGCCCTCGGCGGTGAGGTCGGCGATCAGCAGGGTGCCCTCGCGGCCCATGTAGGCGACCTGGTCGCCCGCGGCGTCGAGCGACGGCGAGTGCGCGACGTGGTCGGTGAGGGTGGCGATCGGCGCGAAGGTGTCGGCGGCCGCGACCTGCAGGTGGGTGGACCAGGTGGGGTTCTCCCACTCGTCGAGCGGGCCCTCGACGTTCTGCAGCCAGGCGACGGTGCTGCCGTCGTCGCTGAGCTCGACGCCCGGGGCGGGGCCGACCACCTCGTGGCTGGCGACGACGGTGCCGGTGGTCAGGTCGACGACGTCGATGCGGCCCGGCTCGCCCGACCACACGTCGGCGTTGAGGACCGCGGCGCGGGTGCCGTCGGCGGAGACGTCGACGGCTGCCGGCTCGAAGCTGCCCGACTCGGGGGAGCGGGGGAGGCGGGTGGTGCTGCCGTCGGCGAGCGTGGTGGCGTACGCCTCGCGGTAGATCTCGCTGGGCTCGGCGGTGACGTCGTCGCGGGTGGTCCAGACGACGGTGGAGCCGTCGGCGGAGAGCGCGGCGGCGGCGGGGCCGCTGATCCCGCCCGGGTTGCCGGGGCGCTCCGCCGACTCCCACACCAGCCGGCTGGTGCCGGCCTCGCGGTCGACGACGAACAGGCCCTCCTGGGAGTAGCGGTCCCACGCGTCGACGTAGCCCTTGTAGAGGACGAGCCGGCCGTCGGCGCTCACGTCGAGGATCTGGCCGTCGACGTACTCGGTCTCCCCGGGGAAGGAGCCGCTGACCTGGCTCAGGGCGAAGGCCGGGGGGACGGCGCCCGGTTGCGGGGGCGGTGGGGTCGGGGCCGCGGACGCCACGACGGGCGCCATCAGGCCGATCATGCCGGCCGTCACGGCGACGACCAGCGCGGACTGCGGGAGCTTCACTCGGGTCTCCGGAGTGCGAGAGGTGGGGACCTGAGCGGTCCCGGCGGCGCACGGGCGTGCGGCGCCGGATCGAGGCTCGCGTCGGGATCGGACGGCGACCACGGGCAGCACCCGCACAGTTCCCGCACAGTCGCCGCTGTGCGGGTTGCGTGACGGGCCGGCCGGGCTGCCCGCCGGCGGTTCACCCGGCCGGGTGGACCTTCGTGGCCGTCGTCCACAGGTTGGTGGCTGAGCGTCACGCCGGACTGCTCCGTTCTCTTACAGTCCGGCCGTGGCGAGCGCTCTGGACGTGGTGGACGGCGAGGTCCGCGAGCTCATCCGCCGCCGCGGGCTCGACCCGTTCACCGACCCGGGGCCGGTGCGGATGCTGGTGCGCGACGTCGTCGCCGACTACTCGGAGCGATCGCTCACCTCGGCGCTGCCCCCGATCGGGGACGCCGAGGCGGTGGTGCGCGACGTGCTCGACCGGGTGGCCGGCTTCGGACCCTTTCAGCGCTACCTCGACGACCCGGAGATCGAGGAGATCTGGGTCAACGAGCTAACTCCCCTGAATCTGCAGATCAGCGGCTCAATCGTGTTCCTCGGTCCGCACTGAGTCCGCAGCAGCGTCGAAAACCAGATCCGTCAGACCGGCCGCGGCCGCCCGGGTCCGGTCCTCCGCGGACGGCCACAGGTGGGAGTAGGTGTCCAGGGTCGTCGACGGCGACCGGTGCCCCAGCGCCCGCTGTACGGTCACTACGTCGCAGCCCGCAGCGATCAGGCCCGAGGCGTAGAAGTGCCGCAGCCCGTGCAGATGCAGGGCCGGCGTGCCGGCAGCCCGGACGGTCGACTGCCACCACGAGTTGACGGTGCTGGGCGGAAGAGGACGGCCGTCGGCGGTGTGGAACAGCCACCCCTCCATCGCGGTCCCGGTGCGCTCGACGTGCCGGGCGAGCATCTCGACCAGCCGGTCGGGCAGATAGATCGTCCGCTCCGATCCGTACTTGGGCTGCCGCAGTTCGGCGGGGCCACCCCGGCGGCGCTGCACCTGACGGCGCACGTGCAGCCGCCTCCCGAGGAAGTCGACGTCCTCCCGATTGAGCCCGGAGGCCTCGCCCAAGCGCAGGCCGGCGAAGGCGCAGACCCCCAGGTAGGCCCGCATGCTGGGGCGGGAGCCATCGATCAGCGCTCGAATCTGGTCCGGTGTCGGGATCTCCATCGCGTGCTCTGCCCGTCGTCGAGCAGGCAGCCGGAGCCCAACGGAGGGATCAACGGCGATGACCCGATCCCGCACGGCGGACTTGAGGACCGCCCGGACGGCGTTGACCCGGGTAGCCACAGTGTTGGGCGCGTACCCGGCGGCCACCATCGCCTTGACCCAAGTCTCGAGGTGCGAGGCTCGAAGCGACGCGATGGGGACCGAACCGAAAGTGACCTTGCGCCGCGCCAGGTCCATCGACACCTCGGTCATGGGCGCCCACACCTGGCGCTCCGCCCAGCCTCGGAAGTACGCGTCGAAAGTCGTCCGCCCGGCCCGCGGATCCACGTAGCTGCCGGTGACCACTGAAGCCGTCACTTCGTCGAGCCACCGCTGAGCGTCGGCCTTTCGCTTGAAGTGGCGAGCGTGCTCCTTGCCGTTCTCGTCCCGGTACCGCGGCCGATACGTCCCATCAGGCCTCTTCGCGATCGACGCCACTTCGCATCGCCTCCCTCTGTCTCTAGCTTGGGGGCCTTGGCCGCTTCAGTGTGGGAGTCTCCACCGACTGAAAGGCCATCAGCCCGACTGGCCGCCATCGGTCGAGCACAGATCGGCCGGCCGGCCTGCCCGACCTCGGCTGACCTGGCTCGCGACCGACGAACCGGTGCGGGCTGGGCGTTCACCGGTTCAGTAGAGGTAGCGGTCGATGCCCGAGCCGTGCGCCCACATGTGGTTCATGCGGTCGGCGGTGCGGGCGTGGGCGGCTTCCTCGGCGTCGCTGAGCACGCAGTCGGCGCCGGGCGGGATGGCGCGCAGCCGAGCGGTGAGCAGGCGGGTGTCGTCGGTGGGAGCGAGGTCGAGCAGGCCGGCCAGCCGCGCGAGGAGCGAGACGAGCTCGGTGCGGTCGGCCCGGCGGTAGCCGCCGGCGAGCTGCTCGGCGTGGGCGGCGACCAGCTCGGCGATGTCGGCGTCCAGCCGAGGGTGGCCGAGGGCGGCGGCGGTGGCGGCGAGGAGGTCGATGTCGGCGGCGGGCAGGGTGAGCGCGGTCATCGGCGCATGCTCGTAGCGGCCGTCCGGGGCGAGCAGCCGGCCGAACCCTGGTTCCCGGGACTGGGTGGGCGCCAGGGCGGTGAGCAGGCGCTGGACGGCGGCGAGGGCGACCCGGCCGGCCAGCGGCGCCGGCACCCGCAGCGGCTCCGTGCCGGTACCCGGATCTCGCCGGTCGTCGTCCTCCCACGTGCCCAGGCACAGCAGGATCTCCTCCAGGGCGCGCAGCGGGGCCAGCGGCTCCCCGTCGAGGTCGACGACGAGCACGGTGCGCTGCCCTGGCCGGGTGTCCTCGCTCGGTCCGGGGTGGCCCTTCGGCCGCTCAGTCACGGACCGACCACCGCTCGGTGGCCGACCCGGCCGTCAGGCCGGTCACCCGGCCGATGTCGGCCCACGAGGCTCCGGCCGCGAGTGCGGCGCGGACCGCCTCGTCCAGGGCGCGGGCGGCGGCGGCCTGCTGGGCGGCGGCCGCCTCGACGTCCTCCAGGGCTTGCCATCCGGCGATGTGGCGGCGCCATTCGGTCATCACCCGGTTCTCGTCGGCGGCCTCCAGGTCGGCCCACGGGCCGGTGACGGCGAGCCGCCGCGCCGCCGGGTCGGCCAGCTCCGGTGGTACGCGGGTCCAGGGGGTGCCGCGCCAGCCGCAGGTGCAGCCGGCGGCCCAGCCGACGACCGCGGCGTCCGGGCGCCACTGCTCCGCCTGGTCGATCACCTCCACGCCGACCTCGCCGCTGGCGTGGGCATGCACGATCCCGTCGCCGCGGAGAATCGTGCCGTCGGACCAGAGGCCCTCGGCGGTGGAGCCGTCGCGGTAGGTCAGCCGCACCCGGTCGCCGTTGCAGGGCCCGTCGTCGGGCCGGCGGGCTATCAGCCGACCGCGGGCGCTGCTGGTGCCGGCGCCCTGGGCGCCGTCGGCGAACAGCGGCACCACCCAGCCTTCGTGCTCCTGGCCGTCCACGACCGGGCCCATCCATCCCATCGCTCCTCCTCGGGGTGCGTGTGTGCAGCGTCGCCGTAGCGGCGCTGCCGGCGCGGGTCCTGGTCGGCTTCTGTGGAGGGCCGTCGTTGTCCACGGGCGGGGGTGGACACAGGGCCTCGCCGTGCTCCCGGAATCCGAAGCGGCCCCGTGCCCGTCCAGCCGCTCTCCGCCAGGCGCGGGGCTATCGGTGCGGTGACTGGCCTGCTTGTGCGTCGATCCAGGTGCGCAGGTCGGCGCGGCGGTAGAGGACGCGCCGGCCGAGTCGGAAGCTGTTCGGGCCGGTGCCGAGGTGACGCCAGTACCGGAGGGTCGCGACGGGGGCGCGGAGCACATCGGCGGCTTCGGTGATGGTGAGCAGCTCGGGCTCGCGGTCGGCGGCGGCGGGGTCGGGCATGGCTGGCTCCCGGGGTGGTCGGTGGCGGTGCCTTCACCACAGAAGGCGCCATTTCGGGCCCGTTGGTGACACTTCACAGCCACCTTGTTCTGACGATCTCCGGTTGTTCTCCTGTAGCGGTCGCCGCTGGCGCATCCCCTGCCGGCGATGGAGGCCCTTCATCTGCCGACGCCGGGCGTCGGCGCCGGGACAGCCGGTCGACGGCCCCGGTCCTGCGGCTGGGTTCGGCACGTTCTCCGGTAGGCCGACGGCAGTCGGGGTAGCCGTGTGCCGACGGACCTGGAGAATTACTGGAGGCCCGCTGCTGACCTGGGGTTCCTCCTGTTGTCCTCCTGCTTGCCGATGCAGGCCGTGAGCATCGGGGTGCTCCTGCGCGATTGGTCCCTGTGGACGAGGGAGTCTGTCCACAACCTCCGGACGGACTCCCTCGGGCGGGCGCTGACCTGGCCACGCTCGACTCATGGCGCTGGACACCGCACCCGGGGCACGACGAGCCGGCCGGGACCGTGATCGGGCGGCCAGGGGCGTCCGCGACGTGGCGGTTGACCGGGCTCGGTGACCGGTGAGCGCGGCGTCGACGTCCCCGCGCCGCGACGGGTGGGGCGGGCCAGGAGCACCCTTCGGGCCACGCTGCGCGTGGCGCCGGCTGCGCCGTCGTCAACGTCCGCCTTCGGCGGGCTGCGCTTGCTGGTCCCCCGACCCGTCCGGCAGCTCAGCGTGGGGGCCTCCCGCGCCGTCTCCTCCCGACCGGACCAAGATCCTTCCGCCCTTCGGGCGCTCCGCTGCGGAAGCAGTCTTGGTCCGGTCGTCCCCCGCCGTCGCTCCCGGCCCCTGAGCAGAGCTCTTTGCCGGACGGGCCGGGGGAATGGGTGGCAGGACACCGGTTCCGAAGTTCCTCCCGTACCGGTGTCGGCTCCGGTTCCGGGAGGGTCCAGATGACCAGCACCAGCAGCACAACGAGCAGCAGCCGCACCGGCAAGGGCAAGCGCACCCACCGCAGCGCCGCGCAGCGGGAAGCCGCCGACGCCGTCCGGGCGGCGAAGATCACCGCCCTGCACGAGCAAATCGGCGAGCAGGTCGAAGCGCTCACCGCCGATCCGCAGTGGCGGGCGATGCTGGAGGCCGCCGCGAAGTTCCACACCTACAGCCTGGGCAACCAGCTGCTGATCGAACTGCAGGCCGCGCGGCTGGGCATCAGCCCGACGCGGGTCGCCGGTTTCGGCACCTGGAAGGCGCTGGGCCGCAGCGTGGTCAAGGGCTCCACGGGGCTCGCCGTCCTGGCTCCCTGCACGCACACCCCCAAGGAGACCCAGGCCGACACCGGCACCGGGCAGGACACCCGTCGGGCCGCACCCGCCGCAACGACGGCGGCGGGGACGGCGGGGGAGCCGGCCGGCGGGGACGCCGACCAGTCGACCCGGCGGCGGGTGCTGCGCGGATTCCGGCTCGCGCACGTCTTCGACATCTCCCAGACCCAGGGAGACCCGCTGCCCGACATCACACCGGAGCTACTGACCGGTGACGCCCCCGCCGCCCTGTGGGACGCGCTGGCCGCCCAGGTCGCCTTCCACGGCTACACGCTCACCCGCGAGGACTGCGGGCAGGCCAACGGCCTCACCGACCCGGCCGCCCGCACCGTGCGGGTCCGCCCGGACATCGCCGACGCGCAGGCGGTCAAGACCCTCGCCCACGAACTGGCGCACATCGAGTGCGGGCACACCGCCGAGGGCTACGACTACCGGGGCTGCCGCGGGCAGGCGGAGGCCGAAGCCGAGTCGGTCGCCTACATCGTCACCGCCTGGGCCGGGCTGGACGCCGGCGCCTACACCGTCCCCTACGTCGCCGCGTGGTCGGCCGGGGACACCGATGTCGTCCGGGCCGCTGCGGCCATGGTGACCGCCGCCGCCCGCCGCATCCTCGACCACCTCGACGGCCCCCAGAGCACCGAGAACGCGCCGGGGGATGGGGACGCCGCGCCGCCCGCCGGACCGGTCGCGCAGCCCGGGGGCGTCCGCGTCCTCGCCACCGCCTGACCGGAGCGCGAGACATGACCGTCGCCGGCACCGCCACCGACAGCACCGCCACCGAGAGCACCGGCACCCCGCAGAGCGCTGAAGGAGAACCCACGATGACCGCGACCACGACAGTCACCGCCCTGAACACCGGCCGGGAGAGCGCGTCCGACGAGCCTTCCGCCGCCGGAACCGCCCGACGTGCCGACAGCGAGTTCGGCCAAGCCGAGCACGTCGACCCGGCCGCTCACGACAGCGCACGCGCCGGGACGTCCGAGGGCAGCGGACGGGCGCACCGGTTGGTGTGGCTGGACCCCCGAGCACTGGCAGTGCACCCCCGCAACGTCCGCGACGACCTCGGCGACCTGTCCGGGCTGGCGGNNCGCCGGGCGGCTGCCGCGATCCTCGCCGGACTGACCGCGGTGCCGTGCGTGCTGCGCCCCGACCTCGCCCTCGACGGTGACGCCGCCGACGGCGACCGGGCCGCCGCCCAGGCAGGGCACGTGGGGGCGATGCTGGCCGAGAACCTGCACCGCCAGGGTCTGTCCGCAGTGGAGGAAGCCCGCGGGGTGCAGGCGATGCTCGACCTCGGCGTGCCGCTGACCAGGGTGGCCAAGTCGACCGGGCTGGGCCGCAAGCGGGTCGCCAAGGCCGCCGGCGTGGCCCGGCTGGACGGCGACACCGCCGCCGCGGTCGCCGGTGCCGGGCTGACCCTGGACCAGGCCGCCGCCGTCGCCGTCTACGCCGGCGACCCCGACACCGCCACCGCCCTCGTCGCGGCCGCGGGG
>NZ_LWUA01000013.1 GCF_005222955.1 Blastococcus sp. CCUG 61487 | reverse complement strand
GACGATCCATAGGAGCATCCCCGGGTCAGCTCGGCGCGCCGACCTCGGCCCGGCCGCGGTCGATCACGACGGTGCCGTCGCCGCGCAGCGTGCGGAACACGACGTTCTCGTCGTCGGTCTTCCAGATCCGGACGGTGAGCTCGTCACCGGGCAGCACGGGGGAGCTGAACCGCCCGTACATGGCGCGGAACTTCCCGACGTCGCCGTCCATGGCCGACATGAGCAGCGCGCGGCCGGTGATGCCGTAGGTGCACAGCCCGTGCAGGATCGGCCGCTCGAACCCGGCTCGCGCGGCGAACTTCGGGTCGGAGTGCAGCGGGTTCCGGTCGCCGTTGAGGCGGTAGAGCAGCGCCTGCTCCGGCCGGGTGGTCAGGGTGACCTCCCAGTCGGGCGCGCGGTCGGGCTGCGCCCAGTCGTCGGCCGCGCCGGACTCGTCGGCGGGGGCCTGCTCGCCGCGGATGAAGATGGAGCTGCGGGTCGTGATCAGCGGGGCGCCGTCGGCGTCCACGGCCGACGACGACGTCGTGACGATGGCGCCGCTGCGCTTGCCGACGATGGACTCCACCCGCGCCTGGGCGCGCAGCGTGCCCTCGACCGGCAGGACGCGGTGCAGCCGCACCTCCTGCTCGGCGTGCACGAGCATCGCCCTGTCGAAGTCGCCGATCCCGGCGCTGGGGGCCTGCGCGAGCAGCACCCCGTACGTGGGCAGCACCTGCTGCTCGATGCCGTGGCTGTTCTCGGTGGTGAACTCGAGCTCCTGAGCCGGGTCGCCGAGCCCGGCGCCCACGCCGACGGCGTAGAGCAGGGCGTCCTTCGACGTCCAGCTGCGCTCGTGGACCGGCCCCTCGCGACCGATGGCCGACAGGTCCAGTGGCATGGGGGGATCCGCCTCTCCTCGACTTCCCACGCGGGTCCGCGTGGCCTGGCCAGCATGCCCCACCGTCGCCGAGAGCTCTAGAGCCCTGTTCTAGGATTGCCGGGAGAGTGGGGGAGGCCGAATGTCCTGGTCGACCGCCTCGCGCCCGGACGGGCTCGAGCAGCCGGTCGTCGGCACGTCAGGCGCGGTCAACGTCCCGGAGCCGGCCCTGCCGCCGGTCCCCGACGACGTGCCGGAGCCGGTTCGGGACGACGCCGCCGTGATGCGGCAGGCCTGGCGGACCCTGTCCGTCGTCGGCCTGGCCAGCATGTTCTCCGGCATGTCCAACAGCGCGCTGAACGTCGCGCTGCCGGCCGTGTCGCGGCACTACGAGGCGTCGGCCACCGCGTCGAGCTGGATCCTGCTGTCGTTCATGCTCACCCAGACGCTGCTCATGGTGTCGTTCGGCCGGCTGGCCGACCTCTTCGGCCGCCGGTCGATGTACCTGACCGGGCTGGGCGTCTTCACCGTGGGCAACCTGCTCGCCGGGTTCGCCCCCGATGCCTGGTCGCTGGTCGCCTGCCGGATCCTGCAGGCCGCCGGCGCGGCGATGCTGCTCACCAACAGCGCCGCGCTGGTCACCGGCGCCTTCCCCCGGCACCGGCTGGGCCAGGGGATGGGCATCTACCTGGCGTCGTTCTCCGTCGCCCAGCTGCTCGGCCCGACCCTCGGGGGGTTCCTCGCCGAGCACGTCGGGGTGCAGTGGCTGTTCTGGTTCAACGTGCCGATCGGCATCGGCTGCCTGATCTGGGGGATCGTGGCGCTGCCGCCGGTCCCTCGCTCCGGCGAGCGGCTGTCCCTGGACGTGCCCGGCAACCTGCTGGCGTTCCTCGGCCTCGGCTGCGGGCTGGTCGCGCTCTCCCAGGTCACCTCGCTGGGCTGGTCGGACCCGCTGGTGATCGGCGGGCTGGTCGCGTTCGCCCTCCTGCTGCCGACCTTCATCTGGGTCGAGCGCAAGGTGCGCGACCCGCTCATGGACGTGCGGCTGTTCGAGGACCGCAGCTTCTCCTGGGGGCTGAGCGCCTCCTTCCTCAATGCCATCGGCCAGTTCGGCGTCGTCCTGCTGGTGTCGCTGTACCTGCAGGGCGTGGGCGGTGAGGACGCGCTGTCGGCCGGTATCCAGGTCCTCCCGCTGGCCGTCTCCGCGCTGGTCTTCTCGGCCGGGTCGGGCTTCCTGCAGCGGTGGATCGAGGCGCACACGCTCACCGTGCTCGGCAACGCCGCCACGGCCGCGGGGCTCGCCGTCCTGCTGGTGTTCTCCGGCGACGGCGTCCACTACACCGCCGTCGTGGTCGCGCTGATCCTGGTCGGCGCCGGCTCCGGGTTCTTCATGCCGTCGAACACCCAGGTGCTGCTCTCCTCGATGCCCACCGAGCGGCTCGGCATCGCCAACGGGATGCGCCTGATGCTGCAGAACACCGGCGCCGTCCTGGGCACCGCGGTGATCCTGACCGTGATCACCATGCCGCTGCCGATCGAGCTCCGGCGCTACGTCTTCGCGGGCACCATCTCCGACGTGCCCGGCGACGGCGTCCAGGACCTGGTCACCGGCTACCAGTGGACCTGCATCACGATGCTGGTCATCTGCCTGCTCGCGATGGTGTGCTCGCTGGGCGCCCGCGCGGCCGACCGCCGCGCGGGCACCGTCCGCTGACGGACGGCGGGCCTCACCGCGGGCCCAGCGCCCGCACCATGCCCTCCTGCGCCACGGTCATGACCAGCCGGCCCGTGCGGTCGAAGACCCGGCCGTGCATAAGGGCCCGCCCGTGGCCGGCCCAGCTGCTGGCCTGCTCGTAGCAGAGCCAGTCGTCGACGCGGGCCGGCTCGTGGAACCACACCGCGTGGTCGAGGCTGGCCGCCGCGAGGCCCGGGCCGCCCACCATGCGGGCGTGCGGGGCCAGCGAGGCGGAGAGCAGCAGCATGTCCGAGGCGTAGGCCAGCGCGGCGGTGTGCACCGCGGGCTCGTCCGGGAGGGTCTCCAGCGCGCGGAACCAGAACCGCTGCCGCGGCTCGGCCGCCTCGCCGCGGCCGGCGGCCACCCGGGGCAGCTCGCCGTCGAAGCGGACGTCGAAGGGGTGCCGGCGGGTGAAGCCGTCGAACCACTCGCGCACCGGCCCCTCGGTGAGGACGGCGACCTCCGCGACGGTGGCCAGCGACTCCGGCGTCGGCGCGTCCAGCCGCGGGATCTGGTGGGTGAAGCCGGTCTCGCGGACGTGGAAGGAGGCGCTCACGTCGAGGATGGCGCGGCCGTCCTGCTCGGCGGTCACCCGCCGGGTGCTGTACGAGCCGCCGTCGCGGACCCGCTGCACGTCGAAGTGCGTCGGCGACGACGCCTCGCCGGCCCGCAGGAAGTAGGCGTGCAGGGAGTGCACGGGCCGCTCGGCCTGCACGGTGGCCGCCCCGGCGAGCAGTGCCTGCGCGACGACGGCACCGCCGAACGAGCGCTCGGGGGTGCTGCGCCGGGCGCCGGCCACGAACCTGTCGTCGCCGTCCGCGGTCACGCCGAGCACGGTGCTCAGGCCGCCGTCGTAGGACATCTCATACCTCCGGATCGGACCTTCTTGACGCTCAAATTGAACAGGCGTTCAATTTGTGGCGTAGGACGCACCCCTCGGCCAGGAGGCACGCATGAAGGTGCACATCGATCCGCAACTGTGCCAGGGGCACGGACGCTGCTACGACCTCGTCCCCGACTTGTTCGGCGAGGACGAGGAGGGCTATGCCACCCTGACACCGCTCACCGAGGGCGGCCAGGTGCCGCCCGGCCGCGAGGCCGGCGCGCGGCTCGCCGCCGCGAACTGCCCCGAGTCCGCCATCTCGGTCACCGAGGAGAGCTGACATGGCCGTCGACGAGCGCTCTCCCGAGGCGGTGATCACCGGGCCGGTGGCGGACTGGGCGACCGACTTCTCGCACCTGGAACCGGAGTACGCGGAGAACGCGCACGCGATCTGGGACGAGCTGCGCGCGACCTGCCCGATCGCGCACACCGAGCGGTTCGGGGGCGCCTGGTTGCCCACGCGCTATGAGGACGTCCAGGCGATCGCGTACGACACCGAGCGGTTCTCGTCGCGGCACATCATCATCAGCGACCACCGGCCACCGCTGGACGCCGCCCCGATCGGCGGCGCCCCGCCGATCACGTCGGACCCGCCGTTCCACCACGACGCCCGCAAGCTCCTCCTGCCGGCGTTCACCAAGACGCGGGTGGCCAAGCAGGAGGAGGCGACGAAGGACCTCTGCCACTCGCTCGTCGACGCCTTCGAGGGCTGCGAGGTCGTGGACGCCGCCCGCGAGTACGCCATGCACATCCCCATGCGGGTGATCGCGGACATGCTGGGCTTCCCGCCGGAGGACGGGCCGACGTTCGCCCGGTTCGTCCACGAGATGCTCGAGGCCGTCGACCGGTCCCCGGAGGAGCGGCAGGCATCCACCGAGGAGCTGTTCGACTACCTGCACGAGCAGATCCGCGACCACGTCGCCGACCCCCGCGACGACCTGACCTCCTACCTGATCGAGGCGGAGCTGCACGGCCGCGCGCTGGAGCCGCAGCACGTGGCCGGGATGATGGCGCTGCTCCTTCTCGCCGGCATCGACACCACCTGGAGCATGATCGGCTCCTCGCTCTGGCACCTGGCGCGGAACCCGCAGGACCGCCGGCGGCTCGTGGCCGACCGGGAGCTGCGCGCCACGGCGATGGAGGAGTTCCTCCGCGCCTACGCCCCCGTGACCATGGCCCGCCTGGTCAAGCAGGACATGCGCTGGGGTGGTGTGGACATGAAGGCCGACGACTGGATCCTGCTGGCCTTCCCGGCCGCGAACCGCGATCCCGAGCGGTTCGACCGCGCCGACGAGGTGCTCATCGATCGCGAGGTGAACCGGCACGCCGCCTTCGGTCTGGGGATCCACCGCTGCGTGGGCTCCCACCTGGCCCGCATGGAGCTGCTGGTCGCCCTCGACGTCTGGCTGGACCGGATCCCGGAGTTCGGGCTGGACGAGAGCGCGCCGGTGCGCTGGTCCACCGGTCAGATCCGCGGCCCCCGGGAGCTGCCCATCCGCATCGGCTGACCCGTTCGAGGCCTGTCGTCGCCCTCTTCGGAGGGTGACGGCGAAACAACTCTGCGTGGGGACTTGACTCACGAATTGAATGCATGTTCGATTCGTGCTGTGGGACGCATCGCGGGAGCCAACGGCGTGGAGACGCGCCGGCGCCTGCTGCGTGCTGCCGCCGACGTCTTCGCCCGCCGCGGCTACGACGGCACCCGGGTCGCCGACATCGCCGCGGAAGCCGGGCTGAGCAACAGCGCGCTCTACGCGTACTTCACCTCCAAGGCCGAACTGCTGCTCGGCGCCCTGCGCACCCACGGCCGGCGGCCGCTGGCCGAGCTGGTCGAGGCCGAGCCCGACCGCTCGATCGTGGACCTGTTCCTGCGCACCGGCGCCGACCTGCGGGAGACGCCGCAGGCCGACCGGTACCTCGTCATCGAGGCGCTGGTGGCCGCGCGGCACGATCCCGAGGTGGCGTCGGCGATGACCGACTACGTGCGCGAGCGCGCCGAGTGGATGACCGGGCTGATCGAGCAGGCGCAGCTGCGCGGCGAGATCGACGCCACCGTCTCCCCGCGCGCCATCGCCCACCTGGCGACGGCGCTCGGGATCGGCAGCACGCTGCTCACCACTGATCTTCACGACGTGACCGACGAGGAATGGACAGCGCTGCTGACCCGCGTCATCACGAGTGTCGCCCGTACCGAAGAACAGATGGGAACCCGTACATGAAGGTGCAGATCGACTCGAACCTCTGCCAGGGGCACGGCCGCTGCTACGACCTCGCCCCGGACCTGTTCGGCGAGGACGAGGAGGGCTACGCCACGCTCACCGAGCTCACCGCGGGCGGCACGGTGCCGCCGGGCCGGGAGGACGACGTCCGCCTCGCTGCCGCCAACTGTCCCGAGTCCGCCGTACTGGTCACCGAGGAGAACTGACATGACCGTCGACGACAGGTTCACCGACTACCCCTTCCAGCAGGCGGATCCCGACACCGTCGTCCAGTTCGAGGTGATGGACGGCCCGGTCACCGACTGGGCCACCGACTTCTCGCACATGGACGAGGAGTACGCGGCCAACGCCCACGAGATCTGGGACGACCTGCGCGAGCGCTGCCCCATCGCGCGCTCCGAGCGCTTCGGCGGCACCTGGCTGCCCACCCGCTACGAGGACGTCGCGGCGATCGCCTACGACACCGAGAACTTCACCTCCCGGCACATCATCGTGGGCAACTTCCGGCCCCCGATGGACCTCGCGCCGGTCGGGAGCGTGCCCCCGATCTCGTCCGACCCGCCGTTCCACCACGACGCGCGCAAGCTGCTGCTGCCGGCGTTCACCAAGACGAACACCGCCAAGCAGGAGCCGACCACGCGGGCGTTCTGCCACTCGCTGATCGACGCCTTCGAGGGTCGTGACGTCGTCGACGCGGCGACGGAGTACGCGATGCACATCCCGGTCCGGGTGATCGCCGACATGCTCGGGTTCCCGACCGAGGACACCCCGAAGTTCAAGGTCTTCGTGGAGAACGCCCTCGAGGGGATCAACCGCTCTCCCGAGGAGCGGCAGGCGTCCACCGAGGAGCTGTTCACCTACATCCTCGAGCAGATCCGCGACCACGTGGAGAACCCGCGGGACGACCTGACGACCTACCTGATCAACGCCGAGCTGTACGGGGAGAAGCTGTCCCCGCAGCACGTCGCCGGCACGATGATCCTGCTGCTCATCGCCGGCATCGACACGACGTGGAGCGCGATCGGCGCCTCGCTCTGGCACCTCGCGGAGAACCCCGAGGACCGCAAGCGCCTGGTCGCGGAGCCGGAGCTGCGGGCGACCGCGGTCGAGGAGTTCCTGCGCGCCTACGCGCCGGTCACCATGGCCCGCCTGGTCAAGGAGGACGTGGAGCTCGGTGGCGTGAAGATGAAGAAGGAGGACTGGGTCCTCCTGCCCTTCCCGGCCGCCAACCGTGACCCGGAGCGCTTCGAGGACGCCGACAAGGTGATCATCGACCGCGAGGTCAACCGGCACGCGGCGTTCGGGCTGGGCATCCACCGCTGCGCGGGCTCGCACCTGGCCCGCATGGAGCTGCGCGTCGCCCTCGACGTCTGGCTGGACCGGATCCCCGAGTTCACGCTGGCCGACCCGGACGGCGTGCGGTGGTCCACCGGGCAGATCCGGGGTCCGCGGGCGCTGCCGATGCGCATCGGCTGACACTCCCGGAGCCCCGGCGCCGTTCCGTACGGTGGCCGGGGCTCCGGCATGTCCAGAACCGTCAGCACCTCACGACAGCAAGGGATCGACTCGTGACCAGTCCGACAGTCGTCGTCGGCACGTCCGTCGGCGGCGTCCGCACCGCCCAGGCGCTCCGGCGGGAGGGCCATGCCGGCCGGATCGTCCTCGTCGGCGAGGAGTCGCACGCCCCGTACGACAAGCCGCCGCTGTCCAAGCAGTACCTCGCGGGGGAGTGGGAGCCCGAACGGCTCGCCCTGCTGACCGAGGAGGCCGCCGCCGCCGCGGACGTCGAACTGCGCCTGGGCGTCGCGGCGGTCCGCCTCGACGTCGCCGCGCGGCAGGTGCTGCTCGCCGACGGCAGCGCGCTGGACTTCGACCACGTCGTCGTCGCCACGGGCGCCACCGCCCGGCCCTCGCCGTGGCACGCCGAGTCGGGCGTGCACGTCATCCGCACGCTGGCCGACGTCGACGGGCTGCGGGCGGATCTCGCCGCGGGCGGCCCGGTGGTCGTGGTCGGCGGGGGCGTCATCGGCGCCGAGGCGGCGGCGACCATCCGCGGGCTCGGCCACGAGGTGACGATGGTCGATCCCCTCGCCACCCCGCTGGCCCGGATCGTCGGGCCCGAGGTCGGCCGGCCGCTGGAGGAGCTGCACCGCAGGCGCGGCGTCGACACCCGCTTCGGCGTGGGCGTCGAAGCGATCGAGGGGAAGGCCGGCGACCTCACCGTCCGGCTCACCGACGGCACCGTGCTGTCCGCCGCCACGGTGCTGGTCGGCATCGGCGCGGTCCCGAACGACGGGTGGCTCGCCGACTCCGGGCTGCTCGTCGACAACGGCGTCGTCTGCGACAGGTTCTGCCGCGCCGTCGACTCCGATCGCGTGTGGGCGGTGGGCGACGTCGCCCGCTGGCAGGACCCGCGCCACCCCGCCGAGCGGCGGGTGGAGCACTGGACCAACGCCGTCGAGCAGGCGGCCGTGGTGGCGCACAACATCGTCCACCCGGACGACCTGCAGGCCTACGCGCCGCTGGACTACGTCTGGAGCGACCAGTACGACTGGAAGATGCAGATCGTCGGTCACGTCGCGCGGGGTGCCCGCCACGAGATCGTCGGCGACCTGTCCGCGGACCCGGCCAGGGGGGCGGTCCTCTACGCCGACGACGACGGCCGGTTGGCCGGCGCGGTGACCGTCAACTGGCCCAAGGTCACCGTGGCCAGCCGCCGCGCGCTGGGCCCGGGCATCGACTTCGACGAGTTCCTCGCCCAGGTCCACGCCCTGCCCGCCAAGGCGCCGACGCCTCGCTGACGGAACACCGAAGCCCGGGGACGACGTCGTCCCCGGGCTTCTGCGCGTCATGCTGCGGTCAGCCGTGCAGCGTCGCCCGGAACTTCGCGCAGGTCTCGTCGATGGCCGCCTGCGCGGCGGGGGAGACGGTGCCCATGTCGAAGAAGCCGTGGATGAGCCCGTCGTAGCGGGTCACGTCGACCTGCACGCCGGCCGCCTTCAGCGCCTCGCCGTAGGCCTCACCCTCGTCGCGCAGCGGGTCGTACTCCGCGGTGACGATGACCGTCGGCGGCTGGGCGGCGAGGTTCGCGCCGTGCAGCGGGGCCAGGCGCGGGTCCTTCGCGTCCTCCCACGCGCCGGCGTAGTGGCCGTAGAACCAGTCCATCGTCGGCTGCTCGAGGAAGTAGCCCTTGGCGTTCTCCACCCGCGAGGCGTACTCGCCCTCCGCGTCGACGGCGGGGTAGATGAGCAGCTGACCGGTGAGGGTGGTGCCCTCCGCGTGCAGCACCTGCGAGACGACGGCGGAGAGGTTGCCGCCCGCGCTGTCACCGGCGACGGCCAGCCGGTCGTCCCCGCCGAACCCGTCGAGGTTCGCGGCGACCCACCGCGCCGAGGCGACGGCGTCCTCGGCGGCGGCCGGGAAGGGGTGCTCGGGCGCCAGCCGGTAGTCGACGGAGACGACGACGGCCTCGGCGCCCCGGCAGACGTGCCGGGCCATGTTGTCGTGCGTCTCCAGGTCGCCGATCACCCAGCCTCCGCCGTGGAAGAAGACGACGGTCGGGAAGGGGCCCTCACCCTCGGGCCGGTAGACCCGTGCCGCGAGATCGCCCTCGGCGCCCGGGACGGTGATGTCCTCGGTGCTGCCGACGGGGACCACCTGCTCCGGGCTGCGCAGCCCGGTGGTCATCGCCAGGTACTGCGCCCGGCCGACGTCCGGCGTCGACTCGTACATGGGTGGCATGTCGGCCTGCTCGGCCATGGCGAGCAGGGCGGCGATGTGCTGGTCGACCGGCACGGGTTCTCCTGTTCTCGGAGCGGGTGGGGTGCGAGTTCTCGAAGCGGTGGGCGGAGAGCGGTGGATCAGCGGTAGACGAGGCCGTCGTCGAGGTCGGCCGTGGGGAGGACGGCCCGCTCCTCGCTGTACTCCTTGTGGTGCGTCCACGGCTCCCGGTCGCCGCGCTTGTACATCCGGTGCTGGGAGCGCATCACGTAGCCGGGGTTGAAGTTCTCCGGGTCCGACCACGGCAGCAGTGGCATGTCGGCGTCCTCCGGCCGCAGCCTGGGGACGACGGTCCGGTGACCGCGCTCGTCCATCCGGTCGAGCAGCCGGCACACGAACTCGCTGACCAGGTCCGCCCGCAGGGTCCAGCTGGCCCGGAAGTAGCCGAACACGTAGGCCATGTTCGGCACGCCGGTGATCATGATCCCGCGGTAGGTGACCTGCTGGGTGAAGTCGACCGGCTCGCCGTCCACGGTGAAGGCGACGTTGCCGAACAGCGACAGGTCGAAGCCCGTGGCGGTCACGATGATGTCGGCCTCGAGCTCCTCGCCGGAGGCCAGCCGGATGCCGGTCGGGGTGAAGGTCTCGATGGTGTCGGTGACCACCGAGGCGGTGCCCTCGCGCAGGGCGGTGAACAGGTCGCCCTCCGGCAGCGCGGCCAGCCGCTGCTGCCAGGGCCGGTAGGTCGGGTTGAAGTGCTTGTCGATGTCGAAGTCCTCCGGCAGGAGGGGGCGCATCGAGTCGATGAGGAACTCGCGGAGGACGTCGGGGGTCTCCTTCGCCATCCGCATGACCTCCTCGCCCTGGGTCACCGAGGCGCGGCGCATGATCTCGTGGATCCACTCCGGATCGACGTCCAGCGCCCGCAGCTGCGCGGCCAGCTCGGCGACCTTCGGCCGGGCGATGAAGAACGTGGGCGAGCGCTGGAGCATCGTGACGTGCTTGGCCTGCTCGGCGAGCGCCGGCACGAGCGTCGCGGCGGTCGCGCCGGAGCCGATGACGACGACGCGCTTGCCGGTGGTGTCGAGGTCCTCCGGCCAGTGCTGCGGGTGCACGATCTGCCCGGTGAACGCGTCCATCCCCGGCCACTGCGGCCGGTAGGGCTGCTCGTGGTCGTAGTAGCCCTGGCACATCCAGAGGAAGTCGGTGGTGAAGCGCAGCTGCTCGCCGGTGTCCTCCCGGGACACCTCGACGGTCCAGCGGTGGTCCTCCGACGACCAGCTCGCCGCGATCACCCGGTGCCGGTAGCGGATCTTCCCGGCCAGGTCGTTCTCCTCGATGACCTCGTCGAGGTAGGCGAGGATCTCCTCGCCCGAGGCGATCGAGGGGCCGCGCCACGGCTTGAAGCCGTAGCCGAACGTGAACAGGTCGCTGTCCGAGCGGACGCCCGGGTACTTGTGCGTCCACCAGGTGCCGCCGCGGGCCTCGAGCGCGTCGAGGAGGACGAAGCTGCTGCCGGGCCGGCGCTGCTGGAGGTGGTAGGCGGCGCCGATGCCGGAGATGCCCGCCCCCACGATGAGGACGTCGACGTGCTCGACGGCGGCGGCCGCGGGGCGGCTCTCGGGGGACTCGATCGTGGTCATGCCGTACTCCTCGCCGCCGTGTGATGCACGTCGCGAACCTACCGGCGCCCCCTCCGAAATGCTAGAACGTCGCTCTGATTCGAGGGGCCGCTCCGCGTGCTCCGGAGCCGCCGTGCAGCGCTCCAGCCGCCGTGTGCGCCGGCTTCAGCGGCCGCACGGTGGCTCTCGGCGGGTTCGGCAGGTGACCGGAGGCGCGCCGGACGAGATACGTGGACGTCCTACTACTTTCGCCGTACCGTGCGGGCACGCCCCCGGAAGCCGCACGCCGACGCCCGGCCGCCGCGGCACCGGGCACCTCGACGAGGAGTGCCATGAGCCAGCCCGCGCCGACGCTGCTCGTGCCCGCCCACCCCGTGCGGTTCGTGACCGCGGCCAGCCTCTTCGACGGGCACGACGCGTCGATCAACATCATGCGGCGGATGCTGCAGAGCCAGGGTGCGGAGGTGGTGCACCTCGGTCACGACCGCAGCGTGGACGCCGTCGTCCGCGCGGCGCTCGAGGAGGACGTGCAGGGCGTCGCCATCTCCTCCTACCAGGGCGGCCACGTCGAGTACTTCGGCTACCTCGTCGATCGGCTCCGGGAGGAGGGCGCCGGGCACGTGCAGGTGTTCGGCGGCGGGGGAGGGGTGATCGTCCCCGAGGAGATCGCCGCGCTCCGGGAGCGGGGCGTGACCATCTTCGCGCCCGAGGCCGGTCAGCGGCTCGGCCTGCCCGGGATGATCAACGAGCTGATCCGCGCCTGCGACGTCGACCTGGCCGACCGGGCGCCGGACGTCGACGCGGTGGTCGGAGGCTCTCCGTCGGCGCTGGCCCGGGCCATCACGGTGCTGGAGAGCGGGCGCTCGCCGGAGCTGGCCGCCGCGCTGCGGGACGTCTCCGCGAGCCGGCAGGTCCCGGTCCTCGGCATCACCGGCACGGGGGGCTCGGGGAAGTCCTCGCTGACCGACGAGCTGCTGCGCCGGCTGCGGCGCGACCAGGAGGACAAGCTGCGGGTCGCCGTCGTCGCGATCGACCCGACCCGCCGGCGCGGCGGTGGCGCGCTGCTCGGCGACCGGATCCGCATGAACGCCCTGGACTCCGACTCCACCCGGACCTTCTTCCGCTCGATGGCCACCCGGACCGCGGGGGCGGAGGTGCCCGACCACCTCGACGACGTCCTCGCCGCGGTGAAGGCGGCCGGCTTCGACCTGGTCATCGTCGAGACGCCGGGGATCGGGCAGGGGGACGCGGCGATCGTCCCGTTCAGCGACGTCTCGCTGTACGTCATGACGCCGGAGTTCGGCGCGGCCTCGCAGCTCGAGAAGATCGACATGCTCGACCTCGCGGACGTCGTCGCCATCAACAAGTTCGAGCGCCGGGGCGCCGAGGACGCCCGCCGCGACGTCGCCCGGCAGATGGTGCGCAACCGGGAGGCGTTCGGCGTCCCGTGGGAGCAGATGCCGGTCTTCGGCACCAGCGCCGCGCGCTTCGACGACGACGGCGTCACCGCGCTCTACCAGCACCTGCGCGGTCTGCTCGCGGAGAAAGGGCTGGCCGTGGGCAGCGGCGTGCTGCCGCACGTCGACGTGCGGGCGTCGTCGGGGCTGAGCAGCGTCGTCCCGTCGTCGCGGGCGCGGTACCTCGCCGACATCGCCGACGCCGTCCGGGGCTACCACCGCACCACCGCCGACCAGGCCGAAGCGGTGCGCCGTCGTCAGCACCTGCGGAGCACCCTCGCCCTGCTGGGCGACGACCCGGCCGCGGCGCGGGTCGAGGAGTTGCTCGCCGCGGCCGACCGCGAGGTGCGGCCCGAGGTGCGCGAGCTCCTCGACGGCTGGCCCGACCGGGTCGAGGAGTACAGCGGCGACGAGCTCGTCTACCGGGTGCGGGACAGGGAGATCTCCACGCCGCTGGTCCGCGAGACCCTGTCCGGCACGAAGGTGCGCCGGGTGGCGCTGCCCCGCACCGGCGACCAGGCCGAGCTGCTCCGGTTCCTGCGCGCGGAGAACCTGCCGGGCTTCTACCCGTTCACCGCCGGCGTCTTCCCGTTCAAGCGGGAGGGCGAGGCGCCGGCCCGGATGTTCGCCGGCGAGGGCGATGCCTTCCGCACCAACCGGCGGTTCAAGCTGCTGTCGGCCGGCAGCGAGGCGACCCGGCTGTCGACGGCGTTCGACTCGGTGACCCTCTACGGCCGCGACCCCGACCCGCGCCCCGACGTCTACGGCAAGGTCGGGACGTCGGGTGTCTCCATCGCGACGCTCGAGGATATGAAGGTCCTCTACTCCGGCTTCGACCTGTGCGCGCCCACGACGTCGGTGTCCATGACGATCAACGGCCCGGCGCCGACCATCCTGGCGATGTTCCTCAACACCGCCATCGACCAGCGGCTGGACGCCTTCCGCGAGGAGGAGGGGCGCGAGCCCGACGCGGCGGAGGCCGAGGAGCTCCGCGCCTGGGTGCTGGCCAACGTCCGCGGCACCGTGCAGGCCGACATCCTCAAGGAGGACCAGGGGCAGAACACCTGCATCTTCTCCACCGAGTTCGCGCTGCGGGCGATGGGCGACATCCAGCAGTGGTTCATCGACCACGGCGTCCGGAACTTCTACTCGGTCTCGATCTCCGGGTACCACATCGCCGAGGCGGGAGCGAACCCGATCAGCCAGCTCGCCTTCACGCTGGCCAACGGATTCACCTACGTGGAGAGCTACCTCGCCCGCGGGATGGACATCGACGACTTCGCGCCGAACCTGTCCTTCTTCTTCTCCAACGGGATGGACGCCGAGTACTCGGTCATCGGCCGGGTCGCCCGCCGGATCTGGGCGGTGGCGATGAAGGAGCGCTACGGCGCCGGCGAGCGGTCGCAGAAGCTCAAGTACCACGTCCAGACGTCGGGCCGGTCGCTGCACGCGCAGGAGATGGACTTCAACGACATCCGCACCACGCTGCAGGCGCTCTGCGCGATCTACGACAACGCCAACAGCCTGCACACCAACGCCTACGACGAGGCGGTGACCACCCCGAGCGAGCAGTCGGTGCGCCGGGCGCTGGCGATCCAGATGATCATCGACAAGGAGTGGGGGCTGGCCGGCAACGAGAACCCGCTGCAGGGCTCCTACGTCATCGAGGAGCTCACCGAGCTCGTCGAGGAGGCGGTGCTGGCCGAGTTCGACCGGATCGCCGAGCGCGGCGGCGTGCTGGGCGCGATGGAGACCGGCTACCAGCGCGGCCGCATCCAGGACGAGTCGATGCTCTACGAGCACCGCAAGCACGACGGCAGCCTGCCGATCGTCGGCGTCAACACCTTCCTGCCCGAGCACCGCGACGACCAGCCGCGCGCGCTGGAACTGGCCCGCGCCACCGAGGCGGAGAAGCAGTCGCAGCTGGAGCGGCTGGCCGCGTTCAAGGCGCAGCACGCCAGCGACGCGCCGGCCGCGCTGGCCCGGCTGCAGGAGGTGGCGATCGCGGGCGGCAACGTCTTCGCCGAGCTGATGGAGACGGTGCGGTCGTGCACCCTCGGGCAGATCAGCGAGGCGTTCTTCGAGGTGGGCGGCCAGTACCGGCGCAATGTCTGAGGGCCGAAAGCACGCTTTCGGCCCTCGGGACGACCTGGGAACGGCGGTCGAGCTGCCGGCGCCGCCGCGGCGGATCGTCTCGCTCGTCCCGTCGCTGACCGAGGCGCTCGCGGCCACGGTGCCCGAGCGGCTGGTCGGCGCCACCGACTGGTGCACCCACCCGGCCGACCTCGATGTCGCCCGCGTCCGGGGCACCAAGAACCCCGACAGGGCCGCGATCGCCGCGCTCGCGCCGGACCTGGTCGTCGCCAACCAGGAGGAGAACCGGAAACTCGACGTGGAGCGGCTGCGCGCGGCCGGCATCCCGGTCTGGGTGACGGTCATCCAGACGCTCGACGAGGCGCTGGCCTCGATGCGCCGGCTGCTCACCGAGGTCCTCGCCGTCGACGAGCCCGGGTGGCTGACGACGGCGGCCGACGAGTGGGCACGGCCGGCCCCAGCGCCGGAGCTCCGCGTGCTGGTGCCGATCTGGCGGGACCCCTGGATGGCCGTCGGTCCGCGCACCTTCACCGGAGACCTGCTGCGCCGGCTCGGCCTCCGCACTGTCGTCGACGACCCCGAGCAGCGGTATCCACGGTTCGAGCCGGCCGAGCGGCCGGACGTCGACGTCGTCCTGCTGCCGGACGAGCCGTACGTGTTCACCGCCGACGACGGCCCCGAGGCCTTCCCGGACGTCCGCTCGGTGCTGGTCTCCGGCCGGGACCTCACCTGGTACGGGCCGTCGCTGGCGACCGCGCGGAGCCGGCTGCTCGACGCGACGAGGGGCTGACCCCGGCGGGCGATCTCCGTCAAGGAACCGGCTGGTCAGGTCGATGGACCGGGTGGTCCGCCCGGTGAAGGCCCTGCACGGCCGCGCCGACGCAGGGATGCTGGGGCGCGGACCGCAGGCCGAGCTGGAGGTGGGGGAGTGCACCGGGATCCGGGAGCGCGAGGAACGGCACGCCGTCGGGTGGCGCGCCGCGCGGCCGTCGTCGCGGTGGCCGCCGCGCTGTTGGCGGGCGCCGCCCCCGGCGCGGCCTCGGCGGCCCCCGGTGACGCCGAGGTCGCCGAGG
>NZ_LWUA01000012.1 GCF_005222955.1 Blastococcus sp. CCUG 61487 | reverse complement strand
CGTCATAGGAGCGTCCTGATCATGGCGACTCCTCCCTCGTGGTGGGCGGTGAGGGAGGACGCCGCACGGTGGGGGAGGACGACGGCGGACGTCAGCCGCCGACGATCTCCTGCAGCGCCCGCACGTGGTCGTCGTAGGCCCGCCTGCCCGCGGGGGTCAGGGAGAGCCACAACCGGCTGCGGCTGTCCCGTACGCCCCGCTCCTGGCTGACGTAGCCGGCGTCGACGAGCTGGGACAGGTGCTTGCTCAGCGCTGACTTCGACAGCGCCAGCCGCTCCTGCAGGAACCCGAACTCCACCTTCTGCGCCGCACTCAGGGCCGCGCAGATCCGCAGCCGGTGCGGGGCGTGGATGACCTGGTCGAAGGCCGCGGCCTCAGGCACGGCCGTAGGTCGCCACGTAGGTGCGGCCGGTCCACAGCACGATCGTCGCCACGACGACCGCCCCGACGGCCCAGACCCACCGGGCGTCCGTGGTCGCGTCGACGACGACGCAGGCGAGGGTCACGCCCAGGATCCCGGCCAGGTACCAGCGCATGTCCCGTAGCGAAGGGGTCACCCCGGAGACGTCGTCCCGGTAGATCCAGTACCGCGCGCCGAGGACGACGGCGCACAGGGCGAGGGCGATCGACGCCTTCGGTGCGTCGTCCGGGGGGAGCAGCTGGGCGAGGAAGAAGCCGGCTACCAGCAGCGACTGGACCGCGAAGAACCACCGGGGCAGCGGTGGGTAGCGGACGGCGCCCGCGTCGGCGGAGAGCTGCGCGAGCGTCTCGCGGGCCTCGGCGGGGGAGGGGTCGCGGTCTGTTGCCATGCAGGAAACACTAGTGACGAGTTTCCTGCATGGCAACAGCGATCCGCGGTCCGGAGGTCAGCCCGCCAGACGCTTCATGGTCTCCACGGTCTTCAGCCGGCCCTCGGGGCTGCCGTCGAGCGGCTGCACCATCAGCGTGGTCACGCCGGCCTCGCGGAACGCCGCGATCCGCTCGGCGACCCAGGACTCCGGCCCGATGAGCGAGGTCAGTCGCACCAGCTCGTCGGGGACGGCGGCCGCCGCCTCGTCCTTCTTCCCGTCCAGGTAGAGGTCCTGGATCGTCTTCGCCTCCTGCTCGTACCCGTACCGGACGGCGAGGTCGTTGTAGAAGTTCTTGCCGCGCGCACCCATCCCGCCGATGTAGAGCGCGAGGCCGGGGCGGACCCGGTCCAGGAGCGCGGCCTCGTCCAGGTTCTCGCCGATGGCCACCGAGACGCCGTTGACGACCTGCAGCTCACCGAGCTCCGGGGCGCGCTTGGCCTTGCCCGCGGCCAGCGCCTCGCCCCAGACCGACTGCGCGCGCTCCGGCAGGAAGAAGATCGGCTCCCAGGCCTCGGCGATCTCGGCGCACATCTCGACGTTCTTGGGGCCGAGCGCGGCGAGCATGACCGGGATCCGGTCGCGCACCGGGGTGTTGATCAGCTTCAGCGGCTTGCCCAGCCCGGTGCCCTGGTCGGCCGGCAGGGGCACCGTGTACTTCTTCCCCTCGTGCTGGAGCCGCTCCCGGCGCCACACCTGGCGGCAGATCTCGACGACCTCGCGGGTGCGCTGCAGCGGCGCGTCGTAGGGGACGCCGTGCCAGCCCTCGATGACCTGCGGACCGGATGCTCCCAGGCCGAGGGTGAACCGGCCGTTGGAGACGAAGTCCAGGCCGGCGGCTGTCATCGCCGTCAGCGCCGGCGTCCGGCTGTAGATGGGGAAGATGCCGCTGAGCAGCTCCACCCGCTCGGTCACCGCGGCGAGGTAGCCCAGTTGGCTGACCGCGTCGAAGGTGTAGACCTCGGCGACCGAGATGAGATCGAGGCCGGCGGCCTCCAGGTCGCGGACCTCCGCCGCGGTCTGCGCGAATCCTCCGCTGTAGCTGGCTTGGGTGCCGATGCGCACGTGCCCTCCCTAGTGTCCGGGCGCGCGGCGCGCCCCTGGAGAGGCACGCTATCGGTAGGGGGGTCCTCCGACCCCGGCCGCTCGCGAGCGCGCGACGGGCCCTGCACGCGGCCTTCGGCGGGGCCTGATGCTCCGACCGGATCCGCGCGTCGACCGGTGACGGCCGGCCGCCTCGGGAGTAGGGTCGCCGCGGGCGCCGTCGCCGGGTCGGGCATCGGTCGACGCGAGCGCGGTCGCCCCGCCGTCGTCGGCCCCGCGCGGACGACGGTCGACCACGCGCGACAGGTGTGAGGGACCCGGCTTTGACCGCGTTCTGACCCACGGGTATCGTGGTCAGCCGTGCCCAGGGTGCCCTGGGCCAGCTCCCGTTCGCGGTGCGCCTGGGTGACCGATTCGGTCATCGGGTATCGCCCTCCGACCTGAGGTCGAGGGGTGACGGCGCCGAGTCGCGAGGGGCATCCGAGTTCGGTCCGACAGCGGATCGGTCCCGGGAAGGGCAACACGCCCGACCGCGTGGACCGGACGATGCCTGACACCCGCGCTCGGGTGGACCTCCCCGGAGGTCCGGCACCCGAGCACCACAGCAAGCCCCAGACATCAGCAGGAACCAGAGCACCACCCCAGCGCAGGTAGGAGATCCAGGCCACCCATGCCCACGATCCAGCAGCTGGTCCGCAAGGGCCGCGAGGACAAGGTCACGAAGACCAGCACTCCCGCGTTGAAGGGTTCGCCCCAGCGCCGCGGAGTGTGCACGCGCGTGTACACGACGACGCCGAAGAAGCCGAACTCGGCGCTGCGCAAGGTCGCTCGTGTCCGCCTCACCAGTGGCATCGAGGTGACCGCCTACATCCCGGGTGTCGGCCACAACCTCCAGGAGCACTCCATGGTGCTCGTGCGTGGCGGCCGGGTGAAGGACCTCCCCGGCGTGCGCTACAAGATCATCCGCGGCTCGCTGGACACCCAGGGCGTCCGCAACCGCAAGCAGGCTCGCAGCCGCTACGGCGCGAAGAAGGAGAAGAGCTGATGCCGCGCAAGGGCCCCGCGCCGAAGCGACCCCTGGTCGTCGACCCGGTCTACCAGTCCCCGCTGGTGACGCAGCTGGTCAACAAGGTGCTCGTCGACGGCAAGCGCTCGGTCGCCGAGGCGATCGTCTACGGCGCCCTCGAGGGCACCCGCGCGAAGACCGACACCGACCCCGTCGTGACGCTCAAGCGCGCGCTGGACAACGTCAAGCCGGCCCTCGAGGTCCGCAGCCGCCGCGTCGGTGGCGCGACCTACCAGGTCCCGGTCGAGGTGCGCGCCTCCCGCAGCACCACGCTGGGCCTGCGCTGGCTGATCCAGTACAGCCGCGCCCGTCGCGAGAAGACGATGACCGAGCGTCTGATGAACGAGCTGCTCGACGCGAGCAACGGCCTCGGTGCCGCCGTCAAGCGGCGCGAGGACACGCACAAGATGGCCGAGTCGAACAAGGCCTTCGCGCACTACCGCTGGTGATGAACCTCCAGCGCCCGCCGTCGGCGGGACCACCGGGCGATCCCCGGACCCCGCACGCGGACCCGAACGAAGTGGAGTAAGAGATGGCCAGCAAGGCCGAGCTCGCCAAGACCCGCAACATCGGGATCATGGCGCACATCGACGCCGGCAAGACCACGACGACGGAGCGCATCCTCTTCTACACCGGTATCACGTACAAGATCGGTGAGGTCCACGACGGCGCCGCCACGATGGACTGGATGGAGCAGGAGCAGGAGCGCGGCATCACGATCACGTCGGCCGCGACGAAGTGCTTCTGGAAAGACCACACCATCAACATCATCGACACCCCCGGACACGTCGACTTCACCGTCGAGGTGGAGCGGTCGCTGCGGGTGCTCGACGGTGCCGTGGCGGTCTACGACGGCGTCGCTGGCGTGGAGCCGCAGACCGAGCAGGTGTGGCGCCAGGCGGAGAAGTACGGCGTCCCGCGGATGTGCTACGTCAACAAGCTCGACCGCACGGGTGCGAACTTCTTCCGCTGCGTCGACATGATGGTCGAGCGCCTCGGCGCCAACCCGCTGGTCCTGCAGCTGCCGATCGGTGCCGAGGCCGACTTCATCGGCGTCGTCGACCTCGTCCAGATGCGGGCGCTGACCTGGCGCGGCGAGACCAAGATGGGCGAGGACTACGAGGTCGAGGAGATCCCGGCCGAGCTCGCCGACCAGGCGGCCGAGTACCGCGAGAAGCTCCTCGAGGGCATCGCCGACTTCGACGACGAGCTCATGGAGGCCTACCTCGGCGGCGAGGAGATCCCCGTCGACCGGCTCAAGGCCGCGATCCGCAAGGCCACCATCGCCGGTCAGGTCAACCCCGTCGTCACGGGGACGTCGTTCAAGAACAAGGGCATCCAGCCCATGCTCGACGCCGTCATCGACTACCTGCCCAGCCCGCTGGACATCGAGGCGATCGTCGGCACTGCGCTCGACGGCGAGACCGAGGTCCTCCGGCACGCCGACGAGGACGAGCCGTTCGCCGCGCTGGCGTTCAAGGTCCAGACCGACCAGCACCTGGGCAAGCTGACCTACGTCCGCGTGTACTCGGGCAAGCTCGACGCCGGTTCCCCGGTGCTGAACAGCACCAAGGACCGCAAGGAGCGCGTCGGCAAGATCTACCAGATGCACGCGAACAAGCGTGAGGAGCGCATGGGCGTCGGCGCCGGCGAGATCGTCGCCGTCAACGGCCTCAAGCAGACGACGACGGGTGACACCCTCTGCGACCCGCAGAAGCCGGTGATCCTCGAGTCGATGACCTTCCCCGCTCCGGTCATCTCGGTCGCGATCGAGCCGAAGACCAAGAGCGACCAGGAGAAGCTGGGCACCGCGATCCAGAAGCTGGCCGAGGAGGACCCCACCTTCCAGGTCAAGCTGGACGAGGAGACCGGCCAGACCGTCATCTCCGGCATGGGCGAGCTCCACCTCGAGATCCTCGTGGACCGCATGCGCCGCGAGTTCAACGTCGAGGCCAACGTCGGCAAGCCGCAGGTGGCCTACCGCGAGACGATCCGCAAGTCCGTCGAGCGCTACGACTACACGCACAAGAAGCAGACCGGTGGCTCCGGCCAGTTCGCGAAGGTGCAGATCGCCCTCGAGCCGCTCGAGATGGGCGGCGACGCGGCGACCTACGAGTTCGAGAACAAGGTCACCGGTGGCCGGGTCCCGAAGGAGTACATCCCCTCGGTCGACCAGGGCATGCAGGACGCCATGCAGTACGGCGTGCTGGCCGGCTACCCGATGGTCGGCGTCAAGGCCACCCTGCTCGACGGCCAGTACCACGAGGTCGACTCCTCGGAGATGGCCTTCAAGATCGCCGGTTCGATCGCCTTCAAGGAGGCTGCACGCCAGGCCAGCCCGGCCCTGCTGGAGCCCCTCATGGCGGTCGAGGTGACCACGCCCGAGGAGAACATGGGCGATGTCATCGGCGACCTGAACTCCCGCCGCGGAACCATCCAGGCGATGGACGAGCGCTCCGGCGCCCGTGTCGTCCGGGCCCTGGTCCCGCTGTCGGAGATGTTCGGCTACGTGGGCGACCTGCGCAGCCGCACCCAGGGACGGGCGAGCTACTCGATGGTCTTCGACTCGTACGCCGAGGTCCCGGCCAACGTCGCCAAGGAGATCATCGCCAAGGCGACCGGCGAGTAACCGGAATGCGGGCCGACCGGCCCGCGCTCCCGAGCACAGCCCACCCCCAGAGCACGCACCACCTGCGTAACCACGAGGAGAGGAACCCAGTGGCCAAGGCCAAGTTCGAGCGGACCAAGCCGCACGTCAACATCGGCACGATCGGGCACATCGACCACGGGAAGACGACGCTCACCGCGGCGATCACCAAGGTCCTGCACGACAAGTACCCGGACCTCAACGAGGCGTCCGCCTTCGACAAGATCGACAAGGCGCCCGAGGAGAAGGCCCGCGGCATCACGATCTCGATCTCGCACGTCGAGTACCAGACCGAGTCGCGCCACTACGCGCACGTCGACTGCCCGGGTCACGCCGACTACATCAAGAACATGATCACCGGTGCCGCCCAGATGGACGGTGCGATCCTGGTGGTCGCGGCGACCGACGGCCCGATGCCGCAGACCAAGGAGCACGTGCTCCTGGCCCGCCAGGTCGGCGTCCCCTACATCGTGGTGGCCCTGAACAAGGCCGACATGGTGGACGACGAGGAGATCCTGGAGCTCGTCGAGCTCGAGGTCCGCGAGCTGCTCAGCGAGTACGAGTTCCCCGGCGACGACGTCCCCGTGGTCCGCGTCTCCGCGCTCAAGGCGCTCGAGGGCGACGCCGAGTGGGGCGACCGCCTCATGGAGCTGATGAACGCCGTCGACACCGCGATCCCGGAGCCGGAGCGCGACATCGACAAGCCGTTCCTCATGCCCGTCGAGGACGTCTTCACCATCACCGGTCGTGGCACCGTCGTCACCGGTCGCGTCGAGCGCGGCATCGTCAAGGTGAACGAGGAGGTCGAGATCGTCGGCATCCGCCCCGAGTCGACCCGCACCACGGTCACCGGCGTCGAGATGTTCCGCAAGCTGCTCGACCAGGGCCAGGCCGGTGACAACGTCGGTCTGCTGCTGCGCGGCATCAAGCGCGAGGACGTGGAGCGCGGCCAGGTCGTCGTGAAGCCCGGCTCGATCACCCCGCACACCAACTTCGAGGGCTCGGTCTACATCCTCTCGAAGGACGAGGGTGGCCGTCACACGCCGTTCTTCAACAACTACCGTCCCCAGTTCTACTTCCGGACGACGGACGTCACCGGCGTGGTCACGCTGCCCTCGGGCACCGAGATGGTCATGCCCGGCGACAACACCGAGATGACGGTGGAGCTCATCCAGCCCATCGCCATGGAGGAGGGCCTGAAGTTCGCCATCCGCGAGGGTGGTCGGACCGTGGGCGCCGGTCGCGTCACCAAGATCATCAAGTAGTTCCCCTGACGGGCGGCGGCCGCCAGCCGGCCGCCGCCCGGCCAGGTCCCGGGCACACGCCCGGACCCGGGTCAGCAGACCCACTCGAACTTTCACAACCGATCGGCAGGAGCAGAAGACAGCGATGGCGGGACAGAAGATCCGCATCCGGCTGAAGGCCTACGACCACGAGGCCATCGACGCCTCGGCGCGGCGCATCGTGGAGACGGTCACCAAGACCGGAGCGCGTGTGGTCGGCCCGGTGCCTCTGCCGACGGAGAAGAACGTGTACGCGGTGATCCGTTCGCCGCACAAGTACAAGGACTCGTTCGAACACTTCGAGATGCGCACGCACAAGCGGCTCATCGACATCCTCGACCCGACGCCGAAGACGGTGGACGCGCTCATGCGCATCGACCTGCCGGCCTCGGTCGACGTCAACATCCAGTAAGGGCAGTCAGCAGACATGGCGAGCACATTTCGTGGTCTCCTCGGCGAGAAGCTGGGGATGACCCAGGTCTTCGACGAGAACAACCGCCTCGTGCCGGTGACCGTCGTCAAGGCGGGCCCCTGTGTGGTGACCCAGGTGCGCACCCCCGAGGTCGACGGCTACTCCGCCGTCCAGCTCGGGTTCGGCGAGATCGACCCGCGCAAGGTGAACAAGCCCGAGGGTGGGCACTTCACCAAGGCCGGCGTGACGCCGCGGCGCCACCTGGTGGAACTCCGCACGGAGGACGCCGGGCAGTACACGGTCGGCCAGGAGCTGACCACCGAGGTGTTCGACGGCGTGGCCAAGGTCGACGTCATCGGCACCAGCAAGGGCAAGGGCACCGCCGGCGTCATGAAGCGTCACGGCTTCAAGGGCCTCGGCGCGGCGCACGGCACCCAGCGCAAGCACCGTTCGCCCGGCTCCATCGGTGGCGCGTCCACCCCCGGCCGGGTCTTCAAGGGCCTGCGCATGGCCGGGCGCATGGGTGCGGTCAAGACGACGACCCTGTCTCTCAACGTCCACAAGGTGGACGCCGAGCGCGGTCTGCTGCTGATCAAGGGCTCCATCCCCGGTCCGAAGGGCGGCCTCGTGCTCGTCCGTTCGGCCGTCAAGGGCGGCCCCGTGGGGAGTGACACCAAGTGACCGAGGCACGTACCGACCGCCAGGTCGACGTCCGCACGCCGGCGGGGACGACCTCGGGCAGCGTCACGCTGCCCGGCGCGCTCTTCGACGCCGACGCGAACGTCTCGCTGATGCACCAGGTCGTCGTCGCCCAGCTGGCCGCGGCCCGCCAGGGCACGCACTCGACCAAGACCCGGGCCGACGTCCGCGGTGGTGGCGCCAAGCCCTATCGCCAGAAGGGCACCGGCCGGGCTCGCCAGGGCTCGATCCGCGCGCCGCAGTACACCGGCGGTGGCATCGTCCACGGCCCGACGCCGCGCGACTACTCGAAGAAGACGCCCAAGAAGATGAAGGCCGCCGCCCTGCGCGGTGCCCTCTCCGACCGGGCCCGCGAAGGCCGCGTCCACGTGGTCTCCGCCTTCGTCGACGGGGACGCCCCGAAGACCAAGGCCGCCCTGGCCACGCTCGGCGCCGTCACGCAGGCCAAGCGGGTGCTGGTCGTGCTCGACCGCGACGACGTCCTCAACTGGGTCAGCCTGCGCAACCTGCCGCAGGTGCACCTCATCGAGGCCGGGCAGCTGAACACCTACGACGTGCTGGTCGCCGACGAGGTGGTCTTCACCGAGGCCGCGCTGGCGGAGTTCGTGGCCGGACCGGTCAAGGGCAAGGGCCGGCAGCTGCCGGACCTCAGCACGCCCGACATCCCGGGCGCCGTCCCGTCGATCGCTCCGGCCGAGGGCGACGGCACGACCGACGCCGACGTCGCGGCCGAGAAGCCGGCCAAGAAGGCGGCGGCCGCGAAGAAGGCACCGGCCAAGAAGGCCCCCGCGAAGAAGGCCGACTCGGCGAAGTCCGCCGACGAGGCCGCCGACGAGAACACCGAGGAGAAGGCATGAGCGTCCGCGACCCCCGGGACGTCCTGCTCGCCCCGGTCATCTCCGAGAAGAGCTACGGGCTGCTGGACGAGAACCAGTACACGTTCATCGTGCTGCCCGAGGCCAACAAGACGCAGATCAAGATCGCGGTGGAGCAGATCTTCGACGTGAAGGTCACCGGCGTGAACACGATCAACCGCCAGGGCAAGCGCAAGCGCAGCCGGGGCACGAAGCTGGGCAAGCGCAAGGACACCAAGCGCGCCATTGTCTCGCTGGCCCCCGGCGACCGCATCGAGATCTTCGGCGGCCCGGGCGCGTAAGCGCCTGACCCCCGACCGGACCAGAGAGAACAGACAGGGACTCACGACCCATGGCTATCCGCAAGTACAAGCCGACGACGCCGGGCCGCCGCGGCTCCAGCGTCGCCGACTTCGCCGAGGTCACCCGCGACCATCCCGAGAAGTCGCTGGTCCGGCCGCTGCACGGCCGCGGTGGACGCAACGTCCACGGCAAGGTCACCGCCCGGCACCAGGGTGGCGGTCACAAGCGGGCCTACCGCCTGATCGACTTCCGCCGGGCCGACAAGGACGGCGTGCCGGCCAAGGTCGCGCACATCGAGTACGACCCGAACCGCACCTCGCGCATCGCGCTGCTGCACTACGCCGACGGGGAGAAGCGCTACATCCTCGCCCCGGCCCGGCTCAAGCAGGGCGACACCGTCGAGTGCGGCCCCTCGGCCGACATCAAGCCCGGGAACAACCTGCCGCTGCGGAACATCCCCGTCGGCACGGTGGTTCACGCCATCGAGCTCCGTCCCGGTGGCGGCGCCAAGATCGCCCGCTCCGCAGGCACCAGCGTCCAGCTGGTCGCCCGTGAAGGTCGGTACGCCCAGCTGCGCATGCCGTCGGGCGAGATCCGCAACGTCGACGTGCGCTGCCGCGCGACGGTCGGCGAGGTGGGCAACGCCGAGCAGTCGAACATCAACTGGGGCAAGGCCGGCCGCATGCGGTGGAAGGGCAAGCGCCCGACCGTCCGCGGTGTGGCCATGAACCCGGTCGACCACCCGCACGGTGGTGGTGAGGGCAAGACCTCCGGTGGTCGCCACCCGGTGAACCCGAAGGGCAAGCCGGAGGGCCGGACGCGCAAGCGGAAGGCCAGTGACGCCCTGATCGTGCGCCGCCGGCGCACCAACAAGAAGCGCTGAGCGGGTAGAGGAGCCGACAGATGCCACGCAGCCTGAAGAAGGGCCCGTTCGTCGACGACCACCTGCTCAAGAAGGTGGACGCGCAGAACGAGAAGGGCACCAAGAACGTGATCCGCACCTGGTCACGTCGTTCGACGATCATCCCCGACATGCTCGGTCACACCCTGGCCGTGCACGACGGACGCAAGCACGTCCCGGTGTTCATCACCGAGGCGATGGTCGGGCACAAGCTCGGCGAGTTCGCGCCCACGCGCACCTTCCGTGGGCACGTCAAGGACGACCGCCGCTCGCGGCGGGGCTGACCAGGTAGAGAGAGATTCAGATGACTTCCCAGTTGGGACAGGAGGCGCCGGTCGCCCGGGCTACGGCCCGGTTCGTCCGCGTGACCCCCATGAAGGCCCGCCGGGTGGTGGACCTGATCCGCTACCTGCCGACCGACGAGGCGCTCGCCCTGCTCCGTTTCGCGCCGCAGAGCGCGAGCGAGCCGGTGGCCAAGGTCGTCGCCAGCGCGGTGGCCAACGCCGAGCACAACCTGCAGCTGGACCCGGCCGCGCTGGTCGTCTCCGCCGCCTACGTCGACGAGGGCCCGACGCTCAAGCGGATCCGTCCGCGTGCGCAGGGCCGGGCGTTCCGCATCAACAAGCGGACCAGCCACATCACCGTCGAGGTGAGCGAGGTCGCCGGCAGCGACGTCCTCGCGCAGAAGTCGCGCAAGGCTCGTCGGGACACCGGCCAGTCCGGCCCGGCGACCCAGCAGAACAACACGAGGGGAGGGACCCGCTAGTGGGTCAGAAGGTCAACCCGCACGGGTTCCGGCTCGGGATCACCACCGACTACAAGTCCCGGTGGTACGCGGACAAGCTGTACAAGGACTACGTCAAGGAAGACGTCGCGATCCGCAAGCTCATGTCCAAGGGCATGGAGCGGGCCGGCATCTCCAAGGTCGAGATCGAGCGCACCCGTGACCGGGTCCGCGTCGACATCCACACCGCCCGGCCGGGCATCGTCATCGGCCGCCGCGGCGCGGAGGCCGACCGGATCCGCGGCGAGCTCGAGAAGCTCACCGGCAAGCAGGTGCAGCTGAACATCCTCGAGGTCAAGAACCCCGAGTCGGACGCGCAGCTGGTCGCCCAGGGCGTGGCCGAGCAGCTCTCCAGCCGGGTCAGCTTCCGCCGCGCCATGCGCAAGGCGATGCAGTCGGCCCAGCGCAGCCCGCAGGTCAAGGGCATCCGGGTCCAGTGCTCGGGTCGCCTGGGCGGCACGGAGATGAGCCGGTCGGAGTTCTACCGCGAGGGCCGCGTGCCTCTGCACACGCTGCGCGCGAACATCGACTACGGCATCTACGAGGCCCGCACCACCTTCGGCCGCATCGGCGTGAAGGTGTGGATCTACAAGGGTGACGTCAGCGGCTCCCGCGCGGAGCGCGAGGCCCTCGAGGCGCTCGCCGCCCGCCAGGGTCAGCGTCGCGAGCGCCCCCAGCGCCCGCGCCGCTCCGGCTCCTCGGGCACGACCGCCGGCGGGACCGAGGCCGGCCGCGCCGCCGCCGAGTCCACGACCGGACCGGCCACCGAGGCCCCCGCCGACACGACCACGGCCGTGGTCGCGCAGACGTCCGGCGAGGTCGCTCCCGAGCAGACCGTCGCCGAAGCTGCCGGCCCCGAGGCCACCGCCGCCGCTGAGAACACGGCGACCGAGACCCCGACGGAGGGCTGACACGTGCTGATCCCACGGCGCGTCAAGCACCGCAAGCAGCACCACCCGAGCCGCTCGGGTCGGGCCAAGGGCGGCACCGAGATCAACTTCGGTGAGTTCGCGATCCAGGCTCTCGAGCCTGCCTACGTGACCAACCGGCAGATCGAGTCCGCACGTATCGCGATGACCCGGCACATCAAGCGTGGCGGGAAGGTGTGGATCTCGATCTACCCCGACCGCCCGCTGACCAAGAAGCCGGCCGAGACCCGCATGGGTTCCGGCAAGGGCTCGCCCGAGTGGTGGGTGGCCAACGTCAAGCCCGGTCGCGTGCTGTTCGAGCTGTCCGGTGTCGCCGAGCCCGTGGCCCGCGAGGCCATGCGCCGCGCGATCCACAAGCTGCCGATGAAGTGCCGCTTCATCACGCGTGAAGGAGAAGTGTGATGGCCGCCGGTCTGACCGCTCCCGAGCTGCGCGAGCTCTCCGCTGACGAGCTCGCCACGCGGCTGCGCGAGTCCAAGGAAGAACTGTTCAACCTGCGCTTCCAGGTGGCCACCGGCCAGCTGGACAACAACCGGCGACTGCAGACGGTCCGCCGCGACATCGCCCGGATCTACACGATCATGCGCGAGCGCGAGCTGGGTCTCTCGGTCGCCCCGAACGAGGGTGTGGCATGAGCGAGCCGAAGCAGGCCCAGGCCGCCGGGTCGGCCACCACGGGTCGGACCGCCGAGGGCCGGGGCTTCCGCAAGGTCCGCGAGGGCCTCGTGGTGAGCGACAAGATGCAGAAGACCGTCGTCGTCGAGGTCGAGGACCGCGTCAAGCACGCCCTCTACGGCAAGGTCATCCGGCGCACGAACAAGCTCAAGGTCCACGACGAGGCCGGCGTCGCCGGCGTCGGGGACCGCGTGCAGATCATGGAGACCCGACCGATGTCGGCCACCAAGCGGTGGCGGCTCGTGACGGTCCTCGAGAAGGCCAAGTAAACAAGGGCGGCCCCTCGGGGCCGAAGGTCGACCGGGTACGCTGGTCGACTGGCGCGCACCGCCTTAGTCATCGGCGGCCGCGCGCCCCATCCCGGTCTCGCGCTTCGGACGCACCGGCGGCTCGCCGCCGGTGCGTCCGCACGCGGGTTCCGGACAGCCGGTTCACCGTTCCGGCCCGGCTGTCACCACAAAGTATTTGGGAGTAGGACGTGATCCAGCAGGAGTCGCGACTGCGTGTCGCCGACAACACCGGTGCGAAGGAGATCCTCTGCATCCGGGTGCTCGGCGGCTCGGGGCGACGCTACGCGGGCATCGGCGACATCATCGTCGCCACCGTGAAGGACGCGCTGCCGGGCGCCGGCGTCAAGAAGGGCGACGTCGTCAAGGCCGTCATCGTCCGCACGGTGAAGGAGCGTCGCCGTCCGGACGGCTCCTACATCCGCTTCGACGAGAACGCCGCGGTCATCATCCGCGACACCGGCGACCCGCGCGGCACCCGCATCTTCGGGCCGGTGGGCCGGGAGCTGCGCGACAAGCGCTTCATGCGGATCATCTCGCTCGCCCCGGAGGTGCTGTGATCATGGCTGCCGCCAGCAACGGCAAGACGCCGTCGATGAAGGTCAAGAAGGGTGACACCGTCCTGGTGCTCGCCGGCAAGGACAAGGGCGCCAAGGGCCGGGTCATCGCTGCCTACCCCAAGCTGCAGAAGGTCCTCGTGGAGGGCGTCGGCCGGGTGAAGAAGCACACCCGGATCAGCTCGAACCAGCGCGGCGCCCAGCAGGGCGGGATCGTCACCCAGGAGGCGCCCATCCACGTGAGCAACGTGATGGTGATCGACTCCGAGGACAAGCCGACCCGGGTCGGTTACCGCAAGGACGAGGAAGGCCGCAGCATCCGGGTCTCGCGGCGCACCGGTAAGGACCTCTGACCATGAGCGCACCCACCCGTGAGCTGCCCCGCATGCTCGCCAACTACCGCGAGAACATCGTGCCGGCACTGCAGAGCGAGTTCGGCTACGAGAACGTCATGCAGATCCCGCGCCTGACGAAGATCGTCGTCAACATGGGCGTCGGCGAGGCCACCCGCGACGCGAAGCTGATGGACGGCGCGGTCCGCGACCTCACCGCCATCACCGGTCAGAAGCCGGCCGTCGTCCGGGCCCGCAAGTCCATCGCGCAGTTCAAGCTCCGCGAGGGCATGCCAATCGGCGCGAAGGTGACCCTCCGCGGCGACCGCATGTGGGAGTTCCTCGACCGCCTGCTCTCGCTGGCGCTGCCCCGAATCCGCGACTTCCGCGGGTTGAACGCCAAGCAGTTCGACGGCAACGGCAACTACACGTTCGGCCTGACCGAGCAGTCGATGTTCCGCGAGATCGACGTGGACAAGATCGACCGTCCGCGCGGCATGGACATCACGCTCGTCACCACCGCCACGACCGACGAGGAGGGTCGCGAGCTGCTCCGCCAGCTCGGCTTCCCCTTCGCCGGCCAGCCCGTCGTCACGACCGTCCGCTGAGTCGGGCAGGAGAGAAGCAATGGCCAAGAAGGCGCTGATCAACAAGGCGGCCCGCAAGCCGAAGTTCGCGGTCCGTGGTTACACCCGCTGCCAGCGGTGCGGTCGTCCGCACTCGGTCTTCCGCAAGTTCGGCCTGTGCCGGATCTGCCTGCGGGAGATGGCCCACGCCGGGGAGCTCCCCGGTGTCCGGAAGGCCAGCTGGTAGCAGGACCCCGCTCCACCCCTCACCGAAGCACCACTGATCGCCGATAGGCCCCGCGCCAAGTCTCCGAGACCCAGCGCATGTGGAACCGCGGCGAGAGAGGCACCACACGCCATGACCATGACCGACCCGATCGCGGACATGCTGACGCGTCTGCGGAACGCCAACCAGGCGTACCACGACTCCGCGGTCATGCCGTCCTCGAAGCTCAAGACGCACATCGCCGAGATCCTCAAGCAGGAGGGGTACATCGCCGGCTGGCGCGTCGACGACGTGGAGAAGGACGGCAGCACCTTCAAGCAGCTGGTGGTCGACCTGAAGTACGGCCCCAGCCGCGAGCGCAGCATCGCCGGCGTCCGCCGCGTCTCCAAGCCCGGCCTGCGCGTGTACGCGAAGTCGAACTCGCTGCCCAAGGTCCTCGGCGGCCTGGGCGTGGCGATCATCTCGACGTCCACCGGGCTGCTCACCGACAAGCAGGCGAACAAGAAGGGCGTGGGTGGGGAAGTCCTCGCCTACGTCTGGTAAGGGAGCGAGCAACGATGTCACGGATCGGACGACTCCCGATCGCCGTGCCGAGCGGTGTGGACGTCGCCGTCGACGGTCAGACGGTCAGCGTGAAGGGCCCCAAGGGCGAGCTGACCCACACCGTCGCGGCCCCCATCACCGTCGAGCGCGACGAGGACGGCACCCTGCGCGTCCTGCGCCCCAACGACGAGCGGCAGAACCGCGCCCTGCACGGGCTCTCGCGGACCCTGATCGCCAACATGATCACCGGCGTCACGGAGGGGTACACGAAGACCCTCGAGATCGTCGGTGTCGGCTACCGCGTCCAGGCGCGCGGCTCGGACCTCGAGTTCGCCCTGGGCTTCAGCCACCCCGTGCCGGTGAAGGCACCGGCCGGCATCACCTTCGCCGTCGAGTCGCCGACCCGCCTGCGGGTCACCGGCATCGACAAGCAGCTCGTCGGCGAGGTCGCAGCCAAGATCCGCAAGATCCGCAAGCCCGACCCGTACAAGGGCAAGGGCGTGCGGTACCAGGGCGAGGTCGTCAAGCGCAAGGTCGGGAAGACGGGCAAGTGATGGCTACTGCAGAGAAGACCGCGGGCCGCAAGCCCGTCGGCACCGACATCAGCACGGCGCGTCGCGTCTCGCGGCTGCGCCGCCACAACCGGCTGCGCAAGCGGGTCGCGGGCACTCCCGAGCGTCCGCGCCTGGTGGTCAACCGCAGCTCGCGGCACATCCACGTGCAGGTCGTCGACGACACCGTCGGCCGCACGCTGATCAGTGCCTCCACGATGGACGCCGGACTGCGTGGCGCCGAGGGCGACAAGTCCGCCCTGGCCCGCCAGGTGGGCGCCCTCGTGGCCGAGCGCGCGAAGGCCGCCGGCATCACCGCGGTCGTCTTCGACCGCGGCGGCAACCGGTACGCCGGGCGGATCGCCGCCCTGGCCGACGGTGCCCGCGAGGGTGGGCTGGACTTCTGATGACCACCCACACCAGCAGCACCAGCGAGCAGATCGAGAGGGACGTCTGATGCCAGGACCACAGCGACGCGGCGGCGGCGCCGGCGGCGGCAGCGACCGCCGCGACCGTCGTGACGGCGGGCGGGGCCCCGGTGGCGCGCCCGCCGAGAAGAGCAACTACATCGAGCGCGTGGTCGCCATCAACCGCGTGTCCAAGGTCGTCAAGGGTGGTCGTCGCTTCAGCTTCACCGCCCTGGTGATCGTGGGCGACGGTGACGGCACCGTGGGCGTCGGCTACGGCAAGGCCAAGGAGGTGCCCGCGGCCATCGCCAAGGGCGTCGAGGAGGCCAAGAAGCACTTCTACAAGGTGCCTCGCATCGCCAGCACCATCCCGCACCCGGTGCAGGGCGAGGCGGCCGCCGGTGTCGTGCTGCTCAAGCCGGCCAGCCCGGGTACCGGTGTCATCGCCGGTGGACCGGTCCGTGCCGTCCTGGAGTGCGCCGGCATCCACGACGTGCTCTCCAAGAGCCTCGGGTCCTCGAACCCGATCAACATCGTGCACGCCACGATGCAGGCGCTGAAGGACCTCGTCCGCCCCGAGGAGATCGCGGCCCGCCGCGGTCTGCCGCTCGAGGACGTCGCCCCGGCCGCCATGCTCCGTGCGCGCGCGGGCCAGGGAGTCTGAGATGGCCGAGAAGAAGGCAAGCCAGCTGAAGGTCACCCAGATCAAGTCGGCCATCGGCACGAAGCCCAACCAGCGCCAGACGCTGCGTTCGCTGGGCCTCAAGGGGATCCACGACTCGGTCGTCCAGGAGGACCGTCCCGAGATCCGCGGGATGGTCGCCACGGTGCCGCACCTGGTCACCGTCGAAGAAGTCTGAGGAAAGACTCGCTATGACTCTGAAGGTTCACCACCTGCGTCCGGCCCCGGGCGCTCACACCGCGAAGACCCGCGTGGGTCGCGGTGAGGGCTCCAAGGGCAAGACCGCCGGTCGCGGCACCAAGGGCACCGGTGCCCGCGGCAACACCTCCGCGCGGTTCGAGGGTGGGCAGACCCCGCTGCACATGCGGCTGCCGAAGCTCTCGGGCTTCAAGCCCCCGAACAAGGTCGTCTTCCAGGTCGTCAACCTCGACCGGATCGCGGCGCTCTTCCCCGAGGGCGGCGCGGTCACCCCGGAGACCCTCGCCGAGGTGGGTGCGGTCCGCCGCAACCAGCCGGTCAAGGTCCTCGGCACCGGCGAGCTCGGCGGCGTCAAGGTCGACGTCTCGGCGCACGCCTTCTCCTCGTCCGCTGCCGAGAAGATCGGCGCCGCCGGGGGCAGCACCACCGTCCTCTGAACGTAGACAGGACCCCTCTGCCTCTACCCTCTCCGAGGGTTTCGCCGCGAGATCGCGAGCGGCGGGGGCAGGGGGGTCTTTCTGCCATTGCTACTCTCGGCCGACCTAGAAGGGGAGGGCACGTGCTGCAGGCGTTCGCCGCGGCGTTCCGGACGCCAGACCTCCGGCGCAAGCTGCTGTTCTCCCTGGGGATCATCGCGGTCTACCGGCTGGGGGCGCAGATCCCCGGGCCCGGCGTCTCCGTCGAGGCCATCAACAGCTGTCTGGAGGCCGCCCAGCAGGGCGCCCAGCGGGACATCTACTCGCTGGTGAACCTCTTCTCCGGCGGCGCGCTGCTGCGGCTGTCGGTCTTCGCGCTCGGCATCATGCCGTACATCACGGCGAGCATCATCGTCCAGCTGCTGGTCGTGGTCATCCCGCGGTTCGAGCAGCTGAAGAAGGAAGGCCAGTCGGGTCAGGCCAAGCTGACCCAGTACACGCGGTACCTGACCATCGCGCTGGCCGTCCTGCAGAGCACCGGCATCATCGCCCTGGCCCGCAGCGGGCAGCTGTTCCCCGGGTGCAACCAGCCGATCATCCCGGACGACTCCGTCTGGACGACGGTCATCCTGGTCATCGCCCTGACCGCGGGCACCGCGCTGATCATGTGGCTCGGCGAGCTGCTGACGGAGAAGGGGATCGGCAACGGCATGTCCGTGCTGATCTTCACCTCGATCGCCGCGCGCATCCCGGCCGAGGGCGGCTCGATCCTGCAGTCCCGCGGCGGCGTGGTCTTCACCGTCGTCTGCCTCTTCGCCGTCCTGATCATCGGCGCGGTGGTCTTCGTCGAGCAGGCGCAGCGCCGCATCCCGGTGCAGTACGCCAAGCGGATGGTCGGCCGCCGCATGTACGGCGGCACCTCGACCTACCTGCCGCTGAAGGTGAACCAGGCCGGCGTCATCCCGGTCATCTTCGCCTCGTCGCTGCTCTACCTGCCTCAGCTGATCGTGCAGCTCCAGGGCGACTCGTCCGGCGGGGTCCGGCAGTTCTTCGAGGACTACGTCATCGACCAGAGCAGCCCGGTCCACATCGTGGTGTTCTTCGGTCTGATCGTCTTCTTCACGTACTTCTACGTGTCGATCACGTTCAACCCCGAGGAGCGCGCGGACGACATGAAGCGCTACGGCGGCTTCATCCCGGGTATCCGCCCGGGCCGGCCGACGGCGGAGTACCTGCAGTACGTGCTGTCGAGGATCACGCTGCCGGGCTCGATCTACCTCGGCGTCGTCGCCGTGCTGCCGAACTTCTTCCTCGCCGTCACGCAGCCGGGTCAGAACCAGAACTTCCCGTTCGGTGGCGTGGCGGTGCTCATCATGGTCGGAGTGGGGCTGGAGACGGTCAAGCAGATCGAGACCCAGCTCAACCAGCGGAACTACGAAGGGTTCTTGAAGTAGTGCGCGTCGTGCTGCTGGGGCCGCCCGGAGCGGGCAAGGGCACCCAGGCTCAGATAATCGCCGCCCGGATGAACGTGCCGGCGATCTCCACCGGTGACATCTTCCGCGCCAACGTGAGCGGGCAGACCGAGCTCGGCAAGAAGGCCAAGGTCTTCATGGACGCCGGCGAGCTCGTCCCCGACGAGATCACCGTCGCGATGGTCAAGGACCGTCTCGCCGAGCCCGACGCCGAGGCCGGCTTCCTGCTCGACGGCTTCCCGCGCACCATCGCCCAGGCCGAGCAGCTGCGCGATTCGCTGACCGAGCTGGGGCACGGCCTGGACCGGGTCCTCGAGCTCGTCGTCGACGAGGAGGAGCTCGTCCGCCGGCTCTCCGGGCGCCGCATGCTCGTCGACGGGCAGATGGTCCAGCGCGAGGACGACAAGCCCGAGACGGTCCGACGTCGTCTGGTGGTCTACCGGGAACAGACGGCACCGCTGTCCGGCTTCTACGAGGAGGCGGGCCTGCTGGCCCGCATCGACGCCATCGGCTCGGTCGAGGAGGTCACGTCCCGGGCGCTCCAGGCGCTCGGCATCCAGGACTCCGCCGGAGCCGGTCGCCCGGACGCGGACTGATCACCGGGGCGCGAGCCCGGACCGAGGAGATGCACGGCAGATGACGGCAGGCATCCTCGGCCGCCTCCCGCTGCTCGCGAAGTGGAGTGGACGCATGATCCAGATCAAGACGCCGCAGGAGATCGAGCTCATGCGGGCCTCGGGACTGGTGACCGCCGGCGCGCTCGCCGCGGTCAGGGCGGCGATCCGGCCGGGCGTCACCACCGGTGAGCTCGACGCCGTCGCCGAGGACCACATCCGCTCGAAGGGCGCGGTGCCGAACTTCCTCGGCTACCACGGGTTCACCGGCACCATCTGCGCGTCGATCAACGACGAGATCGTGCACGGCATCCCGAACCCCGACCGTCGGCTGGCCGAGGGCGACAACATCTCGATCGACTGCGGTGCGATCCTCGACGGCTGGCACAGCGACTCGGCGATCACCGTGACGGTGGGGGAGCCCACCGCCGAGGACGCCGCGCTCCTCGAGGTCACCGAGCGCTCGATGTGGGCCGGGCTGGCGAAGGCGGTCGCCGGCGGGCGGCTCACCGACATCAGCCACGCCGTCGAGCAGGTGATCACCGCCGAGGCCCACCCGTACGGCATCGTCGACCACTACGGTGGCCACGGCATCGGCACCGAGATGCACCAGGACCCCCACGTCCTCAACTACGGGCGTCCCGGCCGCGGCCCCAAGCTCGTGCCCGGGCTCGTGCTCGCCATCGAGCCGATGGTCACCGTCGGCGATCCGGCGACGGTCGAGCTCGACGACGGCTGGACCGTGGTGACCAAGGACGGCTCCCGGGCCGCCCACTTCGAGCACACCGTCGCCGTCACCCCGGAGGGCCCCTGGGTCCTCACGGCCGAGGACGGCGGCGTCGCCGGTCTCGCGCCGTTCGACGTCACCCCCCGCACCTGACGGCCCCCTCCCGAGGCTCGGCCCGAGCGTGCGAGGGTCGAGGAGGAGGGGGTCCTTCCGCCCGCTGCCCCCACCGCTCGCAGGCTCGCGGCGGGCCCCTGCAGCGGGGCCGACGTGCCAGCCTGCCGTTGTGAGATAGGCCGGGTTGGAGAGGCGCGCCGGGCCGGGGTACAGTCTCCGATGGCGCTAGCGCCGTTCTTTCGTCGTGCTGTGGCCGCGTGACGGGGAACGCCCTCTGCGAGAGCGCCTGCACCACCTGTTCTGCAATCACCGAGCTCGTCGTCCGTGGGTGTCCCGTGGGCGGGGTGCCCGGGACGAACCACCGAGTCGAGGAGTGCGTGTAGGGCATGGCGAAGAAGGACGGGGCCATCGAGGTCGAGGGTCGCGTCGTCGAGCCGCTGCCCAACGCGATGTTCCGGGTCGAACTGCAGAACGGACACCGGGTGCTCGCCCACATCAGCGGCAAGATGCGCCAGCACTACATCCGCATCCTGCCCGAAGACCGCGTCGTCGTGGAGCTGTCGCCCTACGACCTGACGCGCGGTCGCATCGTCTACCGCTACAAGTAACCGCTCGGCCAGCGACTGCCCACCGGCAGCGCGCGGTCGGCACACGATCGAGGAATGAGGGGCGGCACCGGTGAAGGTCCAGCCGTCGGTGAAGAAGATCTGCGACAAGTGCAAGGTGATCCGCCGGCACGGCCGGGTCATGGTCATCTGCGACAACGCCCGGCACAAGCAGCGTCAGGGCTGAGTCGAACACACAGGGAGCACCAAGGACATGGCACGACTGGCAGGCGTCGACCTTCCCCGCGAGAAGCGGATGGAGGTCGCGCTCACCTACATCTACGGCATCGGCAGGACCCACGCCAAGGAGACCCTGGCCGCGACGGGCGTGAGCCCGGACCTGCGCGTCAAGGACCTCGGCGACGAGGACCTGCTGAAGCTGCGTGACTACATCGACGAGCACTTCCGCGTCGAGGGTGACCTCCGCCGTGAGGTGGCCGCCGACATCCGCCGCAAGGTGGAGATCGGTAGCTACCAGGGCCTGCGGCACCGCCGCGGGCTCCCCGTGCGGGGGCAGCGCACCAAGACCAACGCGCGCTCGAGCAAGGGCCCGCGCAAGACCATCGCGGGCAAGAAGAAGGCCCGCTGACCCACAGCACGTCGATGTGCGGTCACAGCGTCCCGTGAGGGCGGGCGTGACAGCACGGCACGTGCGCTGCCTCCCGGCAGCACCCCCAGGCCACAGCAACTGAAGGAAACCGGAGAGACATGCCTCCCAGGGCTCGCACCGCGGCCGGTGCCAAGAAGGTCCGCCGCAAGGAGAAGAAGAACGTCGCCCACGGCGCCGCGCACATCAAGAGCACGTTCAACAACACGATCGTGTCGATCACCGACCCGAACGGGAACGTGATCAGCTGGGCCTCCGCCGGCCACGTCGGCTTCAAGGGCTCGCGCAAGTCCACGCCGTTCGCGGCGCAGATGGCTGCCGAGAACGCCGCGCGCAAGGCGCAGGAGCACGGCATGCGCAAGGTCGACGTCTTCGTGAAGGGCCCTGGCTCCGGTCGCGAGACGGCCATCCGCTCCCTGCAGGCCACCGGCCTCGAGGTCGGGCAGATCCAGGACGTGACGCCGCAGCCGCACAACGGCTGCCGGCCCAAGAAGCGCCGCCGGGTCTGACCGGTCACTGACGAGACGAAACAGGAGTAATTGACGTGGCCCGTTACACCGGAGCCGATTGCCGCCTCTGCCGGCGCGAGAAGATGAAGCTGTTCCTCAAGGGCAGCAAGTGCGAGTCCGCGAAGTGCCCGATCGAGATCCGGCCCTACCCGCCGGGCGAGCACGGCCGCGGCCGCACCAAGGACAGCGAGTACCTGCTGCAGCTGCGCGAGAAGCAGAAGGCCCGCCGCATCTACGGCGTGCTCGAGAAGCAGTTCCGCGGCTACTACGAAGAGGCCAACCGCAAGGCCGGCAAGACCGGTGAGGTCCTGCTCCAGATCCTGGAGTCGCGCCTGGACAACGTGGTCTACCGGGCCGGTTTCGCCGAGTCCCGTGACATGGCCCGCCAGCTGGTGCGCCACGGCCACATCCGGGTGAACGGCCGCAAGGTCGACATCCCGTCCTACCGGGTGTCGGAGAACGACATCGTCGAGGTGGCCGAGAAGTCGCGCACGATGCTGCCGTTCGAGATCGCCCAGGCCCGCGCCGGCGAGCGCCCCGTGCCCCCGTGGCTCGAGGTCATCAGCAGCCAGCTGCGCGTGCTCGTGCACAGCATCCCGGCCCGTCAGGTGATCGACACCCCGGTCCAGGAGCAGCTGATCGTGGAGCTCTACTCCAAGTAACGGCTCGCCCCTGAGGGCGGAAATGGCCATTTCCGCCCTCAGGGACAGGTTCCGGCGGGCGGACAGATGCCCGCCGGAGCCAGCACCACCCCTCACGGCGTCATATGGCGGTCGTCGGAGGACCTGAAGGAGACAAGACATGCTCATCGCACAGCGCCCGACGCTGACCGAGGAGACGATCACCGAGCAGCGCTCGCGGTTCGTCATCGAGCCCCTCGAGCCCGGCTTCGGCTACACCCTCGGCAACTCCCTGCGCCGCACGCTCCTGTCGTCGATCCCCGGCGCTGCTGTCACCAGCATCCGGATCGAGGGCACCCTGCACGAGTTCACCACCGTGCCGGGCGTGAAGGAGGACGTGACCGAGCTGATCCTCAACCTCAAGGGCCTGGTCGTCAGCTCCGACTCCGACGAGCCGGTGACCATGTACCTGCGCAAGCAGGGCCCTGGTGAGGTGACCGCCGCGGACATCGCGCCGCCGGCCGGTGTCGAGGTGCACAACCCCGAGCTGCACATCGCCACCCTCAACGGCAAGGGCCGCCTCGAGGTCGAGCTCGTCGTCGAGCGTGGCCGCGGCTACGTGCCGGCGCCGCAGAACAAGCAGCCCGGCCAGGAGATCGGCCGCATCCCCGTCGACTCGATCTACTCGCCCGTGCTCAAGGTGACCTACGCGGTCGAGGCGACCCGTGTCGAGCAGCGCACGGACTTCGACCGCCTCGTGGTGGACGTCGAGACCAAGCCCTCCATCGCCCCGCGCGACGCGATCGCGTCCGCCGGGTCGACGCTGGTCGAGCTCTTCGGCCTGCTCCGGGAGCTGAACCTCGAGGCCGAGGGCATCGAGGTCGGGCCCAGCGCCGCCGAGGCCGCCGACATCGCGAACTTCTCGATGCCGATCGAGGACATGGATCTCACGGTCCGTTCCTACAACTGCCTCAAGCGCGAGGGCGTGCACACCGTCGGTGAGCTCGTGACCCGCTCCGAGGCCGACCTGCTCGACATCCGCAACTTCGGTGCGAAGTCGATCGACGAGGTCAAGATGAAGCTCGCGGCCATGGGCCTCGCGCTCAAGGACAGCCCCCCCGGGTTCATCCCCACCTCGATCGAGAGCTACGACGAGGGCTACGAGACCGATGCCTACCAGGGCACCGGCGAGTACGCGGCGGGTTATGACCAGGCTCAGTACGACGAGGGCAACTACCAGGAGACCGAGCAGCTGTGAGCCCTGGGCCGGACGGTGGGCTCCCACCGTCCGGCCCGGCTCCAGCCGGCACAGCACGACCACGAACGCAGCCGCCCCGCACCGGCCGGCCGCCTGAGGAAGGACCGACATGCCCACCCCCACCAAGGGTCCCCGTCTCGGCGGGTCCCCCGCGCACCAGCGGCTGATGCTGGCCAACCTGGCCACCTCGCTGTTCGAGCACGGGCGGATCACCACCACCGAGGCCAAGGCCAAGCGGCTGCGTCCCCTGGCCGAGAAGCTGGTGACCTTCGCCAAGCGAGGCGACCTGCACGCCCGCCGTCAGGTGATGACGACGATCCGCGACAAGGACGTCGTGCACACGCTCTTCGCCGAGATCGGCCCGCGCTTCGCGAACCGTCCGGGCGGCTACACCCGCATCACCAAGGTCGGCCCCCGCAAGGGCGACAACGCGCCGATGGCCGTCATCGAGCTGGTCGAGGCGCTGACCGTCGCGCAGCAGGCCGTCGGCGAGGCCGAGCGCGCCCGCGGCACGCAGTTCGCGACCGGCGCCGGCTCCGCCGCGGCCGCCGGTGAGGTGACCGCGGACGCCGTCGAGACCACGGACGCCGCCGCCGACTCCGAGGACAGCGCCGACTCCGAGGACAGCGCGGACTCCGAGGACAGCGCGGATTCCGAGGACAGCGCCGACAGCCCGGACGAGGCCGACAAGTGACCGATCCCGAGGGCACCACGACCGGTCCGGGTGGCGACACCTCGCCGGCGGTGACCGACGGGTCGGTCACCGACGAGGCGCAGGAGGTCGTCGCCGACGTCTTCACCCCCGACGGCGAGCGGCAGGACGACGGAGACGTCACCGAGGAGCCGACGCGGCAGAACACCGCCGTCGTCGACGACCCGACGCTGTCCCGTGACGTCGCCGACGCCGCCGCGGCGGAGATCAACGCGGCCGAGGTGGACGACGCCGCCACGGCCAGCCTGCAGGCGCCCGGTGGCGAGTCCGCTCCCGACCCCGAGTGACGCCTCGCTGAGCAGCCGGCAGCAGTCGCACGAGCCCGCCACCGAGCACGGTGGCGGGCTCGTGCGTCTCCGCCTGTCGGTGAGCTACGACGGGACGGCGCTGCACGGGTGGGCCCGCCAGCCGGAGCAGCGCACCGTGCAGGGCGATCTCGAGGACGCCCTCGCCACGGTCCTGCGCACGCCGGTGGAGCTCACCGTCGCGGGCCGCACCGACGCCGGCGTCCACGCCACCGCGCAGGTCGCCCACTGCGACGTCCCCCGGCGGGTGTGGGAGGAGCACCGCGACCGGCTGGTCCGGCGGCTGCGCGGCGTGCTGCCCCCCGACATCGCCGTTCCGGCCGTGACAGAGGCGCACCCGGACTTCGACGCCCGCTTCGCCGCGCTGGGGCGGCACTACGTCTACCGCCTGACCGACGCGGTGGGGGGCGCGCCGCCGCTGCGCCGGGCCGACACCGTCGCCTGGCCGCGACCGCTCGACGCGACGGCGATGGCGACGGCGGCCGCGCTGCTGCTGGGCGAGCACGACTTCGCCGCCTTCTGCCGGCGTCGCGAGGGCGCCACCACGATCCGCACGCTGCTCGCGCTCGACGTCGTCCGCGACGGCGACCTCGTGACGATCGCCGCCTCGGCCGACGCGTTCTGCCACTCGATGGTGCGCAGCCTGGTGGGTGCGCTCACCGCGGTGGGCGAGGGACGCCGGGCGCCGGAGTGGCCGGCCTCGCTGCTCGCCCGGGACGAGCGGGCCAGCGAGGTCCCGGTGGCGCCCGCGCACGGGCTCACGCTGGTCGCGGTGGACTACCCGCCCGACGACATGCTCGCCGCGCGCAGCCGGCTCACCCGCGCCCGCCGCGCCCTCACGCCACCTGGGCGACCGCCTCGGTGATCGGGGTGTCGCCGCTGACCAGCTCGACGACGGCGCCGTCGCGGCGTGCGTCGAGCAGGGCGACGAGAACCGCGGCGACGTCGTCCCGCGGGACGCTGCCGAAGTCGAGGCCGTGCCCGAGGGTGACCCGCCCGGTGCCGGGCTCGTCGGTCAGACCGCCGGGACGGAGGATCGTCGTGGCCAGCGCCGGGCGCGGCAGGACCTCGTCCTCGGCGCGCAGCTTGGCCTGCAGGTAGACCGCCATGACCGGGTCCACCCCCGGCGGGGTCCCCTCGCGGGCCTGCTCGACGCCCATCGAGGAGAGCAGCACGTACGGGCGCACGCCGGCTCGCTCGGCTGCCTCGGCGAGCAGCACCGCGGCGCCGTGGTCGACGGTGTGCTTGCGCGCCTCGCCGCTGCCGGGGCCCGCACCGGCGGCGAACACGACCGCGTCGGCGCCACGGGCCACCGCGGCGAGCTCGTCGACCGACGCCGACTCGAGGTCCAGGACGACGGGTTCGGCGCCGTCGTCCCGGAGATCTGCCTCGTGGTCGGGGTTGCGGATCAGGCCGACGACGGTGTCGCCACGGGCGGACAGCAGGCGGGAGAGACGGCGGGCGACCTGACCGTGGGCCCCCGCGACGAGGATGCGCATGCCCCGGCCCCTACCCGTCGATCCCGCCGGCTACCGCCCGCGCCCTGGCGAGATCGGCCGGGGTGTCGCAGTCCAACCAGGGTGGCGGCGTCCCGGGTGGCACCGTCGGGCGCAACCGGCTCGCGGTCAGCGGCGCGAGCACCCGGCGCAGCGACATCGGGCCGCCGGTCGGGCGCAGGGCGCCGCGCAGGGCGTCGGTCCGCCAGACGCCCAGCAGGTACTGGTCGCGGCGGCCGTCGTCGACGACCAGCGCGCCGTCGTCGGTCAGTGCCGAGCGCAGCTCGGCGACCACCCCGCCGGTGAGGAAGGGCAGGTCGCCGGCGAGCAGCGCGACGACGGGGTCGGCGACGGCCGGGAGGGCGGCCCGCAGCGCCGCCACCGGTCCGCCGCCGGGTGGCTGCTCGCGGACCACGACGACGTCTTCCGGGACCGGCTGCGGCGGGCCCACGACGATCCGGTGCTCGGCGTCGGCGACCGCCGCGAGGACGGTGGCCAGCATCGCCCGGCCGCCGACCCGCAGCTGCGGCTTCGCCTGGCCGCCGAGCCGCGCGGCCCGCCCGCCGGCGAGGACGACGGCGGTATACGGCGGCAGCTGGTCCACGCCGTCACCGTAGGCCCGGGATCGTGGGTACCGTCCTCCTCGTGGGGCGAGTCACGAGCCGGACACCGGTCCTGCGCATCCGCGGGGAGCACCGGAGCACCCGGCCGGACACGGTGGCGGCCGAGGAGCCGCTGGAGATCCGGCTGGACGGCAGCCCGCTGGCCGTCACCATGCGCACCCCTGGGGACGACTTCGACCTCGTGCACGGCTTCCTGGCCACCGAGGGGATCATCCGCACCCCGGGTGACGTCGCGGGGCTGCGGTACTGCGACTCGGTGGACGCCGACGGCCGCAACACCTACAACGTGGTCGACGTCGACCTGGCCCCCGGGGTGCCGATCCCGGACACCGGCCTGGAGCGGAACTTCTACACCTCGAGCTCCTGCGGGGTCTGCGGGAAGGCGAGCATCGACGCCATCCGCACCAAGACCTCCTTCGACGTCGCCGCCGATGACGTCCGGCTGGAGCTCGCCACCCTGCTGGCGCTGCCGGACCGCCTCCGGGGAGCGCAGGAGGTCTTCGACAAGACCGGTGGGCTGCACGCCGCGGGCCTGTTCAGCGGCGACGGCGAGCTGCTGGCGCTGCGGGAGGACGTCGGCCGGCACAACGCCGTCGACAAGGTCGTCGGTGACGCCGTGCGCGCCGGCCGGCTCCCGCTGTCCGGGCAGGTGCTCATGGTCAGCGGCCGGGCCAGCTTCGAGCTCACGCAGAAGGCGGCGATGGCCGGCATCCCGGTGCTCGCGGCGGTGTCGGCGCCGTCGTCGCTGGCGGTGGAGCTCGCTCGCGAGGTCGGCATCACCCTGGTCGGCTTCCTCCGCGGCGACGGCTGCAACGTCTACACCGGCACCGAGCGCATCCCGCTGGACTGACGGCCTCGGGTCAGTGGTCGCCGCCTCGCAGCTGGCTGACCACGTGGGGGAGCAGCGGGCCCAGCACGGCGAGGCCGTCCTGCACGCCGCCGGTCGAGCCGGGCAGGTTCACGATCAGCGTGCGGCCGGCGGTGCCGGCCACCCCGCGGGAGAGGACCGACGTCGGGACGCCGTTCTCCGCGCCGTACCGGCGGACCGCCTCGGCGAGGCCGGGCGCCTCGCGCTCCAGCACCCGCCGGGTGGCCTCGGGCGTGACGTCGGTGGGGGAGAGCCCGGTGCCGCCGGTGGTGAGGACGACGTCGATGTGCGCGTCCACCGCGGCCCGGAGCACGTCCTCCAGCTCGTCGACGTCGTCGGGACGGACCTTGGGGCCCTCCACCTCGAACCCCAGCTCGGCGAGCCCGGCGGCCAGCGCCGCGCCGCTGCGGTCCTCGTACACGCCGGCGGCGGCGCGGTTGGAGGCGGTGACGACCAGCGCCTGGGCCCCGGTCGGGAGCTCGCTCACCGGGTCCACTCGCCGCTCTTGCCGCCGGACTTCCGCAGCAGCCGCACGTCGCTGATCGTGGCGCGCGGGTCGACCGCCTTGACCATGTCGATCATCGTCAGGCCGGCCACGGTCACCGCGGTCAGCGCCTCCATCTCGACCCCTGTCCGGTCCGCGGTGCGGGCCGTCGCGGTGATCTCCACGGCGTCGTCGGCCACCTCGATGTCGACGGTGACCCCGTGCAACGCGATCGGGTGGCACAGCGGGACGAGGTCCGGCGTCCGCTTCGCGCCGGCGATCCCCGCGATCCGGGCCACGGCCACCGCGTCGCCCTTGGGCACGCCGCGGCCGCGCAGCAGGTCGATCACCTCGGGCGCGACCAGCACCCGACCGGCGGCGGTCGCCTCGCGGGCGGTCACCGCCTTGGCGCTGACGTCGACCATGCGGGCGGCGCCGGTCTCGTCCACGTGGGTCAGCCGGGCATCACTCACCGTGCTCGTCCCGTCCGGCTCCGCGCTCGCTCCGCTCCTCGCTCGTTCCTCGCTGTGATGCTCACTCGCTGTCGCCTCACTGGAGAGCTCCTTCGATCAGCACGACGTCGACCTCGGCGCCGGCGGGCAGTTCGGTGACGTCCTCGGGGACGACGACCAGGCAGTTGGCGCGGGCGAGGTGGGCGACCAGGTGGGAACCGGGCCCGCCGACCTGGGAGACCTCCCCGTCGACGAAGCGGCCGCGCAGGAACTGCCGTCGGCCGGCGGGCGAGCGCAGGGGGCCCTCGAGCCGGGCCCGGGCGCGCAGCCGGTCGGGGGAGGCGTGGCCGAGCGCACGGCGCAGAGCCGGCCGGACGAAGACCTCGAAGGAGACGAACGAGCTGACCGGGTTGCCCGGCAGCGTGACGACGGGGACGCCGTCGACGGTGCCGGCGCCCTGCGGTCCGCCCGGCTGCATCGCGACCTTGCCGAACTCGACGGTGCCGAGGCCGGCGAAGGCGTCCTTCACGACCTCGTAGGCACCCGCGCTGACCCCGCCGCTGGTGACCAGGAGGTCGGCGGTCGGCAGCTCCGCCCGCACCGTGTCGAGGAACTGGTCGACGTCGTCGGGCACGAAGTGCAGCCGCCGGGCCACGCCACCGGCCTCCTCCACCGCGGCGGCCAGCAGCAGCGAGTTCGACTCGTAGATCTGCCCCGGGGCCAGCTCCTCGCCGGGGGCGACCAGCTCGCTGCCGGTCGACAGGACGAGCACCCGCGGCCGGCGGCGCACCGGCAGCTCCGTGGCGCCCACGGCGGCGGCGAGCCCCAGCTGGGCGGCGCCGAGCGTCGATCCGGCCGAGAGTGCGACGGCGCCGGCGGCGATGTCCTCTCCGGCCCGGCGGAGGTGGGCCCCTTGTGGCGGGCAGTCCCGGATCTCCACCTGCTCGGTGCCACCGTCGGTGAGCTCCACCGGCACCACGACGTCGGCGCCCGGCGGCAGGGGGGCGCCGGTCATGATCCGGTGCACGGTCCCCGGCGCGAGGGGGACGACGTCGGTGCGCCCCGCGGGGATGTCCTCGGCCACGGGCAGCACCACGGGCCGGTCCGCAGCCGCGCCCACCTCGGCCCAGCGCGCCGCGTAGCCGTCCATCGCGGAGTTGTCGAAGCCGGGCAGGGAGACGGCGGCGACGACGTCGCGGGCCAGCACCCGGCCGTGCGCCGCGGCCAGCGGCACCGACTCCTCGGGCTGCAGGGGCAGCAGCGCCGTCACCGCCGCCTGGTGCTGCTCGACAGTCCGCACCGGGCCATCCTCGCTGATCCGGCGCACGACGGCGCCCGCGGTCCCGCGCGGCGGATGTGCGGCGGCCCCGTTAGTGTCCCCAGCGTCCAGCGACGGCGGAGGAGGACGCGTGGCCGAGATCGACAAGATGCTCGAGGCGAACGAGGAGTGGGCCCAGCAGTTCCCCGGCAGCAAGCCGGTGCGCCCCGCCCGCCAGGTGGCCGTGGTGGCGTGCATGGACTCGCGCATCCCGCTCTTCGGTGTCCTGGGCCTCGAGATCGGCGACGCGCACGTCATCCGCAACGCCGGCGGCGTCATCACCGAGGACGTCATCAGGTCGCTCACCATCAGCCAGCACGCGCTGGGCACCCGCGAGATCGTGCTGATCCACCACACCAACTGCGGTCTGACGACCACCGACGACGTGACGTTCTCCGACACGGTGACGGCGGCGACCGGCCGGCGTCCGCCGTGGGCGGCACGGGCCTTCACCGACGTCGAGGCCGACGTGCGCGAGTCGATCATGCTGATCAAGGAGAGCCCGTACCTGCTCTCCCACGAGGTGCGCGGCTTCGTCTACGACGTCGACACCGGCCGGCTCCACGAGGTCACGGCCTCCTAGCCGGACCGGCGCCGCGCCGCGAGGTCGGCGAACCAGCGCACCGCAGCCGGGTCGTCGACGGCGTCGAGCTTGCACGCCTGCTCGACGGGGACGCCCGAGAGGATCCGCTTGACGGGCACCTCGAGCTTCTTGCCGGTGGTGGTGTGCGGGATCGCCGGCACGGCCAGCACCTCGTCGGGCACGTGCCGCGGGGAGGCCTGCGTCCGCACGACCTCCCGGATCCGGTCGATCAGGGCGTCGTCGAGTTCCGCGCCCTCGGCCGGCCTGACGAACAGCGGGAGCCAGTACCCGCCGTCGGGCTGCTCGACGCCGACGACGAGCGCCTCGGCGACCTCGGGCAGCGCCTCCACGGCCTGGTAGATGTCGGCGCTGCCCATGCGCACGCCGTGCCGGTTGAGCGTGGCGTCCGAGCGGCCGCTGATGATGCAGGTGCCGCGGCTGGTGACGGTCAGCCAGTCGCCGTGCCGCCACACGCCGGGATAGGTGTCGAAGTACGCCTCGTGGTAGCGGCGTCCGTCGTCGTCACCCCAGATGCGCAGGGGCATCGACGGCATGGGGGAGCGGATGACCAGCTCCCCGACCTCGTCGACCACCGGCCGGCCCTCGGCGTCCCACGCCTCGACGTGGACGCCGAGCTGCCGGCCCGACATCTCGCCGAGGTACACCGGCAGCCACGGCGCGCTGCCGACGAGCGTCGCGGCGAAGTCGGTCCCGCCGCTGAACACCCGCAGCCGGACGTCGGAGCCCACCTCGTCGTGGACCCAGCGGTAGGAGGTCGCCGGCAGCGGGGACCCGGTCACGCCGATGCTGCGCAGGGTGGACAGGTCGTGGTCGCGGCCGGGGTGCAGTCCGGCCTTCGCGCAGGCCGCCAGGTAGCCGGGGCTGACCCCGAGGCTCGTGAGCCGGTGCTCGGCGGTCAGCTCCCACAGCCGGTCCACCGAGGGGTGCATCGGGTTGCCGTCGTAGAGCACCGCGGTGCCGCCGTGCAGCAGGCCGCTCACCGTGGAGTTCCACATGATCCAGGTGGTCGAGGTGTACGACATCCCGCGATCGCCGGGCCGGGCGTCGCCCTGCAGGCCGCCCTGCGCCAACGCCATGAGCAGGACCCCGCCGTGCCCGTGCACCAGGCCCTTGGGCAGGCCCGTCGTGCCCGACGAGTAGACGATCCAGAGCGGGTGGTCGAAGGGCACCTGGACCGGGGCGACCTCGGCCGGCTCGGCGACGACGTCGGCCCACGGCGTGCCTCCACCGGACCGGTCACCTCCGACGACAGGCACGTGGACGACGGCGCGCAGGGACGGCAGGGCGGCCGCGAGCTCCTCGACGAGCTCAAGCCGGTCGTGCGTGCGGCCGCCGAAGCGGTAGCCGTCGGTCGCGATCAGCAGGACCGGCTCGAGCTGGCCGAACCTGTCGACGGCGCTGCGCAGCCCGATCTCCGGCCCGCACGCCGACCACACGGCGCCGATGCTCGCCGCGGCGAGGACGGCCACGATCGCCTCGGGCACGTTGGGCAGGTAGCCGACGACCCGCTCGCCCTCCCGCACGCCCAGCCGGCGCATCCATGCGGCGGCCGCGCCGACCTGCTCGGTGAGCTCCGCCCAGGTCAGCTCGCGCTGGTCGCCGTCCTCGCCGACGGCGACCAGCACCGTGTCGCCGCCGCGCCCGGCACCGGCCCGCAGGACGTGCTCGGCGTAGTTCAGCCGGGCGCCGGGGAACCAGGTCGCGCCGGGCATGCGGCGGTCGGCCAGCACGGTGTCGTACGAGGTCCCGGGCGCCACGTCGAAGAAGCGCCACACCTCGGCCCAGAACTCCTCGAGGTTCTCCACCGACCAGCGCCACAGCGACTCGTAGTCGTCGAACGAGACGCCGTACCGCGCCTCCACGTCGCGCGCGAACGCGGTGAGCCGGGACGCCTCGACCCGTTCCGGGTCGGGCCGCCACAGCACCTGTCCGGGCGTGAGGTCCTGGCTGTCGGTCGGCTCGGTCATGGAACTCGCTCTCGGTCAGGCGTAGCAGCGCAGCGGGCCGCCGTTGTAGGTGACCATGTCACGCAGCGCCCCGAGCACGTCGAGGTCCGCGCCGCGCTCGCCGCCGTCGGCCTCCAGCAGGGCGCGGTGCAGGTTCCCGACGATCCGCTCCGGGTCCAGCCACTCGGCGTACTCGCCCAGATCGGTCTCCCGGGCGGCGTCCAGCGCGGAGAGTCCGGCGGCCCGCGCCTGCTCCGCGGTGCGCTGGACGAACCGCAGGTAGCCCTCGGTCCGGTCGAAGATCTCCGGTCCGCACACGGCTCCGTGACCGGGGACGACGACCTCCGGCGACAGCGCCCGGAGCCGGTCGAGGGCGTCCAGCGCCCCGGCGATCGAGCCGGCCAGCAGGAACGGGGTGCCGCCGTTGAACACGAGGTCGCCGGTGAACAGCACCCGCTGCTCCGGCAACCAGGCGATCGAGTCGTTCGTGGTGTGCGCGGCCGTGCCGACGTGGCGGACCTCGACGCGGCGGTCGTCGACCCACACGTCGACCCCGTCGCGGTAGGTGACGAACGGTGCGGCGGGTGGCAGCTCGCCCCACTGGACGGGCTCGAACACGACCCCGTCGGGCGGTGGCTGCTGGCCGAGCACCAGCCGGCGGGTCTCCTCGTGGCCGAGGATCGTCGCCTCGGGGAAGTACCCGTTGCCGAAGGTGTGGTCGCCGTGGTGGTGGGTGTTGAGCAGGGTGCGCACAGGGGCGTCGGTCACCCGCCGCATCGCCGCCAGCAGGCCGCGGGTGCGCCGCTCCGTGGAGCAGGCGTCGATGGCGAACACGCGGGAGCTCCCGACGACGAAGCCGGTGTTGTTGATCCACCAGCTGCCGTCGGGCTGGATGTAGGCGAACGTGCCGTCGGCCACCTCCTCCACCCGCGGATCGGGCAACGCCGCGTCGATGCCGTGTCCGGACACGTCGGTTCCTCTCAGCCCCGCCCGGCGGCGCGGGGCAGCGGCCGTACCGGGGCACCCTCGACCACGGTCACCCGGAGGTCCCCGAGCACCTCGACGGAGACGTGCACCTCGTCGCCGGGCCGCAGCCACGGATAGGCCTCCGCGCCGTGCAGCGTCGACAGCTCGAGGATGCAGCCCGTCCCGACCGTGCCGCTGCCGACGACGTCGCCCGGGACCAGCCGGGTGCCGCGCGAGGCGTAGGCCAGCATCTCGCCGAACGACCAGAGCGGGTCCTCGGCGCTCGACGTCGTGAACGGCCGGCCGTTCACCGTCACGGAGGCCCGCAACTCGAATCCCTTGCCGCGCCGGTACGGGGCGAGCTCGTCGGGGGTGACGAGCACCGGCCCCAGCGTGGTGGCGCCGTCCTTGCCCTTGGCGGGGCCGAGCCCGTGGCGCATCTCGGCGCGCTGGAGGTCGCGGGCGCTCCAGTCGCAGAAGACGAGGTAGCCGGCGATGTGCTGCTCGGCCTCGGCGGGATCGAGGTCGGCTCCGGCGCGGCCGACCACCGCCCCCAGCTCCAGCTCGTAGTCGAAGGCCACCGAGCCGGGGGACACCGGGACGTCGTCGTGCGGACCGAGCACCGCGGCCGGGTTGGTGAAGTAGAAGACCGGGGCGTCGTAGAACGCCGGGTCCAGCTCGCTCCCGCCGCGGGCGTTGCGGACGTGCGCCTCGAACGCCATGAAGTCGCGGATCGACGGCGGCACGGGAACCGGCGCCCGCAGGGTCGCGGAGGACAGGGGGAGGACCTCGAGCGGGTCCCGCCGGGCGTCCTCGGCGGCGCGGGCCAGCCGCTCGCCGTCGTCACCGAGGAGGTCGACCAGCCGGCCCGGCCGGCGCAGTCCCCGGATCTCCTCGCCGTCGACCAGGCCGACCCGCTCGGCTCCGTCGGTTGCCGACAGGTACGTCACCCACCGCACGATGTCCTGCCCGCCTCTCGTCCCGGGGTCGGAGCGCTCATCGCATCGTCGCGGCGGCAGGCTGTCAACGTCGGCGGGCGGTCCTCGTTCCGCCCGGAAGAGGCGCGCCGGCGGCTGGTAAGGTGCCCTGTTGGCGCGTGTGCCGGCTGGTGCCGCGCGTGCAGATCCGTCTCCCGTGCTCGGTGAGGCGAACCACCAGCCATCCCGACGACGACGGAGGACACGAGCGCCGTGCGCACGTACACCCCTAAGCCCGGTCAGGTCGACCGGGCCTGGCTCGTCATCGACGCCACCGATGTGGTGCTCGGTCGACTGGCCAGCCAGACCGCGCAGCTCCTGCGCGGCAAGCACAAGCCCCAGTACGCCCCGCACGTGGACGTCGGCGACTTCGTCGTCATCGTCAACGCCGGCAAGGTCGCGCTGACCGGGTCGAAGCGGGACGACAAGGTGGCCTACCGCCACTCCGGTCACCCGGGTGGGCTGAAGACCATCAACGTCGGCGACCAGCTGCGCACGCACCCCGACCGCGTCATCGAGCGCGCCGTCAAGGGGATGCTGCCGCACAACAGCCTGGGCCGTCAGATGCTCAAGAAGCTCAAGGTCTACGCCGGACCGGAGCACCCCCACGCTGCGCAGCAGCCCCAGACCTTCGAGATCAAGCAGGTGGCCCAGTGACCAGCGCGCAGACCGTGACCGACGCCGACGGGCGTCCGATCCAGACCGTCGGTCGCCGCAAGGAGGCCATCGTCCGCGTGCGGCTCCTGCCCGGCACCGGACAGTTCAAGCTCAACGGCCGCACCCTCGAGGACTACTTCCCGAACAAGGTGCACCAGCAGCTCATCCGCGAGCCGCTCGTCATGCTCGAGAAGGGCGAGCAGTACGACGTCGTCGGCCTGCTCAAGGGCGGCGGCGTCACCGGCCAGGCCGGCGCGCTGCGCCTGGCGATCGCCCGCGCGCTGGTCGAGATCGAGGCCGAGGACCGCCCGACGCTGAAGAAGGCCGGCTTCCTCACCCGTGACGCCCGCGTCACCGAGCGCAAGAAGTACGGGCTGAAGAAGGCCCGCAAGGCGCCTCAGTACTCCAAGCGCTGACCGGCACCTCCGTGGGTCGCCTCTTCGGGACCGACGGCGTCAGGGGTCTGGCCAACGCCGACCTCACGCCGGAGCTCGCGCTCTCGCTGGCCCACGCGGCCGCGGGCGTGCTCGCCGACCGCGACGGGACCTCGCGTCCCGTCGCGGTCGTCGGCCGTGACCCGCGCGCCAGCGGGGAGATGCTCGAGGCCGCGGTCGTGGCGGGCCTGGCCAGCGCCGGCGCGGAGGTGCTGCGCGCGGGCGTCGTCCCCACGCCGGCCCTCGCGCACCTCGCCGGCTCGACCGGCGCCGACCTCGGCGTCATGATCTCGGCCAGCCACAACCCGATGCCGGACAACGGCATCAAGCTGTTCAGCCGGGGCGGGCACAAGCTGCCCGACGCCGTCGAGGCGGCCATCGAGGAGTCGATGGCGGCCGGTCCCGCCGCCGACCACCGGCCCACCGGCGCGGGGATCGGCCGGGTGCGCGACCTGCCAGCAGCGGCCGACGACTACGTCGCGCACCTGCTGGACTCGGTGGAGCACCCGCTGGACGGGCTGACCCTCGTGGTCGACGGCGCGCACGGCGCGGCCGCCGAGATCGCGCCGGAGGTCTACCGGCGGGCCGGCGCGACAGTGCACGCCATCGGCTGCGCCCCCGACGGCTGGAACATCAACGACGGCATCGGCTCCACGCATCTCGAGCCGCTGATCGCGGAGGTGCGGGCCCGGGGCGCCGACCTGGGCCTGGCCCACGACGGCGACGCCGACCGCTGCCTGGCCGTGACGGCCGAGGGCGACGTCGTCGACGGTGACGCAATCCTCGCGATCTGCGCGCTGGCGATGCACGAGCGGGGGGCGCTCACCGACGCGACCGTCGTCGCGACGGTGATGAGCAACCTCGGCTTCCACCACGCGATGCGCGACGCCGGCATCGCCGTCCACACCACCGCCGTGGGCGACCGCTACGTGCTCGAGGCGCTGCGCGCCCGCGGGCTGAGCCTGGGCGGCGAGCAGAGCGGGCACCTGGTCTTCCTCGACCGCGCCACGACCGGCGACGGCCTGCTCACCGGCCTGGCGCTGATGTCGCGGATGGCCGCCACGGGCGCCCCGCTGGCCGAGCTGGCCGCGGTCGTGCAGAAGCTGCCGCAGGTGCTCGTCAACGTGCCGGTCGCCGATCGCATCGCCGTGGCGGAGAGCACCGAGGTCGCCGAGGCGGTCAACGCGGTCGAGGCGGAGCTCGGCGAGGACGGGCGGGTGCTGCTGCGCCCGTCGGGCACCGAGCAGCTGGTGCGCGTCATGGTCGAGGCGCCCACGAAGGACCAGGCCGAGGCGGTGGCCGAGCGGCTGGCCGGCGTCGTCGCCCGCGTGGAGTAGCCCTCACGGGCCGGTTCGGCCCCTGCCTCCGACGGGTGTCCGGTCCCGGGCGTCCGGCCCGCCGGGCCCGCCGACGCCGGTACTCTCGGACGAATGTGCGGAATCGTGGGTTATGTCGGTCCGCAGGACGCCCGGGACGTCGTCCTCGAGGGGCTGCGCCGACTGGAGTACCGCGGCTACGACTCCGCGGGCATCGCGGTGCTGGCCGACGGCGCCCTGTCGACGGCGAAGAAGGCCGGCAAGCTGGCCAACCTGGAGAAGGTGCTCGCCGACCGGCCCCTCCCGGCGGCGACCACGGGGATCGGGCACACGCGCTGGGCCACGCACGGCGGTCCGAGTGACGCCAACGCCCACCCGCACGTCTCCGCCGACGGCAGCGTCGCGGTGATCCACAACGGGATCATCGAGAACTTCGCCCCGCTGCGCGCCGAGTGCGAGGCCACCGGGATCGAGTTCGCCTCCGAGACCGACACCGAGGTGGCCGCCCACCTGCTGGCCGCCGCCTACCGGGAGGCGCCGGAGGGGGAGACGCGGCTGGCCGACGCGATGCGCGCGGTCTGCCGCCGCCTCGAGGGCGCCTTCACCCTCGTCGCCACGCACGTCGACGCGCCCGACACGCTCGTGGCCGCCCGCCGCAGCAGCCCGCTGGTCGTCGGCATCGGCGAGACCGACGACGGCGCCGCCGAGTACTTCCTGGGCTCCGACGTCGCCGCCTTCATCGGCCACACCCGCAACGCCCTCGAGCTGGGCCAGGACCAGGTCGTCGAGATCGACCGGGCGCGCGGCGTGACGGTCACCGACTTCCACGGCGCCCCGGTCGAGCCCACCGCCTACACCGTCGACTGGGACGCCGCCGCCGCCGAGAAGGGCGGTTACGACTGGTTCATGCTCAAGGAGATCGCCGAGCAGCCGCAGGCGATCGCCGACACGCTCCTGGGGCGGCTGGGCCCGAACGGGGAGCTCGCCCTCGACGAGGTGCGGCTGTCGGACCAGGAGCTGCGCGACGTCGACAAGATCTTCGTCGTCGCGTGCGGCACCGCCTACCACGCGGGGCTCATCGCCAAGTACGCCATCGAGCACTGGACCCGCATCCCCGTCGAGGTCGAGGTGGCCAGCGAGTTCCGCTACCGCGACCCGGTCCTGGACCGCTCCACGCTGGTCATCGTCATCAGCCAGTCCGGCGAGACGATGGACACGCTCATGGCGCTGCGGCACGCCAAGGACCAGAAGGCCCGGGTGCTGGCGATCTGCAACGCGAACGGCTCGACGATCCCCCGCGAGTCCGACGCCGTCCTCTACACCTACGCCGGACCCGAGATCGCCGTCGCCTCGACCAAGGGCTTCCTCACCCAGGTCGTGGCCTGCTACCTCGTCGGGCTGTTCCTCGCGCAGGTGCGCGGGATGAAGTTCGAGGACGAGGTGGCCGCGGTCGTCGACGACCTGCGCGCGCTGCCCGACGCCGTCGCCAGCGTGCTGGCCGAGATGGAGCCGGTGCGCGGGCTGGCGCGGTCGCTGGCGGGCGAGGACCGGATGCTGTTCCTCGGCCGGCACGTCGGGTTCCCGGTCGCGCTCGAGGGTGCGCTGAAGCTCAAGGAGCTGGCCTACATCCACGCCGAGGGCTTCGCCGCCGGGGAGCTCAAGCACGGCCCCATCGCGGTCATCGACCAGGGCACGCCGGTGGTCGTCGTCGTCCCGTCGCCGCGCAGCCGCGAGTCCGTGCACGGCAAGGTCGTCTCCAACATCCAGGAGGTCCGCGCCCGGGGCGCCCGCACCATCGTGATCGCGGAGGAGGGCGACGACGACGTCGTGCCCTACGCCGACCACCTCATCCGGGTGCCGCGGACGCCGACGCTGCTCGCGCCGGTGGTGACCACGGTGCCGCTGCAGGTGCTGGCGTGCGAGATCGCCGACTCCCGCGGTCTGGACGTCGACCAGCCCCGCAACCTGGCGAAGTCCGTCACCGTCGAGTGACCCCCGTGATGATCAGGGAACCTGATCATCACGGGTCCTCCCTCGTGGTGGACCGGGAGGGAGGTCCCTGGACGGCGAGGTAGGAAGGGGCCTTCACTCGTAGTGCCGACGTCGCCGGAGCGCTGCCGACGGCGGCGCGGCACACTGAGCGCGTGATCATCGGGGTCGGGATCGACGTCGTGCCCGTCGAGCGGTTCGCCGCGACGCTCGTCCGCACACCGGGACTGCGGGACCGGCTGTTCACGCCGGCCGAGCAGGTCACCCCTTCCGGCAACCCGCGCACCGGGGAGTCGCTGGCTGCCCGGTTCGCCGCCAAGGAGGCGCTGGCCAAGGCCCTCGGCGCGCCGGGCGACCTGCGCTGGCACGACGCCGAGGTGATCGTCGGCGAGCACGGCAGACCCCACCTGGAGGTGCGCGGCAGCGTCGCCGGCCGCGCCGCCCAGCTCGGGGTGCAGAGCTGGCACGTCTCGCTCAGCCACGACGGCGGCATCGCGTCGGCCGTGGTGATCGCGGAGGGCGTGCCCCGCGGGGGCGCCGGATGATCGGGCTCTACACGGCCGACGAGGTGCGAGCTGCCGAGGCGCCGCTGCTGGCCGCCACCCCCGACGGCACGCTCATGCACCGCGCCGCCGCGGGGCTGGCCGGCCTCTGCGTGCGGCTGCTCGGCCGGGTCTACGGACGCCGGGTCGCCCTGCTGGTCGGCACCGGCAACAACGGCGGGGACGCCCTCTTCGCCGGCGCCGCCCTGGCCGCCCGCGGGGCGCGGGTCACCGCGGTGCTCCTGGACCCCGACAGGGCGCATCCCGCGGGGCTGGCGGCGCTCCGGCGTGCGGGTGGACGCGCGCTGCCCGCAGCCGAGCGCGAGGTGGAGCGCGTCGTCGGCCGGGCCGAGCTCGTGCTCGACGGGATGCTCGGCATCGGCGGGCGCGGTGGGCTGCGCCGCGAGGCCGTCGAGCTGACCTGGGCCGCCGCGGACGGCGCCGGCATCACCGTGGCCGTCGACGTGCCCAGCGGCATCGACGCCTCGACCGGCGCGGTCGACGGAGTGGCCTTCCCCGCGATGCACACGGTGACGTTCGGGGCGGTCAAGCGCGGCCTGGTGGTCGGCGAGGGCAGGAGCCACGCGGGCCGGGTCCACCTGGTCGACATCGGGCTCGGCCCACACCTGCCGCCCGCCACGGCGTGGCAGCTCACCGACCCCGACGTCGCCGCCCGCCTCGAGCCGCCGTCGGCGGGCGACGACAAGTACTCGCAGGGGGTCGTCGGGGTCGTCGCCGGATCGGCCACCTATCCCGGCGCCGGGGTGCTGTGCACCGGCGCCGCGCTGCGCACCCGGCCGGGCCTGGTCCGCTACGCCGGCAGTGCCGCCGAGGGGGTGCGCGCCGCCTGGCCCGAGGCGATCGTCACCGACGGCGCGCCGGCCGAGGCGGGGCGCGTGCAGGCGTGGGTGATCGGCCCCGGGGCGGGCACCGACGACGCGGCCCGGGATGCCCTGGTGCAGGTGCTCGCCACCGATCTGCCGGTGCTCGTCGACGCGGACGCCCTCACGCTGCTGGCCGCCGAGCCCGAGCTGGTGCGCCGCCGCGCGGCGCCCACGGTGCTGACCCCGCACGACCGCGAGTTCGAGCGGTTCGGCGAGCCGGTCGGCCCCGACCGCATCGGCGCCGCCCGCCGGCTGGCCGCCGACCTCGGCGCGGTCGTCCTGCTCAAGGGCGACGCCACCGTCGTCGCGGATCCCGGCGGGACGGCCTACGTCAACGCCACGGGGACGCCGTGGCTGGCCACGGCGGGCACCGGTGACGTGCTCAGCGGGATCGCCGGTGCGGTGCTCGCCACCCAGGGGACGACGGGCCTGGACACGGCGGTGGCGGCCGCCGTCGCCGCCCATCTGCACGGGCGCGCCGGGCAGCTCGCCGCGCGGCGCGGGCCGCTGGTGGCCGGTGACCTGATCCGGCACCTGCCCGAGGCGATCGGCCGCGTGCAGGGGCGCGCGGGCTCCGGGCTGGAAGACTCGGCCGGGTGACGAACGCGATTCCGGGCGCCGCCCGCGCCGAGGTGGTGGTCGACCTCGACGCGATCGCCGCGAACACCGCGGTGCTGCGCGGGCGGGTGGGGCGGCCGCTGATGGCGGTCGTGAAGGCCGACGGCTACGGGCACGGTCTGGTGCCTGCCGCCCGCGCCGTGCTCGCCGGTGGCGCCGACAGCCTCGGTGTCGCCGTCATCGAGGAGGCCCTGGCCCTGCGGTCGGCCGGCATCACCGCACCGGTCCTCGCCTGGCTCAACGGGCCGGGCGCCGACGTCGCCGCCGCCCTGGCCGCGGACGTCGAGCTGTCGGTCAACGCCCGGTGGGGGCTGGCCGAGGTCCTCGCCGCGGCGCGCGCCGGTGGCCGGACGGCCCGCGTGCACCTGGCCGTCGACACCGGGCTCTCCCGGGAGGGCGCTCCGCCGGGGGAGTGGCCGGACCTCGTCGCGGCCGCGGCGCGCGCGCAGGCCGACGGGGACATCGCCGTCGTCGGGCTGTGGAGCCACATGGCCTACGCCGACGCCCCGACCCACCCCACGATCGGTGCGCAGGTGCGGGTCTTCGAGGAGGCGGTGGAGCTCGCCCGCGGGGCCGGGCTCACCGACGCCCGTCGGCACCTGGCCAACTCGGCGGCGACCCTCGCCCTGCCCGAGACCTGGTACGACCTCGTCCGCCCCGGCATCGCCCTCTACGGCCTCGACCCGCTGGGCGGGGACCCGGCCCGCCACGGCCTGCGGCCGGCGATGACGGTGCGCGCCCGGGTCGCCCTCACCAAGCGGGTGCCCGCCGGCGCAGGGATCTCCTACGGCCACACCTACACCGCGCAGCGCGAGACCACCCTGGCCCTGGTGCCGGTCGGGTACGCCGACGGCGTGCCCCGCGCGATGGGCAACCGCGCGCCGGTCCTGGCCGCGGGCGCGCAGCGCACGATCGCGGGCCGGGTGTGCATGGACCAGTTCGTGCTGGACGTCGGTGACGACGACGTCGCGCCCGGCGACGAGGTGGTCCTGTGGGGCCCCGGCGACGAGGGCGAACCGACCGCCCAGCAGTGGGCCGACGTCGCGGAGACCATCCACTACGAGCTGGTCACCCGGATCGGTGGCCGCTTCGTCCGGCGCTACGTCGGCTCGGCGGGGTCGGTGTGATGGTGGGGTCGGTCTGATGGCGGGGGAGTCGCGGCGTGCCCACCCCACCGCGCAGAGGGTCGGCGTCGTGGGCGCCGTCGTCGGCCTGGCCGCTGCCGGCACGGCGGCGGGGGTCGCGCTCACCCGGATGGCCCGCCGCCGTCTGGACGTCGCCGGTCCCCGGCCCGCCGACCTCGCCGAGGTCCCGGACGCGGAGCTCCTCGCCAGCGATCCGCTCGGCACGCGGGCGCTGCGCGCCGACCGCACCGCACGGGTGCGCACCGACGACGGCGTGCTGCTGCACGTCGAGGAGGTCGGCCCCCAGGACGCCCCGATGACGATCGTCTTCGTGCACGGCTACACGTTGTCGCTGCACTCCTGGGCGTTCCAACGGCGCACCCTGGGCGCGCAGCTGGCCACCGCGAACGGGCACCGGCCGGCTGCCCGGTTGGTCTTCTACGACCAGCGCGGGCACGGGGCCTCGGAGCGCGGCAGCAGCGAGCGCTCCACCATCGAGCAGCTGGGCCGCGACCTCGCCGCGGTGCTCGAGGCGCGGGTGCCCAACGGCCCCGTCGTGCTGGTCGGGCACTCGATGGGCGGCATGACGATCATGGGGCTGGCCGCACTGCGCCCCGAGCTGTTCGGCAGCCGCGTCGTCGGCGCGGCGTTGCTGTCCACCTCCAGCGGAAACCTGGCCGACCTGAACTTCGGGCTCCCCGAGTTCCTCACCCGGGTGCGCGCGGTGACGCTGCCGCTCGCGGCCTGGACGATGCGGCGCCGCCCCGCGTTCGCCGAGGGCGCCCGGCGCGTGGCCGCCGACCTCGTCTCGGTCCTCACCCGGTCGCTGTCGTTCGCCTCGGCCGACGTCGACCCTGCGCTGGTGCACTACGTCGACGCGATGATCGCCGGGACGCCGGTCGACGTGATCGCGGAGTTCTACCCGGCGCTCGCCGGGCTCGACGAGACCGGCTCCCTGGCGCCGCTGCGCCGCATCCCCACGCTGGTGCTCACCGGCGACGCCGACCGGATGATCCCCAAGGAGCACAGCGAGCTGATCGTCGAGCGGCTCCCGGAGGCCGAGTTCGTCGTCGTCCCCGAGGCCGGGCACATGGTGTTGCTGGAGAAGCCCGACGTGGTCGACGACGCCCTCGCCCGCCTGGTGCGGCGCGTCGCGGCCGCCCAGTCGGCGGAGCGCTGACGGTGGCCGCACCCCGGCCGCCCGGACCGGATGCCCCGCCCGAGGAGGTAGCGCGCGCCGCGGCGGCCGCCGCCGACTGGCCGGGGCTGGCCGAGGTCGCGAGCGGCTGCGTCGCCTGCCCCGAGCTGGCGGCCACCCGGCAGCACGTGGTCGTCGGCGACGTACCGGCGGCCGGCCGGCCCCGGCTGGTGCTGGTCGGCGAGGCGCCGGGGGCGAGCGAGGACGAGACCGGCCGGCCCTTCGTCGGGAAGTCGGGGATGCTGCTCGACGAGCTGCTCGCCGCGGCCGGGCTGGACCGGGTGCAGGCCGCGGTGCTCAACGTCGTGAAGTGCCGGCCCCCGGCCAACCGGACGCCGCGGGCGCCGGAGGTGGCTCGCTGCAGCGGATGGCTGCACCGCCAGCTGAGGCTGCTGGACGCCCGGGTGGTGGTCGCGCTGGGGCTCTCGTCGGCGAAGTGGTTCCTCGGACCGAAGACCGTGCTCGCCGCCGCGCGCGGGCGCCCGCACGACGTCGACGGCCGAGCGGTCTGGGCGACCTACCATCCGTCGGCGGCGATCAGGTTCGGACCGAACGGCGCACCGCGGGCGGGGCTGCTCGCCGACCTCACCGCCGTCGCCCGGTCGCTGGAGGAGGACACGTGAAGGCCGCGCACGAGCTGCCGACGGTCGAGGACACCGAGCGGCTGGGCGAGCAGCTGGCGGCGCTGTTCCGCCCCGGCGACCTCGTCGTGCTCGTCGGGCCGCTGGGTGCCGGCAAGACCGCGCTCACCCGCGGTATCGGCCGCGGGCTCGGCGTGCGCGAGCCGGTCACCTCGCCGACGTTCGTGATCGCCCGGGTGCACCAGGGAGGGCGGCTCCCGCTGGTGCACGTCGACGCCTACCGGCTCGGCGGGATGGCCGACGTCGACGACCTGGATCTCGACGTCACCGTCGCCGACTCGGTGACCGTCGTCGAGTGGGGGCAGGGTCTGGTCGAGCAGCTCGCCGACGAGCACCTCGAGGTGCGGCTCGAGCGCCGGGACGACGATATCCGCACCGTCGTCCTCGTGCCGCACGGCCCCGGCTGGGACGAGCGGATCGGCTGACGCCCCGTCAGGCCGTGCCGAGCAGCGCCTGGAGGAGCTGCGGAGCCAGCCTGCGCGAGTACTCGGCCGTCAGGTGCATGTGGTCGATGTAGACCGGCGTGGACCCGACGACGGCGGGGCATCGGCCCTCGAAGCAGAACCAGTCCCTGGTGTCGACCCACGTGGCGCCCTGCGTCTCCGCGGCACGACGCTCGACGGAGGCGCTCAGGTCGTACGCGTCCGGGACGGGCAGGACGCAGTCGGCCGGAGAGTTCAGCGCGGTGGCGCACTCCTCGAGTGCCACCGAGGTCGGGGGCGCGGCGAGCACGAGCGCCCTCGCGCCGGTCGCGTGCACCCGGGCGACGATCTCCTCCGTGCCCGCTCGCCACACGGCGGAGGGGTCGGCGACGGGGTCCACCAGCGGTGCGCCGTAGTTGTTGCTCATCACGACCAGGTCCGGTGGATCCTCGGCGATCCGGTCCAGCGCCCACTCCCGGTGCTCCATGCACGAGGTGTGCACCGGCTCCTTCATGCCCCGCGTCGGGGCGGTGATGTTGGGGCACTCGCGCCAGGTCAGCAGTTGGACGGCCCACTGGTCCGCCGGTAGTGCGGCACGCAGACCGGGGACCCAGCTGAGGGCGATCGAGTCACCGAGGACGGCGACGCGTCGTGGAGCGGTCGGGCTCCCGTACCTGCACCGCGCGACGTTGCTCCCGTCGACGTCGAGGCACAGGTCGATGCCCCACTCCGGCGCCCGCGCCGTCGACAGGTCGCTGAGCGCGGGGTGCAGCGGACCCCACTCGGTGGCCTCGAGCGAGTTCCGGATCTGCTCGGCGAGCGGGGCGAGAGAGGCATCGGCCGCTGCCGGCATCGCGCCGAGGGCACCGCCGGTCGGGCGGCGGTCGGGGAGCAGCGCGACGCAGGCGACGGCGGTCACGGCGCCGATCACCGTCAGCGCTGCGGCACTCCTCACCCGGTGCGCGACGACGGCCCCGCGCGGCTGCGCACCGGCGGGCACGGCCCGCCGGGAACCCGCGGTGAGCAGGGGGCGCTCGATCAGCAGGTAGGAGGCGACCGCGAGGAGCACCGACAGCGCGATCGCCGTCGCGGCGAACGTCCAGGTGCCCGTGCTGATCACGACGCCGAGGAGCACCACGACCGGCCAGTGCCACAGGTACAGCGAGTAGGAGACGTCCCCGACGAAGCGCATGGGCCGGCTGGTGAGCAGCCACGGACGGCCGGGCCCGCCCGGGGCGTTCCCGAACGCCACCAGCGCGGCGGCCGACAGGACGGGTAGCGCCGCCGCGGCGCCGGGGAAGGGCGTCTGCGAGGAGTAGGCGAGCGCCGCCACGACGATGCCGCCCAGCCCGGCCCACGCCGCGACGGCGCGCACGGCGTCCGGGAGCCGGTGCAGGGACGCGGCGGACACCGCGACCAGCGCGCCCACCCCCAGCTCCCAGGCGCGGGTGAACGTGGAGAAGTAGGCGGTGGTGGGGGACGCGGCGGTGGCGTGCACCGACCAGGCGAACGATGCGGTGCAGACGGCGAGCATCGCGCCCCCCAGCGCGACCCGGCGGCGCCGACCCACCACGAGCGCCGTCACCGCGAGGATGAGCAGCGGCCAGGCGACGTAGAACTGCTCCTCCACCGAGAGCGACCAGAAGTGCTGCATCGGTGAGTGGGCGGTGCTGCTGTCGGAGTAGTCGGTCCCCTGCAGGGCGAAGCCGACGTTGGCGGCGAAGGCCAGCGACCAGAGACTGTCCTCCACGACCCTGTTCGCGCGGTCGCCGAGGAACAGCACCTGGCTGGCGACGCTCGTCACGGCCAGGACGACGATCGCCGCCGGGAGGATGCGGCGGGCCCGGCGCACGTAGAAGTCGCGGAAGGAGATCCGGCCCGACCGCTCCCGTTCCCGGAGGAGTAACCCGGTGATGAGGAAGCCCGAGATGACGAAGAAGACGTCGACGCCCACGTAGCCGCCCCCGGGCCAGCCGGTGACGTGGTTGAGGACGACCAGGCCGACAGCGATCGCGCGCAGCCCCTGGATGTCCGCGCGGAAGTGGCTCGCCGGCCCCGCCGGTTCCGTGGCGTGTTCCGCGGCAGGTCGAGGTGCGCGAACCGGTGGCGGGACCGGGCGCACCGCCGTCGTCGGGGTGAACCGGACCGTCGGGTCGAGAACGGTCACGGGTGCTGCGCGCCGCTGGCTGCGTCGGGCATCGATGGCTCGCAATCTCGGGATCGGTCGTCCCCGAGCAGCTGCGGGGGAGCGCTACCGGACCGTACCGTTACGTATCGACGCAGCGTGCTCTTGATGTGACGGTGCGTTGCTCGTGGGGTGGCCGATGTGGTCGAGCACCGCGATGTCGGCCGTCAGGAGCGGAAGACGACCAACCGCAGCATGACGAAGTTCCAGGCCGTGCCGAGCCCCTGCGAGAACGCCCACGCCAGGGTGACCCGCCACGAGGAGTCCGGGAGGACCGCCAGCGCGAGGGCGTTCACGCCGAGGATCAGGAAGAACGTCGTGCCGTAGAGCAGCGCGAACCCCCCGGCCCGCCGGGCACCGCCGTCCACCTGGAAGGCCCAGCGCCGGTTGAGCGCGTACGCGGTGGTCGTGCCGACGACGAAGCTCAGCGCCCGGGCGACGTAGGTGGCCAGCCCCAGGTGCAGGCCGAGCGAGTACACCGTCAGGTCGACGACGGCGCTGAAGCCGCCCACCAGGACGAAGCGGACCAGCTGGGTCCGCAGACCCGGCCGCGCCGGTCCCGTCGCGCCGTCCGCCGACACCCTCGTGTCCTCCCCGTGAGCCGTACCCGACCCTCGTCCGGGTTCCGGCCTCCTGCCGGCGTCCCGTGCATTCTCTCCCGTCCGCTCCCGCGCACTACCCTGGCCTCTCGTGCTCGTCCTCGCGCTCGACACCGCCACCCCGACCCTGGTCGCCGGTGTGGCCCGCTGGTCGCCCGACGGCGTCGACGTCCTGGCCGAGCGCGCCGTCCCGTCCGGGACCAGGCACGCCGAGCTGCTCACCCCGGCGATCGAGGCCGTGCTGGCCGACGCCGGGCTCGCGCTGGCCGAGGTGCAGGCGATGGTCACCGGCCTGGGGCCGGGGCCGTTCACCGGGCTGCGGGTCGGCATCGTGACGGCCGCCGCGCTGGCCGACGCGCGCGGCCTGCCGGTGGTCGGGGTGTGCTCCCTGGACGCGATCGGCTCCGGCGCCCGCACCGTGGTCACCGACGCGCGCCGCAAGGAGGTCTACTGGGCCGCCTACGACGGCCGGGGGGCCCGCGTGGACGGGCCGGGAGTCGTCCGGCCGGAGGAGCTCGGCCGCCCCGGCCCCTTCGTGGGGGACCCCGCCTTCGCGGCCCGGCTGGACGCCCAGGTGGAGCCGGCGGAGGTGACGACGGCGGGGCTGCTCCGCGCGGCCGCCCCCCAGCTGGCCGATCCGTCGTCGGCCGCGCCCCTCGTGCCGCTGTACCTGCGCCGCCCGGACGCCACCCCACCGGCGGCGATCAAGGCCGTGTCGCAGTGATCCGGCTGCGCCCGATGCAGCCGACCGACCTGCCGGCGGTGATGGCGCTCGAGGAGGAGCTCTTCGCGCCGGACACCTGGACCGCGGCCATGTACCGCGACGAGCTGGCGCAGACCGACACCCGCCACTACCTCGTGGCCGACGACGACGGGCAGGTGGTCGGGTACGCCGGCCTCATCGCCTACGACGACGAGGCGCACGTGGCCACGATCGGCGTCACCGGCACCCGCCAGGGCGAGCGGATCGGCGCGCAGCTGCTCGACGCGCTGCTCGCCGAGGCCGACCGGCGGCGCAGCCCGGTGGTGCTCCTCGAGGTCCGGGCGGACAACGAGCTCGCGCAGGGGCTGTACCGGCGGCGCGGGTTCGCCGAGATCGGCCGCCGGCGCGGCTACTACCAACCGAGCGGCACCGATGCCGTGGTCATGAGGAGGGAGCGGCGGTGACGCAGGAGCCGCTGGTGCTGGGGTTCGAGACCTCGTGCGACGAGACGGGCGTCGGCATCGTCCGCGGGCACACCCTGCTCGCCGACGCGCTGGCCACGTCGATGGCGGAGCACGAGCGCTTCGGCGGGGTGGTGCCCGAGATCGCCTCCCGGGCGCACCTGGAGGCGATGGTGCCGACGGTGCACCGGGCGCTGGCCGAGGCCGGCATCCAGGCCTCCGACGTCGACGCCGTCGCGGTCACCTCCGGCCCGGGGCTGACCGGCGCGCTGCTGGTCGGCGTCGCCGCCGCCAAGGCGTACGCGCTGGCGCTGGACAAGCCGCTGTACGGGGTCAACCACCTGGCCGCGCACGTGGCCGTGGACGAGTTGCAGCACGGCCCGCTGGCCGAGCCGTCGATCGCGATGCTCGTCTCGGGCGGGCACAGCTCGCTGCTGCTCGTGCCCGACCTGGCCCAGGACGTGCAGCCGCTCGGCCGCACCATCGACGACGCCGCGGGTGAGGCCTTCGACAAGGTCGCGCGGGTGCTGGGGATGCCCTTCCCGGGTGGACCGCCGATCGACCGCGCCGCCCGCGAGGGCGACCCGGACGCGATCGCCTTCCCCCGCGGGCTCACCGGCCCGCGCGATGCGCCCTACGACTTCTCCTTCTCCGGCCTGAAGACCGCCGTCGCCCGGTGGATCGAGGCGCGCGAGCGGGCGGGGGAACCGGTGCCGGTGGCCGACGTCGCCGCCTCGTTCCAGGAGGCGGTGGCCGACGTCCTCACCGCCAAGGCCGTGCGCGCGTGCCGCGACCACGGCGTCGACCACCTGGTGCTCGGCGGGGGAGTGGCGGCCAACTCGCGGCTGCGGGCGCTGGCCGAGGAGCGCTGCGCCGCGGCCGGCATCGTGCTGCGGGTGCCGAGCCCGAAGCTGTGCACCGACAACGGCGCCATGGTGGCCGCGCTCGGGTCGCGGCTGGTCGCCGCCGGCGTCGCGCCGTCGGCACCGGACCTCGGCGCGGACAGCTCCCTGCCGGTCGACGTCGTCTCCCGCTGACCCCCTAGGGCCACAAGCGCGCTTTTGGCCCCCCGGCTCACGTCGCACACCAGGACTGTCGGAGCTCACTGCAGGGCCAGCACCAGGCAGATGACGGCCAGGGCGAGGGCGACCGGCGTCATGACCATCCGCTCCGCGCGGCTGCGCGAGACGGCGTTCATGGCGACGCCGATCGCGAAGTACGCGGTCAGCACCCAGATGCCGATGTCGACGACGCCGGCCGGGAACACGTCCACGGCGCCGGCTGCCTGGAGCACGAGCAGCGCGACGAAGGCGTAGAGCCCGATGGAGGCGGCGCTGCCGATGCGCAGGATCACCGGCAGCACGACGTGGCCACCGCCCCAGGCGAACCTGCCCAGCGGGGCTCCGGCCACGAGCAGTGCCTGGAAGACCGCCAGGCACCCGAGGACGACGACACCCGCTACCGCGACGGCCATGATCACGTCCGCACGCTAGCGGGACCGCCGGCGGCGCCTCGTCACGCCACGACGTCGCAGACGAGCACGGTGGGGGCGCCGGCCACGCGGGTGACGACGACCGTCGCGGTCCCGCTGCCCGCACCGCGGAGCTGCCGGGACAGGGTCTCGGGCTCGATCGGCGAGCCGCGTTTCTTGACCACCACGCGGCCCACGCCCCGGGTGCGCAGCAGTGCCTTGAGCTTCTTGAGGTTGAACGGCAGCACCTCGTCGACCCGGTAGCTGGTGACCCAGGGGGAGTCGGCCGCCTGGTCGCTGGTCAGGTAGGCGATCGTCGGATCGACCAGCGTGGCCTCGAGCTCCTCGGCCACGAGGGCGACCAGGCCGGAGCGGATCACCGCCGGGTCGGGCTCGTGCAGCCACCCGCGGACGGGTCCGGCGGCGGCGCGACCGGGGTCGGCGTCGGCGGTGAGCTCGGAGACGACGCCGTCCCGCACGGTGGTCGCCCGCCGCCACGTCGTCGCCACCGCCGGGCCCCAGAGCAGCGCCTCGACGATCGAGCCGCCGACGGACACCCACTCCGCCTCGACGCCCGCGGGCACGCGGTCGTGGTCCAGCCCCGGCGCCACCTTCACCACCGACGTCGGCACCTTCTCCAGCAGCGCGACGACCGTCGCCCACGGCGGCGACCACGTGTCGGGGTCGAGCAGGCGTCGACCGTCGGCCCGACGGGCGGGGTCGAGGACGGCGGCGGCACAGCCCGCGATCTCGCCGCCCCGGGCGGCCGCCACCAGCTCGACGGCGTCGCCGGGCAGCACCCAGACGTCGTCGGCCAGGTCGAGGGCCGCCACGTTGGCCGCGGTGAGCGCGCGGGCCACCGGGTCGACGTCGACGGCGAGCACCCGGGCCCCGGCGCGGGCGAGGGCGATCGTGTCGGTGCCCGCCGCGCAGCCCAGGTCGGCGACGGAGTCCGCGCCCCCGGCGAGCAGGCGGGCCGCGCGCCGGGCGGCGAGCTCAGGCCGGCCCGCCTGCTCGAGGGTGTCGGCGGTGAACAGCAGCCGGTCGGCGTCGGCCCCGAAGGTCGACCGTGCCTTCCGTCGCTGCCGGGCGATGCCCCAGGCGGGGCCCGCGAGGTCGGTGCCGACCTCGGCGCGCAACCGGGTCAGCCCGGCGACCGGATCGCTGCCCGCGTCGAGCAGCTCCGCCGCCCGGGCCAGCGCGACCGCGCCCTCGGATGTCGCGAGGGCGCGCAGCTGCCGCACCGTGTCGGCGGCCTGGTCCTCGGACGGGTGCACGGGAACAGCGTCGCCCATCGGCGGCCGGTCACCCACCACGGGGACCCGGTTGAGTGGTTGGCACTCTCGTAGGTAGAGTGCCAATCGACACGGGCTGGCACCCGACCCCCGCGACGGCGGGTGCCCGGATCCCGTGCCACAGCATCAGCACCACCAGTAGTACCTGCCACCTGCCGTCCGACACCGAAGGGGGCGTCACCGACGTGACGACCGCTACCAAGGTCAGCATCAAGCCGCTGGAGGACCGGGTCGTGGTCCAGGCCAACGAGGCCGAGACCACCACCGCCTCCGGTCTGGTCATCCCGGACACCGCCAAGGAGAAGCCCCAGGAGGGCACCGTCGTCGCCGTCGGCCCCGGCCGCATCGACGACAACGGCAACCGCGTTCCGCTCGACGTGAACGTGGGCGACGTCGTCATCTACTCCAAGTACGGCGGCACCGAGGTCAAGTACGGCGGCGAGGAGTACCTCGTGCTCTCCGCCCGCGACCTGCTCGCCGTCGTCGAGAAGTAGCCCTTCTCCACGAAGCACTCCGACCGCCCCGGCGGCCCGCATCCCGGGTCCCGGGGCGGTCGTCTTTCGCCCTGCCTTACTGATCGGACAAGCCCATGGCCAAGATCATCAAGTTCAACGAGGACGCCCGCCGGGCCCTCGAGACCGGCGTCGACAAGCTCGCCGACGCCGTCCGCGTGACCCTCGGCCCCCGCGGCCGCAACGTCGTCCTCGACAAGAAGTTCGGCGCACCGACGATCACCAACGACGGCGTCACCATCGCCCGGGAGGTCGATCTCGAGGACCCCTACGAGAACCTCGGTGCGCAGCTGGCGAAGAACGTCGCCACCAAGACCAACGACGTCGCCGGCGACGGCACCACCACCGCCACCGTCCTGGCCCAGGCCCTGGTGCACGAGGGCATGAAGCACGTCGCCGCCGGCGCGAGCCCCATGGCCCTCGGCCGCGGCATGCGCGCCGCCCTCGACGCGGTCCACGCCGCGCTCGACGCCGCCGCCATCCCGGTGGAGGACCGCGCCGCCATCTCCGGCGTCGCCACCATCTCCGCCCAGGACGCCACCGTCGGCGAGCTCATCGGCGAGGCCATGGAGCGGGTCGGCAACGACGGCGTCATCACCGTCGAGGAGAGCAACACCCTCGAGACCGACCTCGACGTGACCGAGGGGGTCCAGTTCGACAAGGGCTATCTCTCGCCCTACTTCGTCACCGACCAGGAGGCCATGGAGGCCGTCCTGGACGACGCCCTCGTGCTGCTGGTCAGCGGCAAGATCAGCGCTCTGGCCACCCTGCTCCCGCTGCTGGAGAAGGTCCTCGGCTCCGGGGCGCGGCCGCTGCTCATCGTCGCCGAGGACGTCGAGGGCGAGGCGCTGTCCACGCTCGTCGTCAACTCCATCCGCAAGACGATCAAGGTCGTCGCGGTGAAGTCGCCGTACTTCGGCGACCGCCGGAAGGCGTTCATGACCGACCTCGCCGTCGTCACCGGTGGCCAGGTCGTCAGCGAGGACGTCGGCCTGTCGCTCGAGTCCGTCGGCCTCGAGGTGCTCGGGACCGCCCGGCGGGTGACCGTCACCAAGGACGCCACCACGATCGTCGACGGCGGCGGCACGTCGGAGGCCATCTCCGACCGCGTGGCGCAGATCCGCCGCGAGATCGACGCGACCGACTCCGACTGGGACCGCGAGAAGCTCCAGGAGCGTCTCGCGAAGCTGGCCGGCGGCATCGGCGTCATCCGCGTCGGCGCGGCCACCGAGGTCGAGCTCAAGGAGCGCAAGCACCGCATCGAGGACGCCATCGCGGCCACCCGCGCGGCGGTCGAGGAGGGGGTCATCGCCGGCGGCGGCTCGGCCCTGGTGCACGCGGCGACGGCGATCGACGCCCTGGACCTGTCCGGGGACGAGCTGACCGGTGCGCGCGCCGTCCGCACCGCGCTGGACGCCCCGGCCGTGCAGATCGCCGAGAACGCCGGCTTCGAGGGCCGCGTCGTCGTCAGCAAGATCCGCGAGGCCGGGAGCGGTCAGGGCTTCAACGCCGCGACCGGTGAGTACGGCGACCTGGCCAAGCAGGGCGTCATCGACCCGGTCAAGGTCACCAAGGCCGCGCTGGGCAACGCCGTCTCGATCGCGGCGATGGTGCTCACCACCGACTCGGCGGTCGTGGAGGCCCCCGAGGAGGAGCACGAGCACGCCGGCGGGCACCACACGCACGGCCACTCGCACGGGCACGGCCACAGCCACTGAGCCGCCCGGCTGGGATCAGGTGACTGTGAGGCTG
>NZ_LWUA01000011.1 GCF_005222955.1 Blastococcus sp. CCUG 61487 | reverse complement strand
TACATCCTCACTGTCAGGCGCCGGCGACGGCCGGCCCGGCGTCCGGCCCCGACGAGGCCTCGCCGGCCCGGAGGACAGCCTCCTCCGGGCCGGCGTCGCCCGCGTACTGCTCGGCGGTCTCGGCCAGGACGCCGAGCCGCTCGATCATCTCCACCGCCGCGTCGACGATGGATTCGGCCTCGCGTCGGGTGCGGCTGGCCATGACCTCGCGGCCCGCCTCGCCGATGACGGTGGTCAGCACCGAGACGGTGACGCGGCCGATCGCGTCGTCGGGCGCCTGGAGCAGCAGGGAGTTCTGCCGCAGCCACTGGTGCCCCCGGGTGCGCCGCATGAGCTCGAAGCCCGGCGGCCCGTCCTTGTCGACGAACAGGCTGCCGAGGGCCCGGCCCTCCCAGGAGCCGCGGAGGAAGCCGCGGGCGCCGGCGACGAACAGCGCCAGCGGCCGCTCCTCCCCCGCCCGGCGGGCGGCGGCGACCCCCTCGGCCGCGCGCTGCTCCTGGCTGCTCTGCCAGTCCTCCCAGAGCGCGAGGAACAGCTCGCTCTTGCCGCCGAAGTGGTGGTAGAGGCTGCCCACGCTGGACCCGGCGCGCTCGACGACGTCGGCCACGCTGGACTCGGCGAACCCGCGCTCGGCGAACACCTCGCGGGCGGCGTCGAGCAGCACCCGGCGGGTCTCGCCGGTGCGGCTCCACTTCCAGGCGCTGCGCCCGGGGGCGGCGCCGGCCTCGCGTGGCATCTGGGCTCCTCCCTCCGTGTCGATCATCGTCGTCCGGCGTCCCCGACCGGTAGGGCGGGCCACCATCCGACGATGATCGACACGCCCGGGGTCAGCGCGGCGAGTTCCCCAGCACGAGGGTCGCGCCCGCCATGAACATGCCGCCGTTGCCGAGGACGACGCTGCGCTCCACGCCCTCGACCTGGGCGGCCGCCTCGCCCCGCACCTGGCGCACGGCCTCCTGGATGGCGAACATGCCGTACATCCCGGTGTGGGTGTAGGACATCCCGCCGCCGTTGGTGTTCAGCGGCAGCCGGCCGCCCGGCGACGTGTGTCCCTCGGCGACGAACGCGCCGGCCTCGCCGCGGCCGACGAAGCCGGCGTCCTCGAGGCCGTAGAGCGGCACGTGCGCGAAGGCGTCGTAGATCATCAGGTGGTCGACGTCGGCGTGGCTGATGCCGGCCTCGGCGAACGCCGCCGCGCTCGAGCGCTTGAAGGCACCGAACGAGGTGAGGTCGGGCATCTGGCTGATCATCGGCGAGTCGGCCGCCTCACCGGCGCCCAGCAGGTGCACGAGGGGCTTGTCGTACCCGCGGGCCTCCGCCTTCTCGCGGGTGGTGACCACGAGCGCGCCACCGCCGTCGGTGACCAGGCAGCACATGAGCAGGGTGAACGGCCAGGCGATCATCTTCGAGGCCAGGACGTCGTCCACGGTGACCAGGTCCTGCATGAGCGCCCGCGGGTTCTGGTTCGCCCACCGGCGCTGGGCGACGGCGACCTCCGCCAGCTGCTCGAGCGTCGTGCCGGTCTCGTGCATGAACCGCAGCGCCGAGAGCGTGAACGACGTCGGCGGTCCGAAGACGCCGTAGGGCGCCTCGAACTGTCCCTGCAGCGACTGCGGGCTGCGGCCCCAGGCGGGGGCGTCCACCCGCGACCGGCCGGACTCGCCGTGCGTGATGAGAACCGTCTCGGCCAGGCCGGCGCGGATGGCGCCGGCGGCGTGCCGGACGTGGAACAGGAACGACGTGCCGCCCACGCCGGTGCCGTCGAGCCACCCGGCCTCGATGCCGAGGGCGTGCCCGATGGCGACCGGGCCCGGCGTCTGCACGGTGGCGATGCCGTCGATGTCGGCCGGCGTCATGCCGGCGTCGGCGAGCGCGTTGCGGGCGCCCTCGAGGTGCAGGCTCAGCGTCGACAGGTGGGGCAGCTTGCCGAGCTGGTCGGTCTCGGCGGCCCCGATGATGACGATGTCGTCCTTGGCGCTCATGCGGCACTCCCGGCAGGTGCGAACAGCGGCAGGTGGACGTCGCCGCGCGGCTCGAAGACCACGCGCAGCGGCATGTCCAGGGGCAGCTTCTCCGGGTCGGGCTCGACCTCCACGAGGTTGGTCATCATGCGCACGCCCTCGGGCAGCTCCACGATCGCGATCACGTAGGGCGTCTCCCCGGCGAAGCCGGGCGCGGGGCGGTGGCTGATGACGTAGGAGTGCAGCGTCGCGGTGCCGTCGCTGGTGACCCACTCGAGGTCGGTCGAGTGGCAGTGCGGGCACGCCGGCCGCGGGTAGAACACGTGCTCGCCGCAGGAGGTGCACCGCTGGATGCGCAGCTCGCCGGCGGCGCAGCCGTCCCAGAACGGCTGGGTCTCCGGGGTCGGTACGGGTGCGGGCTTCGGGGGTGACGTCACCGGCGGGGCTCTCCTCGGGTCGGAAGGGGGTCGGGATCGGTCCGGACGTGCGCGAGCACGGCGTCCACGGAGACGCGCGCGGCGTCCCGCAGGTCCGGGTGGAGGTCGGGGTAGAGGTGGTCGACCAGCGCCTCGCGGTCGTCGATCCCCGCGGCCAGCGCCCCGACCACCTGGTCGATGCGGCGCAGCCGCGCCTGGCGCCGGCGCTCGATCTGGGCGAGCGGATCCGGCAGCGCCGGCCCGTGCCCGGGCAGGATCGTCGACCCGGGGGCGGCGAGGACCTCGCTGAGCCGGTCGAGGCTGTCGAAGAACTGGCCGAGCCGGCCGGGCTTGACGATGGGTGACCCGCCGCCGAGCACGGTGTCGCCGGTCAGCACGCTGTTCTCGGCCGGGAGCCGGAAGCACACCGAGTCACCGGTGTGCCCCGGCGTGTAGAGGACGCGGACTGTCAGCGCGCCCACGCGGATCTCGTCGTCGTCCTGCAACGGCTCGGCGGTGAGTCGGGGGTGAGCCGCCCGGAGGGCTGCGCCGGTCACCTCGGCCAGCCGCGGAGCCAGCTCGGCGTGGTCGGAGTGGGCGTGGGTGACCAGCACGGCGGTGATCGCGCGGTCGCCGGCCGCGGCCAGGATCGCGGCGAGGTGCGCGTCGTCGTCGGGACCGGGGTCGACCACCGCGCACTGCGCGTCGCCGGGTTCGGCGAGCAGCCAGGTGTTGGTGCCCTCGAAGGTCCACGCGTTGGCGTTGGGGGCCAGCACGAGGGTGGCGCGCGCGGTCATGGGCAGGGGCTCACCAGGGCTCGGGGGTGCGGAGTCCCGGGTCCACACGACGAGCGCCTCCTACTAGATCGCGGTTCTAGAATTCGAGACACCCTAGACCATGGGCGCCGGCACCCCCGGGCGCTCCCCCGGACCCCGGTGGGCGCCCGCGGTCCGCGGTTCGGCCGCCGCTCCGGAGGCCAGGAGCACCCCGGCGGCCACGGCGAAGGCACCCGGCATCCCCACCCAGCCGGCGAGCGAGCCGAGCAGCACCGAGCCGGCCGCCTGGCCGACGGTGAACCCGATGAACAGGGTGGCGGCCGCCGCCGGGGCCGAGTCCGGCTCCCGGTGCGCACCCCACGCGATCAGCACCCCGCTGAGCGCCACGAACGCGGCGCCGAAGCAGGCCAGCCCCACCGCCGCGACCCGCGCGTCGTCCGGGGCCACCGCCAGACCGGCCGTACCGGCGGCCGCGACGACGACGGTGGCACCCCACGCGGCGCGCAGCCCGATCCGGCCGACCAGCACGCCGCTGATGCCGCCGAGGAGCCCGGCGCCACCGAGCACGCACCACAGCAGCCCGGTGACGCGGGTCGGCACCCCGCCCTCGACGGCCAGCAGGTCGCGGCCGAAGGTCCACACACCGGCGCAGCCGGCGCCCGCCACCACCGCGGCGACCAGGGGCCGGCACAGGGCGCGGAGCCGCCGAGGGCCGACGGGTCGGCCGAGCGCGAGCGGCGCGGCCGACGGCCACCGGGCGCTCCGATCGGCCCACCACATGGTCAGCAGCGCCGCCAGGGCGAACCCCGCCCAGCACCACCGCCAGGCCTCCGGGACGGTCAGGACGAGCAGCCCCCCGACCACCACGCCCGCTCCGGTGCCGCTGTTGACCACGCCCTGCGCGCGGCTCGTCCGGCGCCGGGACGGACCCGCGGACGGCGGCGACGAGGGCGGGGGTCGCCGCTCCGGCGCCGCTGCCCGCGACCAGGACGCCGGCGGCGAGGACGGGGCCGCCCCACGCGGCCGCGACCAGCAGGCAGCCCAGCGCCGCGCTCCCCCCGGCGGCCCACAGCACGGCGCGCGCGGAACCCCGCCCCACCAGCCGCCCGCCCAGCAGGGCCGCCAGGCAGTAGCCGGCGTAGCTGCCCGCGGCGACCACGCCCGCGACGCCCGCGGACAGCCCGAACGCGGCCCG
>NZ_LWUA01000010.1 GCF_005222955.1 Blastococcus sp. CCUG 61487 | reverse complement strand
CCCCTCTGGGCGAGGTCAGGGTTCGGCTAGTTGTGCGACGAGCGCGGTGCCGTTCCACCGTTCCACGGTCTGCCGAACCAGCGCGGTGCCGTTCCACCTGTCCACGACCCGGCCGGTGGTGGTAACCCACGGCCCGGCGGCGATGGCGGCGTCGAACCAGGCGACGGTGTTCGCCGGGTTCGCCCACTGTCCGAAGTCGCCGTGCAGTGCCGGGGACGAGTCGATGTCGACAGCCTCGGCGGCGTACGGGGCGATCTTCGGCAGGAACACCTGCGCGTCGGGGCGCAGGCTGTACGAGTCGGCAGACGACGTGACGATGCGGATGCGGGCGCCGGTGTACTTGGTGGGGTCCTGCTGCTGCGGGTCGTATGCGGCCGAGGCGGCGGCGAGCCCGGCCGCGTCGGTGCCGTACGCGGCGCGCAGGTCCGGGGCCAGCTCGTAGGTGCTGGACGGGCCGCCGAGCCGGACAAGGTCGATCGCGGAGGCGATGGCGTGCACGCCGCGAAGGTCGGGGAACGGCTTGCGGTGCGCGGCGATGAGTCCGACGCCGCCGCCCATCGAGAAGCCGAGGATGACCGTGCCGGTGATCGTCCAGTTGGCGTAGGCGTAGGTGCGGTTGCGGACGAGCCGGGCCATCGCGTCGGCGTTGCCGAACGTCGCGGAGAAGTGCGGCACGAGCACGATGTAGCCGGCGTCGAGGAGCAGGTCGGTGAGGTTCTTCGCCCCGCCGTTGCCGAGGACGTCGAGGAAGTTCGACGGGTGGTTCTGCCAGCCGTGGACGGCAATGCACAGCTTCGCCGTGGCGCCGGGCGGCTTGGTGCCGGGCATGTACAGGTAGGTCATGCCGGGGTCGCCGGTGAACGCCGGGTCGGGGCGCAGCTCGTACTTGAACACATCGGTGCCCGCGGTGGTGGTGCGCTCGTAGCGAGCGATGCCGACCGTGCCGGACACGGTGGGCACCGTGGGCACGTCGGCGTAGCTGTAGTCATCGACCTCGAAGGAGCGGCTGACCGAGTCGGCGCCGGAGGTGGCGACGATGCCCGCCGAGCCGGCGGCCAGCGGTGAGGCGTCAGTGGCGGTGGCGGTCCAGTCGGCGGGTTCGGCGGTGTTGGCGACCCACACCTTCGCCATGATCGAGTTGCCGGCGACCCGGAACCGCACTTTGAGCCCGTTCGTGGGGGACCAGGCGGTGCCGGGCAGGTTGCCGACGGACCCGAACGCGGTCTCCACCCCGCCGGAGTAGCGGCGCAGGAAGACGTCGACCGTGCCCGAAGTGTTCTTCTGCAGCCACAGCTGGTAGCCGGTCTGCGGCGCCCACTGGTCGCTGCCGATCACGCCGTTGGAGCGGGCGCGGACGAACATGTATCCCTCGACGCTCGTGGCGAGCGTCGGCGGGTACAGGGTGACGGTCTGTTCCGTGTCGGCCTTGGCAGCGAGGCCGAGCAGGTCGGCGGAGATGGTTGGGTAGGACATGCCGGAGCGGGTGGTGAGCCGCATCCGGTTGCTCTGGATGGTGGCGCCGAAGCTGGTGCCGGTGTTGCCGCGGATCGTCCAGGCGGCGTTGGGCGCGGCACCGTTGGTGCCGGTGAAGGCGTCGCTGTACAGGACGGCCATCAGGCGTCGTGCTCCCACACGTCGCCGGTCACCATGTTGGTGGGCCGGGTGGTGCCACCGACCCAGCGGACGCGGGCGAACCCGGTCGGGCGGGTGCCGCCACCGGCCGTGCCGTCGTGGGTCTTGACGCCCTCGACTCCGCTGGCCGCCGCCGCTCCGGTGATGCGGGAATCGTTGCCCGCGGCGGCCTGGGTGGCCCCGGTGCCGAGCGTCCGCATGGACGCGGTGCCGGCGGCGGCGTCGGCGGGAGGACTGTAGTCGCCCGCCTTCGCCGTCGTTGAGGTGGTGCCGATCGCCAGGTTGGAGGTGCCGGCCCCGATGGCGGTGCGCGCCGCTGCGGCGTCGGCGGCGGTGAGCACCGACCGGCCCACCGTGGTGGAGTCGGAGAGGTCGGCGACCGCGTGGCCGTGCGCGGTCGGGGGGCGGGCGTCCGACAGGCGTGGGTCGGTGGTCTGCGCGTAGCGGGCATCCCCGCGGCCCTGCGTCAGGTACTGCGGGTGGTCGTCGTCGGCGAGGCCGGTCAAAGCGCCGTGGTCGGAGACGCCGCCCTCACCGCCCTCGCCGCCGACACCCAGCACCGTGGCCCCGGTGAAGTCCCACTCGCCCGTCGGGGCGAAGTCCTCGCTCTCGATCAGCAGCTCAGAGGCCGCCCTC
>NZ_LWUA01000009.1 GCF_005222955.1 Blastococcus sp. CCUG 61487 | reverse complement strand
ACCGGGAACCGCGAAGAGCCGAGAAAGGCCGCCGCATGACGAGGTCGGTTGCTGAGGTCGACCTCGACGCCCTCGCCGCGTTGTTCGAGGCGCGCCGTTCGACGCGTGCCTTCCTACCGCAGCGGCTGGAGCGCGAACGCATCGACCGGATCCTCGAGGTCGCCCGACACGCGCCCTCCTGGTGCAACGTGCAGCCCTGGCGTGCCTACGTCGTCGCCGGCGGGACGCTGGACCGACTCAAGCCCGAGCTGCTCGAGGCCGCACGGAACCGGGAGGCGGCGCCGGATGTCCAGGACCTCCCCGAGTACGAGGAGCCGCACCTCTCCCGGAAGCGAGAAGCCGACGATGCGCTCATGGCTGCACGCGGGCTGACAGGGATGAACCAGTTCCGGGCGATCGTCGACGCGGTGATGTCCAACTGGCGCTTCTTCGACGCGCCGCAGGGACTCATCCTGACCGTCCCACGGGCGATCGGACCCTATGCGCTCGTGGACCTCGGGTCCTTCCTGTACGGCTTCTTGCTGGCACTCGAGGCCGAGGGCCTGGCGGGCTGCGCCCAGGCCTCCCTTGCTCAGTTCCCACACGTGCTGCGCCGGCACCTGCCCATCCCCGAGAGCGAAGCCGTCGTCTGCGGCGTCTCCTTCGGCGTGGCGGACGCGGACGCGCCGGCCAACCGCTGCCGCACTGTCCGAGTCCCTCTGTCGGAGCTCGTCACCCACTGCTCCTCGGGGAAGGAGTCCGGATGAGAATTGGCCTTGAGGCAGACGGGACGGGGACGGTGCCGAGCTGGTCGATCACCTCGCTCCCCCAGCGGCTGTCCGAGAACAGCGCCAACCGGCTGTCCTTCTTCGATGCCGACGGCGAGCGTCAGGATCGAGCCTTTCCGCAGGTGTTGCGGGAAGCGCTGGGTGCCTGGACGCTCCTCGCCGCGGCCGGCTGCCGGAAGGGCGGACGGTGCGCGGTCATGGGCGCCAGTGGCTACGACTGGGCGATCGCTGCACTGGCCTGCCTTTTCGCCGGGGTGGAAGTGGTGGCGCTCCCCGAGTCGCTCGGTGACGACGATGCACGGGCTGGTCTGGACGACCTCTCCCTCGACTGCGCCGTTCTCGGGAACTCTCAGCTGGCCTTCGGATGCTTCGAGGGGACACCAAAGGTCGCGCTGGAAGGCCTGGCAGCGGCCGGCGCGCGAACGGAGGCGGCCCCCCTCTCTCCTGCGGACGCCCATTTCTCCTGGGTGGCGTTCACGTCCGGTACGACCGCGTCGGCGAAGGTGAAGTCCTTCCGCCTGGCGCCCGAATGCACCGAGCACTTCATCGAGGACTTCTGCCGCCTCTTCGGGATCACCCACGACGACGTCTGGCTCATCTGCCACCCGTTCTCGCACGTGGTGCACTTCGAGTACCTGCTGGGAGGGCTCGGCTGGGGCTACGACGTCACGCTGGCAGATCCGTTGCGCGTCGCCCTGCAGTGCGCGGCGTTGCAGCCCGCGGTGCTCATCACCGTTCCCAGCGTCTACCAGCAGCTGGCCACGAAGGTGCGCCGGGCGCTGCCGACGGACGGTCTACGTGGGGCTGCGGTCGCTGCGTGGATGGCCCAGGACGCCACGCCTTCCGCGCTCGAGCTGGCGAAGCTGCTGCGCCCTGTGCTGATGCCCGAGGTGGATACGGCGGTGGGCACCCATCTCAAGGTGATGATCATCGGGGCTGCGCCGAGCTCCCTCGAGCTCAGGCGCTTCCTCGCGCTCTGTGGGCTGCCCGTCTTCGAGGGCTACGGCATGTCGGAGACACAGATGCTGACCTGCAACGTGCCCGGCGAGGCGCGCTTCGGAACGGTCGGTCGGCCCTGGCCCGGTGTCGAGCTGGCGGTGGAGGACGACGGACGGGTCCTGGTGCGCCTGTCCGCACGCCGGACGACGCGATACCTGAACGTTCCGCAGGAGGAGAGTCTCGCCACCTTCGGGTCGGACGGCTGGATCCAGACCGGTGACCTCGGCGAGCTGCGCGACGGCTTCCTCAGCCTCTACGGGCGTGCCAAGGAAGTCATCATCACCGACCGGGGCAAGAACGTGAACCCTGCGCCCATCGAGCAGCGGCTCAGCGCCATCCCGGGCGTATCGCACGCGCTCGTCTTCGGCGACCAGAAACCCTTCCTCGTCGCAGTTCTGGCGCCGCAGTCGGACGAAGGCCTCGACCGAGCGGCCGTGGAGCCGCACATCGCGAGGATCAACAGCGACCTTCCCCAGCACGAGCACATCGTCGACTTCGTGCTGCTCGCGTCTCCGCTCACCACGGAGGCCCGTCTCCTGACGGGCACGGGGAAGCCGCGGCGCACGGCCGTAGAAGCCTTTTTCCGGACCCGCCTGGAGGCGTTGTATGCGTGACGCGAGTGTTCCGCCGATCCTCACCGCGGCGGGCGAGCCCATCCCCTTGCACGTGGGGCGCTGCCAGCTCGTGGCGGGCGAACTGGACTACGTCACCGACCCGAGCCTGATCCGACAGCAGTTCCACCTCTCGGTCGACGACCGCGTGCGCTTGTTCCACGAGTGCTTCGCCCGTGCTTCCGAGCAGGGCGCGGCGATGGTGAGTCTCTTCGCGCGGTCTGCGGATGAGCGAGAGGAAGATCTCCTCCCACGGCTGGTCGAGGTCGCCAACGACTACCCGCACGTGGGGCTGTTGCTGAACTTCTTCGATGAGCGAGCGCTGAGTGCCGCTCTGGCGCGGTACCGCGGAAAGCCGCTGGTCAACTACGTGAGCGGTGAGCGGCGGAAGCTGGAGCAAGTCCTGAAAGCGGTCGGCGACCATCCCTGTGCGCTGGTGCTTCAGCCGATCGGTGACGAGGGCATGCCCGACAGTGTCGCGGGCCGCATGAAGGTCATCGAGGGCGTGCTGCGAACGATCGAAGGAGCGGGACTGTCGTCGACCGACATCGTGGTAGACGCCCTCTCCCCCTCGCATCACGTGCTGCCCAGCTCGCTGCGCGTCAGCCTGGGAACCCTCGCCGAGGCGAGCCGGCTGGGTCTGCGCACCATTATTTGGCCGGAGAATGCGGGCCTGGGTCACCCGGAGGGCGGGTCGGTCGTAGCGGCATACATCGCGCTCGCCGTGCACGCGGGGTTGGATCTCGCAGTCCTCAACAGCAACAACCACCGGGCGTGCGCCGCGCTGAGCGCGGCCAATGCGATCGCTGCCCCGGCGGGCGGAGTGGCCGCCTCCCCCAGGGGGACGGTGTCCGGGACGACGCAGCGCGACGAAGTGGCGCAGCTGCGCACCCGCATGGATGCAGTCGACCGCGAGTTCCTCGCGGTGCTCGGCAAGCGCGCCGCCGTGTCGGCCGCCATCGGCCGAGCGAAGGCGAAGCTGGGCTTGCCCTTGTTCGACCCGGAGCGCGAGGAGGCGCTGATCGATCAGCGGACGGAAGGCGCACGTGGGCTCGGCTTCGACCCGGCATGGACGGCGGACCTGTTCCGGCACGTCCTGGCAGGTTGCCGGGCGGCTGCGGCGCGACAACTGGTATCAGAAACCGCCGGAACGAATCGACCGTCGAAGCACAACTACGGGTAGGAGAAACGCGATGGGCGAACTCGTGCAAGTCATTCTGCAACCGCCGCTCGACAGCTTCGCCGACGATGGCGAGGACACGCTGGAGATTCCCGCGAGCACCGTCGGTGAAGCGGTGCGGAGCCTGTGCCAGCGCAATGTCTCGCTCGCGGAGAAGATCCTGGTGGACGGCGCGCTGAGCCCGCACATTCACATCTTCCACAACGGCAAGCTCGTGCCTGCGGAGGCGTGCGAGACCCGGCGCGTGGAGAACCGCGACGAAGTCTGCCTGCTGACGGCGATTCGGGGAGGGTGAGAGTGGCGCTCCGGGTCCCGTTCGACATCCAGCTGCAGGTCATCGAGCACTGTCGCGCCCAACTTCCGAACCAGGCGTGCGGCCTGCTGCTGTTCGACGAGCAGGGCGTCGCACGCGCCGTCGAATGCACTCCGAACGCGGGGGCCTGGCCCTATGGATTCCAGATCCCCCCGGAGTCCATGTACCAGGCGTTCACCGCGGCGCGCGCGAAGGGTCTGCGGGTGCAGAGCGTTTACCACTGCCACGCGGTGTCGGTGGCCGTCCCCACGGGACGCGACCTCGACCGCCCCGTCCCGCCTGGCTACCTCTACCTCATCGTGTCACTGCTGGACCCGAACGCACCGGAACTTCGCGGGTTCCTCCTCGAGGGGTCCCGGGCACGTGAGGTCAACCTCGAGACCGGAGAACCCCTGCAGGTGACAGCGTGACGACCCCGAAGCACACGATCGAAGACCTCATCTCAAACCTCGGTCAGACACTCCCCCAGGTCTCGCCGGAGGAGCTCTCCTCCGGCGACGAGCTGTCCAACGTGGTGCTCTTCGACCTGAGGGAGCCGGAACTCATGCGTGCGGGCGCTCTGCCGGGAGCCAGAGCGGTGGGCCAGCGGTTCATCGAGCTGGAGCTGGCGCAGCAGGCCATCGCGCGGGATGCACCCATCGTCCTCTACTGCCAGGCGGGGAGGCAGTCCTTGCTCGCCCTCCGAGGGCTGCAGGACCTGGGCTATTCGAATGCGCGTTCACTGGTCGGTGGCTTCAGTGCTTGGAGCAGCCGGGGCCTGCCGGTCGAGCAGCCGGTCATGCTGACCGACCCGGAGCGCTCGAGATACGCGCGGCACCTCTCGCTTCCCCGCGTCGGGGAGCCGGGTCAGCTGCTGCTGAAGAAGGCCCGTGTCGCCGTGGTGGGCACCGGCGGGCTGGGGGCGCCCATCGCCTACTATCTCGCCGCCGCCGGCGTCGGCACCCTCCGGCTCATCGACCACGACGTGGTGGACGCGAGCAACCTCCAGCGGCAGATCCTCTTCGACACCGCCTCGGTCGGCGCACCGAAGGTCGAGGTCGCGCGCAAACGCCTCTCGGAGTTCAACCCCCTGGTGGCGTTGGAGGTGCGCAACGAGATGCTGGACACGGGCAATGCCGCCCGGCTGCTCGAGGGCGTGGACATCGTCGTCGACGGCAGTGACAACTTCGAGACCCGCTATGCGGTCAATCAGGCCGTCCTCGCCCACCGACAGACGCTCGTCTCAGCGAGCGTGTTCCAGTTCTCCGGGCAGGTGTACTCCTTCGCGCCCCACCTCGGCACGCCCTGCTACGCATGTCTCTTCCCCGAAGCGGCGCCGGACTCGCTGGCCCCCAGCTGCAGCGCTTCCGGGGTGGTCGGGGCGCTCGCAGGCACCGTGGGCATGCTGCAGGTGATGGAGGTGCTCAACATCATCCTGCAGATCGGTAGTCCGCTCTTCGGCCGGATGCTGACCTACAACGGGCTGAAGGCGGAGACGCGTCAGCTCAGCTTCGACGTCAATCCGAGCTGTCCGGCCTGCCAGCCGATCCGAGGAGGGAGCACCGAGGTGCCCGCCGGGTAGCTGATGCAGGACGCCGGAGCGGGGGGCACCGGCGCCCACATGAGCCCGGGTGAGGCGGTCCAGAACTGCCCGTCCGTCAGCTGCTGAGGGCTTGCTGTACCGGCAGCAACTTCGCGTTGCTCTCTGCGAGCTCATCGGAGGGGACGGAATCCCTGACCATCCCGCCCCCTCCGAACAGGCGTACCCGCTGCATGTCGGTGGGATCGATCTGCGCGCAACGAAGAGCGATGCACCACTCGCCGTCGCCGGCGGCATCCATCCAGCCCACCGGCCCGGCGTATCGGCCGCGGTCGAGCCCTTCGACCTCGCGGATCAGTTGTCGGGCAGTGGCGGTCGGCGTCCCGCAGACCGCCGCCGTCGGGTGCAGATCAGCCAGCAGCTGAAGAGCGCCGGTCCCCTCACGCACGCGGCCGCGAACCTCGCTGGCGAGATGGGTCACGTTCGGCAGGTGCAACAAGAGCGGTCCGTCGCTCACCTCCACCGAGACGCAATGCCGCCGGAGGACCTCACGCACCGAGGCGACGCTGTACGAATGCTCCTCGAGGTCCTTGTCCGACTCGAGCAGCGCGGCACCGGATGACATCCCTAGGGCATCTCCGCGTACAGCGGTGCCGGCAAGAACGAGAGAGGCGGCCACGCCGCCGCGCAAGGACAGGACCGGCTCGGGCGACGCACCGAAGAGGCCGTCGACCAGGAACGTCCAGCACTGCGAGTAGCCCTCGGCCAGTCGGTGCAACGGCCACCGGACGTCAAGTGGATCTTCCAGACGCGCCACGACGTCCCGGGCAAGTACCACCTTCTTGAGCCTGTTCGCGCGGATGTGAGCGACGACCACCTCGACGGCGGCCATCCATGCCGCATCGTCGAGTGAACCCACTCCGTAGGTGACACCGTGAGGTGGACGCGGCGCGCTCGCCCTCGATATGACGGCATGGTCGTCGTCCGCGACGGTGAGCCACCAGCAGCCGTCGCGGGTGCCCAGCACGACCTTGGGCACAACCATCACCGACGGGGCGAGGGCGGCGTCGAACGCGAACGATCCGAATGCGACAGGGCCGGTCCCAGGTATCCGGACGTCGTCCTCGACATCGGCTCGGGTGACCAGCTGTTTCCACCACGTATCGGCGGCCAGCAGATGTCCATCGGTGGTCTCGCCGGACGGATCGAGGTGCAGCCGGGCCGCCGACCCCCAGCCGACGAGCCCCTGCCCTCCATGGACCCAGGCAACCGCATCCTCCTCGGGCAACGCATCCAACAGACGCGCCACGGGAGCAGGCACTTCGACCGTGCGGAAAGTCAGTGCTGGAGCCTCGGGCAGGCGGATGCTCACGGGGGCGATACCGTCGCGGCTCCCTCTGGCTGGTCGTCGGACGACGGGGAGGACCGGTCGGGCGCGAGCGCCGCGAGAACCGTGTCGGCGAGCAGCTGGTACCCACGGGGCGTCAGAACCGACTCCGCGTGGAACTGCATGCTCGCGAAACCGGGGCCACGTATCGCGACCACCTCGTCCCCGTCCACTGCGCAGTCGAACGGCAGCCCTCGGCCGTCCCGCGGCAGCACCGCGGTGAAGGTGTTGTAGAAGCCGGCCAGCTCCCGGCGCCCGAAGAGCTCGATCTCCTCCTGCGCGCCCTGGACGACCGCCCGTTTGTGTCGGAGCTCGAAACCGAGAGCATCCGCCAACACCTGATGCCCCAGGCACACCGCTACGAGAGGCCGTGCCTCGTGCAGGCGCTCAGCCACGAGTCGGCGCAATTCGGCCATGCGTGGGCTATCGGTCGCTCGCGGGTCGCCGGGTCCGGGGCCCACGAGGAGGACGTCGGCATCGAGGCGACGCTCGTCGCCCTCCCGCCAGCTGGACGCGTGTACTCGCATCCCCATGCGCCGCAGCATGTGCGCCAGCATGATCGAGAAGTCATCTTCCGCGGAAACCAATTCCACGGTGCGACCAGCGAGATCCGAGACCTCTCCCGCGAACGGTGACTCATTGAGCCAGAAGGGGGAGAGTTGCTCGTTGCGCACCGTCAGCCGCGGGTCGTCCGGTGGAATCAGCTCGTGCACCGAGTGGCGTGAACGGCGACTGCGCGCGGGTGCCATTCCGAGCGCGACGAGCAGACCCGCCAGCTTCGACTTCGTCTCGGCGACCTCCTCCTCCGGAACCGAGTCGCGGACCAGCGTTGCACCAACACCCACACGGAGTCGCCCCTGCGGGTCGATGTCCGCGGTGCGGATCACGATGGGCGCATCGAGGTACTGCTGCCCCTGCTCGTCCCACCCGATCTCAGCGAGTACCGCGCCGTAGTACCCGCGACCGGAGGCTTCGTAGCGCTTGACGACACGGCAGGCGTTCTCCACGGGACTGCCGAGCACCGTGGCAGCGAACATGCTGCCGCGCAGCAGGTCGCGCGGGTCGAGCTTCGATGTCCCCTCAAGCATGTACTCCGTGTGCACGAGGTGACTCATCGGCTTCAGCAGCGGCCCGATGACGCGTCCCCCGTCGGGGCAGAGGGCCGCCATCATCTTGAGTTCTTCGTCCACCACCATCATGAGCTCGAGTCTTTCCTTCTCGTCCGACAAGAAGGCGACCAGCCGCTCCTGGAGTTCAACATCGGAGATGTCCTCGGATGGCATGCGGAAAGTGCCACTGATCGGGTTCATCGTGACCGTTCCGCTGCGGCTGCTGATGTGCCGCTCCGGAGAAGCGCCGATCAAAGTGCGTTCCGGCGTCTGAATGCAGAACGTCCAGTAAGCGCCAACCTCATTCAGTAGCAGATTACGGAACACGCCGAGTGCTCGATCGGTGGACCAGTCCTCGATCTGCCCCTCGAGCGTCCTGCGGACGACGAAGTTCGCGCCCTCGCCTTCACCGATCTCATCTGCCACGATGCGACGGACGATTTCACCGTACTGCTCGTCGTCCAGGTCGTACGTCGTGTCGGTGATGCTTAGTTCTGGCTGGGGACAACGCTCGACGAAGTCGGACACCTCCACTGCAAGGTGCCGCTCGACCTGCAGACAGACCAAGGGCGCCCCGTCGTCATGAGCAACGAAGCCCCTTTCGGTGATTTGCCGGTAGGGCACCAACAACAGGACATCCGGCCCTGGGGCGCCTCGAGTCCGGGAGGGCACATCACTGAGGGCATCCAGCGTGGTGACGGAGCCGAGTAGGACATCAATTGTGCTCGAGTTTTCGTGACGGATGAGCCCAAAAGGCCCACCCTCCGAAATCAACCTAAGAACTTCAGTGGCGCTAATCACGCCGGACGGGTCTTGGAGGTCCTGGTGGGGCACTGCCTCACTATAGAGGGGCGGCCACGGTGCCTGGGCGGCTAGCCAGAACATAGAGCGCAACCAAAGTTCCCGTATGCGGAAGGACGACCGAACACAACGTCCCGCAGGACCCCGAGCAGAAGCGCTGCAGCCCCAGCCGGGCGAGCCCTCGCAGGTGTGCCGTAAGGGCCGCCCGGGGTCCCTTTCCGCAAGGGGACGGTGGATTCCAGCGGTCGACGCAACGCGAGCCCGTGTTGATCTTCGTTGTAGAGCCTAGCTGTGTGACGGTGGGAGGGAAGGGCTTCGCATTTCGGCGCGGAAGCGGGCGGCTGGGGTGTCGTAGTTGAGGCCTTTGCGGGGGCGGGTGTTCAGTTCGTGCATGACCGCGGCGACGTGGGCGTCGGTGTGCACGGACAGGTCGGTGCCCTTGGGAAAGTACTGGCGCAGCAAGCCGTTGTAGTTCTCGTTCTGGGGTGTACCAACGATCTTGGACAGTGACTCCGTGCTGAGAGGATCTGTCCATGCCAGAGCAGCGGCGGAAGTTCAGTCCGCAGTTCAGGGCCGAGGCCGTGCAGATGGTGCTCGAGACCGGCAAGCCGATCGCCGAGGTCGCCCGTGACCTGGGGATCAATGAGGGCACGCTGGGCAACTGGGTCAACCTGTGGCGGCGCGATAATCCGGAGCCCGTTCCGGAACTGAATCCCGTGGAGCGCGCTCGCGTGAATGAGATGGAAGACGAAATCCGCCGTCTGCGGATGGAGAACGAGTTCCTGAAAAAAGCGGCGGCCTTCTTCGCGCGGACGCAGCCGTAGCCGAGCGCTGCGCTGTGATCGACGCGGAGAAGGCCAACTATCCGATCGCGTTCATGTGCCGTCTGCTGCGCGTGCCGCGGTCGAGCTTCTACGCCTGGACCAACCGGGTGGAGACCCCGACCCGGGCCCGGCGCCGGGCGCTGGCGGTCGAGGTCGCTGCCGAGTTCGAAGCCTCCCGGCAGACCTCGGGCTGCCGGCGGATCACCGCTGCGCTCAACCGCCGAGGCATCGAGTGCTCGGTCGGGCTGGTCGCGGACCTGATGCGTGAGCTGGGCCTGACGGCGGTCCAGCCGCGGGCCTACAAGCGCACCACCGTCCCGGGGCAGGACCAGTTGCCCGCGCCGGATCTACTCGAGCGGGACTTCACCGCCGAGGCGCCCGGGCAGCGGCTGGTCGGCGACATCACCTACCTACGCACCGGTGAGGGCTGGCTGTACCTGGCCACCGTCATCGACCTGGCCACCCGGATGGTCGTGGGCTGGCAGACCGCCGCGCACATGCGCACCGCCCTGGTCACCGACGCCCTCCAGATGGCCATCGACGGCGGCCACGTCGCCGACGGTGCAATTTTCCACTCGGACCGCGGCACGCAAGGTGGATTCAACTGGT
>NZ_LWUA01000008.1 GCF_005222955.1 Blastococcus sp. CCUG 61487 | reverse complement strand
CGCTGGGCGGCGGGGGAGGACGGCGGGGTCAGCGGCCCCGGCGGGAGCGGGCGCTGAACGACGCGGCGGACGACGTCCCCGCGCGGGCGGCCAGTTCGGCGCGGGTGCGGGCCGGACCCCGGACGACGCCGGCTTGGCCGCGGAGCCGGTGGACCCCGAGCCGCCGCGACGACGCCGGCCGCCGCCGTTGCCCTGGGGCTGCGGCTCCGGCGCGGGTGCGGGCTCGACGTAGGGGGCCGCGGGACCGGCCAGCTCCTCCAGCAGCGGCGCACCGGGACGGACCTGGCTGACCTGCGGGGTGATCCCGGCCTGGCGCGTCAGCGTGCGCACCTCGCCGACCATGTCCGGGGTGGTGATGGTGACGACGGTGCCGCCCGCACCGGCGCGGGCCGTGCGACCGGACCGGTGCAGGTAGGCCTTGTGCTCGGTCGGCGGTCGACGTCGTCGACGTGGATGCCGCGGGCTGCGATGTCGGTCGCGCACATCACCCGCGACGAACCGTTGCTGAACGCCTCGAGGTTGCGCTCGCGGGCGTTCTGGCTGAGGTTGCCGTGCAGGTCGACGGCGGGGATGCCGGACGCGGTGAGCTGCTTGGCCAGCTTCTTGGCCTGGTGCTTGGTGCGGGTGAACAGCACGCTGCGGCCCAGCCCGGAGGCCAGCTGCCGCACGACCTCGCCCTTGTCGGCGGTCTGCACGTGGAAGACGTGGTGGGTCATCGTCGCCACGGGCGCGACGGCCGGGTCGACCGAGTGCGTGATCGGGTTGCTCAGGTAGCGCTTGACCAGCACGTCGACGCCGTTGTCCAGCGTCGCGGAGAACAGCAGCCGCTGGCCGGTCTTCGGGGTGCGGTCCATGAGCCGCTTCACGCCGGGCAGGAAGCCCAGGTCGGCCATGTGGTCGGCCTCGTCGAGGATCGTGATCTCGACGGCGCCGAGGTCGCAGTGGCCCTGGCCGATGAGGTCCTCGAGCCGGCCGGGGCAGGCGATGACGACGTCGACGCCCTGGGCCAGCGCCTGCACCTGCGGGTTCTGGCCGACACCGCCGAAGATCGTCGTCGTCCGCATGCCGAGAGCACGGGCCATCGGGTCGACGACGGCGGCGACCTGGTTGGCCAGCTCACGGGTCGGGACGAGGATCAGCGAGCGCGGGCGCTTGGGCTGCCGCTTGCTGTCCGAGGCGGCGAGCCGGGCGACCAGCGGGATGGAGAAGGCGAGGGTCTTGCCCGAGCCGGTGCGGCCGCGGCCGAGCACGTCGCGGCCGCCGAGGCTGTCGGGCAGCGTCGCGACCTGGATCGGGAACGGCGCCGTGATGCCGCTGCCGGTGAGCACCTCGACGAGAGGGGCAGGCGCGCCCAGCGCCTCGAAGGTGGTGTCGGTGGGCAGGACGGTCGCGTCCGCCCCGACGGGGACGACGGCGGGCGCGGTGGCCGGCCGGTCCTGTCGGGGGGTCTGCTCGCCGGCGGGGCGGCTGCCGCGTCCGCGACCACCACGACGGCGACGCGGGCCTGGGGGGGTGGGGGAGCTATCGGAGGAGGAGGCGGCGGGGGAATTGCTGATGGAGGAGGTCACGGGAGTCCTTCGACGATCGAGTCGGCCGCCGGGATCTCAGCGCGCACGAGCGCCGGCACACCTGGGAACAGGGGGCGGGCTCGCATCGTCGGCGAGACGTCGGTCAGCCGGGCGCACCAAGGTGGCGCAGCCTCAGCCCGACGTCGATTCCTGCCGCTCCGGATGAGCGAGGGCGGCGCCGGTACGTAGTACTCAACCAGAGATCGGGCCCGCGTGGTCCCACCCGGGGGGAGTCGCCGGTCACAACTGGTGAGGCGTTGCCGGCTGCCCTCCGCTCACCGATCGAGCGGGCCGCCTGCTTTACCGCGGAAAAGCAGATTCAGGGGGTGGTGGCGAGGGTCGGGTCGACGGTGCGGCCGCGGATCAGGTCGGCCGCGCGCTCGCCGATCATGATCGACGGCACGTTCGTGTTGCCGCGCACCAGCCGCGGCATCACCGAGGCGTCGGCCACCCGCAGCCCCTCGACGCCGTGCACCCGCAGCGCCGAGTCCACGACCGCGGCGTCGTCGGCACCCATCCGGCAGGACGACACCGGGTGGTACAGCGACTCCAGCGTGCTCTGCACGGAGGCCCGCAGCGCGTCCCGCCCGGTGGCCGCAGCGCCCGGTGACCACTCCTCGCCCAGCACCGCGGCCAGCGGCCCGACCGAGGCGATCTCGCGCGCCTTCTCGATGCCGCACACCAGCGCGTCGAGGTCGCGCTCGTCGGTGAGGTAGCCGGCGTCGATGGCCGGGGCCCACGTCGGGTCGGAAGACCGCAGCCGGATCGACCCGCGCGAGTGCACGTCCACCAGCACGACGGCGGTGGTGAACGCCTCGGCGTCCGGATCGATCTCCGCCTGCTTCCAGAACTTCACCGGCAGGAAGTGCATCTGCAGGTCCGGCTCGGCCAGGTCGGGCCGCGACCGGGTGAACAGCCCGGCCTCGGCCAGGTTGGAGGTGAGCGGCCCACGCCCGACCGCCTTCCACCTCGCGATGTTCAGCGGGTTCTCCGCCAGCCGCAGCGACGTCCCCGACCGGGTGTGCCAGACGACCGGCACCAGCGGGTGGTCCTGCAGCCCAGCACCCACGCCCGGCAGGTCGTGGACGACGTCGACACCCACCGAACGCAGGTGGTCGGCCGGCCCGATGCCCGAGAGCATGAGCAGCTGCGGCGAGTTCACCGCGCCACCGGAGAGCACCACCTCGCCGGCGGACACCGTCTGCAGCGAGCCGCCGCACCGGTACTCCACGCCGGTCGCCCGCCCACCCGAGAGCAGCACCCGCGTGGCCAGCGCGCTGGTAACCACGGTCAGGTTCGGCCGGTCGGCGGCCGGGTGGAGGTAGGCGTCGGCCGACGACCAGCGCCGTCCCCGCTTCTGGGTCACCTGGTACTGGCCCACGCCCTCCAGCGAGGCGGCGTTGAAGTCGTCGTTGCGGGGATATCCCGCCGCCACCGCCGACTCGACGACGGCCTTCGTCCACGGGTGCGGGGAGCGCAGGTCCTCTACCCGCAGCGGCCCGCCGGTGCCGTGCCAGCGGTCGGCGCCGCGGGCGTTGTCCTCCATCCGCCGGAACAGCGGCAGCACGTGCTCGTAGGACCAGGACCGGTCACCGGTCAGCGCCGCCCACTCGTCGTAGTCGGCCGCGGCGCCCCGCATGTAGATCATCGCGTTGATCGACGACGACCCGCCGAGCAGCTTGCCGCGCGGCCAGAACAGCTTCCGGCCGTCCAGCCCCGGCTGCTCCTCGGTCGTGTAGTTCCAGTCGCGGCGGGTGCGCCAGAGCTTGTACAGCCCGGCCGGCGCCTGCACCTCGAGCACCTTGTCCGAGCCGCCGGCCTCCAGCAGCAGCACCCGCAGCGAGGGGTCCTCCGAGAGCCGTCCCGCCACCGCGCAGCCGGCCGAACCGGCGCCGACGACGACGACGTCGTACGAGTCCGAGGGGCCACAAGCGTGCTTGTGGCCCATCAGCGATGGCGGCCGTGGAGGACGCCGATGACTCGGGCGAGCGCGTCGGTCGCGTTGGCCGGCCGGCTGAAGCTCGTGAGGTTGCTGCCCGGCAGGGCGAACCGCTGCCGGGTGATCGACTTGCTCCGGGTGAACTCCTTGAGCCCGTCCTCGCCGTGGATCCGGCCGAACCCGGACTCGCCCACCCCGCCGAACGGCAGCGCCGGCACCGACGCGAACGTCAGCACCGAGTTGATCGACGTCATGCCGCTGCGCATCCGCCGGGCGAGGTCCAGGGCCTTGCGCGACGACCCGGAGAAGATCGAGCCCGCCAGCCCGTAGCTGGTCGCGTTGGCCCGCTCGAGCGCCTCCTCGGCGTCGCGGACCTTCGTGATGGTGATCGTCGGCCCGAAGGTCTCCTCGCGGACGGCGAGCGCGTCGTCGGGGACGTCGAGCAGCACCGTCGGCGGCACGTAGTTCTCGCCGGGGGAGGCGTCGGGATCCGACCCGCCGGTGATCACCTGGGCACCGGAGGTGGCGGCGTCCTGACGTGCCGGCGGACGACGTCGACCTGCGAGGGCATGGTCATGGGGCCGTAAGTCGCCTCGTCGTCCGACCCCGGGCGCAGCGTGCGCACCTGCGCGGTCACCTCGGCGACGAACCTGTCGTAGACGGCGTCGGTGGCGTACACGCGCTCGATGCCGATGCAGGTCTGGCCGGCGTTGCTCATCGCGCCCCACACGGCGGCGTCGGCGGCGGCGACCACGTCGGCGTCGTCGTCGACGATCATCGCGTCCTTGCCGCCGAGCTCCATGAGGACCGGGGTGAGCGTCTCGGCGCAGGTCGCCATCACCTTCTTGCCGGTGGCGGCCGAGCCGGTGAACGCGATCTTGCCCACGCCGGCCCGGCACAGTGCCGTCCCGGTCTCGCCGAAGCCGGTGACCACCTGGACGGTGTCCTCGTGGTCGGGGACGGCGGCCCGCCACGCAGCGGCCAGCCAGGCGCCGACGGCGGGGGTGTACTCGGAGGGCTTGAAGACGACCGCGTTGCCGGCGGCGAGCGCGTAGGCGATCGAGCCGACAGGGGTGAACACCGGGTAGTTCCACGGGCCGATCACGCCGACGACGCCGAGCGGCTGGTACTCGAGGTAGGCGGCGTGGTTCGCGGCGAGCAGGCCGGTGCGCACCCGGCGCGGGCCGAGCGCCTTGCGGGCGTGCCCGGCCGCCCACGCGAGGTGGTCGATGGCCAGGGTGATCTCGAGGATCGCGTCGGCGTGCGGCTTGCCGTTCTCGCGGTGCACGAGGTCGGCGAGCTCGTGCAGCCGGCGGGCCAGGTAGCCGCGGTAGGCGTTCAGCCGCTGCTTGCGGCCGTCGAAGCCGAGCTCGGCCCAGCGCTGCGCGGCCGCGCGGGCCCGCTCCACCGTCTCGCCGACGGCGTCGGCGTCGTGCACCGGGAAGACGCCGACGACGGCACCGGTGGCCGGATCCGTGGACTCGAACGTGGCGGTGGTGGCATGCCGGTCGACGGTGCCCGCGGCGCCGTCGGTGACAGTGTCCATCTGCGGGGCGATCGACATGGGACGGACGGTACCCGTGGGGAGCGACGGGAGCCGCCGCTCCATCCGGTCGGGGAGTCAGACCGCCGTGACGACCGCCCACGCCGTCTTCTGCCCCCGCCCGAGCGTGGTCCACCCGTGCCGCGTCGAGAGATCGGCGACGAGGTAGAGCCCGAAGCCGCCCTTGCCGGGGTCCCGGCCCTGCGCTGGGGTCGGGGGCATGCCGGGGGAGGCGTCGCTCACCGCGACGAGCCACTCGTCGCCGTGCCGGCTCAGCGCCGCGGCGACCGGCAGCCCGCCGTGGCGCAGCGCGTTGGAGGCCAGCTCGTCGGCGAGGAGCACGAGCCGTTCCGACCAGTGCTCCTCGGTCGGCCGCTCGACGACGGCGCTGCCGGTCATGGTGGCCCGCAGCCGGGAGCGCAGATCCGCCAGCTCCGCCAGCGAGCGGAGCTCCTGGCACCACAGCTCGGCGAAGCCCCGCGGCAGGTGCGCGTACTCCCAGAGGGCCACCGACACCGCCTTCCGAGAGCTCCGGCGGCCGGTGGCCGGCCGCCGCTGAGCCCGTGCCCGATCCGGGCGTCCGCGAACCGCGGCGTCACCCGTAGGGGTCCCCTGGCACACCTGCCCCACCGGTTGCAGTGACTGCACCATCCGTGGTTGCAGCCACTGCACCGACGTCACGAACCCCAGCGGGGGATCGCGGTGGCTCCGGGCGCGTGCCCGTGGGTGGACGGCCGGCCGTCGCGCGTCCGCCCGGGCACGCCGGGGCCGGGTGCCGGGGAGGTGCGTGACCAGCACTCGAACAGCGAGAGCCACTGCGCCGTGGTGAGCGCCGTCGGCCGGGTGGTCGGGGCGAGGCCCTCCTGCCGGAGCCAGCGGACCCCGGCGGTGCCGGGGAGCTGCGCGCGGAGCAGCGGTCCCAGCGGCGCCGAGGGGGAGGCGAGGACGGCGGAGCACAACCTGTCGAAGTGGGCGGCATCGGACTCGGGCAGGGCGGCGCGGGCGTCGGCCGCGGGCCCGGCCGGGGCGCGGGTGGGGCGTGACATGGATACCTCCGGGAGAGGTGGGAACCGTCGGCACGGCGCTCGCCGGCTCGCGGCGAGCACCCGGACGGGCGGGAGAGAAGGACCAGCGCCCGGGACGGCGCCGGGCGGGCACTGCGGCCGAGCGGCACGACGGCCGTGCTCGGCGGGAGCCGGAGGGCTCGCAGGGCGGGTCCGGGGCTCGACGGCCCGGGACCTCAGGCGGCGCGCAGCCGCACGGAGAAGCGCATGCCCCGGACGTTAGGAGCGGGGCGGGCGGCTGTCGACCGATTTACCGGTCGTCGCTACCGCGGGCCTGCCGCGCCTGGTGGGCCTCCCAGCGCCGGCGGTCGCGCTCGCGGGCGTCGGCGTTCTTCTCCCACTTGCTCTTCCGCTTCAGGGCCCGCTGTTGCTCGCGCTCCTCGAAGGTGGCGTGCTGGTCCCAGTCGCTGGCGAGCACCGCCATGACGGCCACGACGACCAGCACGATGCCCACGAAGGCGGCGACGACGACGTCGAGGACCAGGAACGCGAGGCCGCCGAGGACGACGGCGACGGCCGCCGCGGCGAGTAGGCCGGGGCTGCGGCGGCTGCGCTGCGGTTCCGTCGTCACCCCTCCAGTATCCCCACGGCCGGACGCCGGGCGGCTCCCGGGACCTTGCGGGCGGGTCCGGCGATCCCTAGGGTCCGGGGTGCGGTTCAACAGCCAGCCGTAGCTCGGTGCGAACCGCCACGGCTGGTGATCCCAGTTCGCGAGGTTCGTGCCAGGGTCCGGTTCCACCCGCCCGAGAGGCACCCCGTGACCGCCACCTTCTCCCCCCGCGATCCCGGCCACCTCGTGCACGTGGACGTCGTCCCCCACGGCACCACCTTGCGGCTGACGGTGCGCGGAGAGGTCGACTCGTCCTCGGCGCCCGTGCTGGAACGCCATCTCGACGCAGCGTTCGCCGGGACCACCGAGGAGCTCGTCGTGGACCTCCGCGAGGTCACCTTCCTCGACTCCGCCGGCCTCTGCGTCCTCGCGAACGCCCACCGCCGGGCGGCCGAGCAGAAGGCGACGATGCGCGTCCTGGCCGCCACCCGTGCCGTCGTCCGCCCCCTGCAGATCACCGGGCTGTGGAGCCTGCTGGGCGCCGAGCAGATCGACGAGGACTCCGCCGGCCGGGTCGTCGCCTGACAGTGAGGATGTAG
>NZ_LWUA01000007.1 GCF_005222955.1 Blastococcus sp. CCUG 61487 | reverse complement strand
CTCGATGTTCGACAACGGCGCGTACGCCGTCCAGCCGAAGTCCGGCGCCCCACCCGGGGTCAGCAGGCTGGACACCACGATCAGCGACCCGAACAGGAACAACCAGAACGACAACGCGTTCAGCCGCGGGAACGCCACATCCGGCGCACCGATCTGGATCGGCATGATCAGGTTGCCGAACGCGAAGAACAACGGCGTCGCGAACATCAGCAGCATCAACGTGCCGTGCATCGTGAACAGCTGGTTGTACTGCTCCGGCGACAAGAACTGCAGCCCCGGCCGCCCCAGCTCCGCCCGGATCAGCATGGCCATCAGGCCACCCAGGATGAAGAAGCCGAACGAGGCCGTCATGTACATCAGGCCGATGGTCTTGTGGTCCGTGGTCCGCAGCAGGTTCGACAGCCGCGAACCCTTGCTCGGCATCTGGGCCGGGCTCGGCCGGCTGACGATCGGCTGGGGGGCGATGGCGGTCATACGACGCCTCCCTCGTGCGTAAGGGCGGGCGTCCGCCTGTCGTCGGTACAGCTGTCGGACATTTCGCCCCCGGACCTCGGCCACTGGGTGCGCTCGGCAACCGTGAGCGCCCCGTCCATCGTGGCCCATCGCGACCGGTTGGGAAACCGGGGGGTGGGGCGCGTCGCGGAAGGCGGTGGGGTAGGGGGGCTCCGGGGCGGTCAGCCCGCGGCGCGCCAGACGGTCAGGTCGACGGCGACCCCGCCGGGTGCGTCGTCGTCGGGCACCAGCCAGGCGCCGTCGCGCGGCTGGCCCTGGGCCAGCCACCGGGCGATGTCGGCGTCGACGTCCAGGTGCGCGTCCCCGGCCGGGCTGCCGGCCGGACCCAGGAAGGTCACGTCGATCTCGCTCGCGTCGGCGTGGCGCAGCACCACCCGGCAGCGCGACCGGCGGTGCCGCGCGGGGGGCACCGCCTCGCGGACGACCGCGGACTCCGCCCCGGCCGCGGCGGCGAAGTCGGTCGCCGCGCGGCGGAGCCGGGCGACGAACCGCTGAGCCGGGTCCACCGAGGAGTCAGGGGTGGCGATGGCCAGGGCGAGCGCGCCGGCGCTGGCGACGGTCTCGATCGACATCGTCGTGTCGATGGCGGTGCGCGGAACGGGAGGAAGGCTGCGGCGCCGGCCGGCGTGGATGGTCTCCATGGTGCGGCCAGTCTCGCGAGGCGCACCCCCGGCGTGTCGGGGGACGCGCCGACCGTGGGACGACTGAGACAGGCGAGGTCGGTCAGGCCGCGGGACGCCTGCTCGCCGGTCAGGCTGCGACGGGTAGCGCGCCGTCGTCAGCCCGTGCGGCCGTCCGCTGCTCGGGCCAGCGGACCACGGTGGAGCGGATCACGAGCACGGCCGCGGCGCCCGCGGCCAGCACGACGAGGCCGGCCAGGACGTCGAGCAGGTAGTGGTTGCCGGAGCCCATGACGACGAAGAAGGTGCTCAGCGGGTAGGCCACCCCGACGACGCGCACCCAGGTGCGGCGGGCCAGGAACAGCAGCACCAGGCCGCACCAGACCGCCCACGCGCAGTGCAGCGAGGGCATCGCGGCGAACTGGTTGGAGATCGCGTCCGAGCCCGGCGTCCCCGACTCCGGCCACCACCCCCAGGTCGAGGTCTGGCTCATCACGTCCACGAAGCCTTCGTCGCGGAGCAGCCGGGGCGGTGCGGTGGGCAGCCAGTAGAAGCCGATGAGCGCCAGCGCGGTGGTGAGCATGAGGATGCCGCTGACCATCCGGTAGCGAGCCGGCCGCCGGAAGAAGAGCCAGGCCAGCACGGCCGGCGTGACCAGGAAGTGCAGCGTCGCGTAGTGCAGGGCCACCGCGGCGGAGAGCACGTCGATGCCGTGCACCCACTCGTTGAGCCCGCGTTCCACGGCCAGACCCCAGGTGTCCTCGAGCGCCAGGATCTCCCGGCCGTTGCGGTAGGCGCGGCCGACGACGTCACCGACGCTGTTGCGGACCAGGGAGTAGACGCCGTACAGCAGGCCGATGAGGGCGACCTCCACCCACCACCGGGGACGGGACGGGACGCGGGTGGTGGGGACCGTTCCCGGGCGGGGAGTCGCGACCGCGGAGGGCGGCTGCTCCACCAGGACGCCGGAGGGCGAAGCGGTCACGATCCATGTCCCTCTCGTCGGTGAGCGAGTCCTCTTCTCCATCGGACGGCAGCGCGGGGAGCTTGACCTGGGCGGGGAGGACGACGGCCCACGCTGGCGCACCGCCGGGGACGTGCCTAGCGGATTTCGACCCGCAGCGGGGTCATGCGCCGCCTCCCACGGGCACGTTCCCGCCCGCGTCGGTCACCTCGGCCACCGCGGCGGACTTCCGTCCTTGCCGGGCCTCGATGTAGGTCGCCAGCCGGCTCAGGGCGTAGTTGATCGCGATGAACAGCAGCGCGATGAAGATGAACGTCTGGATCGGGTTGGACAGGTTGCGCTGGATGCGCTGCCCCTGGCTCAGCAGCTCCGGGTAGTTCGCGATGAAGGTGACCAGCGAGGTGTCCTTCAGCACGACCACCAGCTGGCTGATGATCGCCGGCAGCATGGTGCGGAACGCCTGGGGCAGCAGCACGTACCGCATCGCCTGGGCGTTCGTGAGCCCGGCGGCCAGCGCCGCCTCCCGCTGCCCGCGAGGGAGGGAGGCGAGCCCGGCACGGACGATCTCGGCGAAGATCACCATGTTGTAGGCGGTCAGCCCGAGGATGAGTCCCCAGAACACCTGGCCGCCCGGCCAGTCGCGCATGTCCACGCCCACGGTGGGGAGCACCCGGACGCCGAAGTAGATGAGGATGACGACGGGCAGTCCGCGGAACAGTTCGACGAGCCCGACCAGGGGCAGTCGCCCGATGCGGCCCAGGGAGATGCGGGCGACCGCGATGAGCGTGCCGAGGACGACCGACAGCACCATGGCCACCGCGGCGGCCTTGATGGTGTTCACGATGCCCACCCGGACCAGTCGCCAGACCGCGTCGAAGGACGGATCGGACGGATCGATCCACGGGCCCCACTTCTCCATGGAGAACTGGTCCTGGTCGGCGAGGCGCCGCACGACGAGGTAGGCGAGGTAGAGCAGGACGAGGACGGCGAGGACCGTCCCGATCGCGGTGCGCCGTCGGCCCTTGGGGCCCTGCGCGTCGTAGAGGACGGTCTCCTGCTGGCTCATCGGGCGATCGCCACCTTCCGCTCGATGATCTGCAGGATGGCCCCTGCGGGCAGGGTGATCACCAGGAAGCCGATGGCCACGCCGGTGAAGATCGGCAGGGTCTCCAGCCCGCGCGCGCTGACCAGCGTCTGGCCGGTGCTCCACAGGTCTCCGCCGACCCCGAAGGCGCCGACGACGGCGGAGTTCTTGAACATCGCGATGATCACGCTGCCCAGCGGCGGGACCACGGTGCGCAGCGCCTGGGGGAGGACGACGTAGCGCAGGCTCTGGCCGAACTTGAGGCCGATCGAGCGCGCCGCCTCCGCTTGGCCGGCGGGCACCGAGTTGATCCCCGAGCGCACCGCCTCGCAGACGAAGGCCGAGGTGTAGAGGACCAGCCCGAGCACGCCGAAGAAGAAGAACGACCTGTTGATCCCGATCTCGGGCAGGCCGAAGGCGGTGGCGAAGAGCACCACCGACAGCGGGGTGTTGCGGAAGGTCGTGACCCAGAACAACCCGAAGGCCCGCAGGGGCGGAATGGGGGACACGCGGCAGGCGGCGATGGCGATGCCGAGCACGAGTGATCCCAGGAGCGCCCACAGGATGATGCTCAGCGACGTCAGGAAGCCCTCGAAGAACAGATCGAGGTTGTCGAGGACCGGGCCCACGTGCTCTCCCTCGGGGCTCTGCTGGACGGTGGGGACGGTGGGGCCGCGACCGGCCGGCGTGGCCGGCCGGTCGCGGACCGCTCAATCGGTCAGGCGCAGGCGTCGAACTCGGGCAGCTTCGGGGTCTCGGTGCCCTCGACCTGCCCCGCGGTGGCCGCCCAGGCCTCCTCGTAGGCGTCCTCGTTGTCGCGCAGCGTCTCGTTGATGAACTCGCAGAACTCGACGTCGCCCTTGGTGATGCCGATGCCGTACGGCTCCTCGGTGAACTGCTCGCCGACCAGCTTGAAGGCGCCGTCGGACTCCGCCACGAAGCCGAGCAGGATGACGTTGTCCGTGGTCACCGCGTCCACCTGGCCGTTGCGCAGCGCGTCGGCGCACTGCGAGTACTCGTCGAAGAGCACCAGCTGCCCGGGGTCGGCCAGGTACTCGCGGATCTGCTCCGAGGGGGTGGAGCCGGTGACCGTGCAGACCGTCGCGTCCGGGTTCTCGGTGAACGACTCGGGGCCGGTGATCGTGTCGTCGTCCTCGGCGACCATGATCTGCTGGCCGGCCTCGTAGTACGGGCCGGCGAACGAGATCCGCTCCTTGCGGGCGTCGTTGATCGTGTAGGTCGCCACGACCATGTCGACGTCGTCGTTCTCGAGGACCTCCTCGCGCACCGCCGAGGGCGCCTCGACCCACTCGATGTCCTCCGGGGCGATGCCCAGCGCGCCGGCGATGATCTTGGCCACCTCGACGTCGAAGCCCTCGAGCTCGCCCTCCAGGTTCTCCAGGCCGAACCCGGGCTGGTCGAACTTGGTGCCGACCCGGATGGTGCCGGCCTCCGCGAGCCGGGCCATCGTCGTGCCCTCCTCGAACTCGGGGGCGTCGGCGACATCCGGCTCAGGGGTGTCGTTGTCGTCGCCACCGCAGGCGGACAGGACGAGGGCGGCGACGGTGAAGGTGGCGGCGAGGGTGCCGCGACGGAAGCTCATGGGATTTCCTCTCGGTCGGTCGGATCAGTGGGTGAGGATCTTGGACAGGAAGTCCTTGGCGCGGTCCGACGTGGGCGCGGTGAAGAAGGTCTCCGGCACGCCGGTCTCGACGATGCGGCCGCCGTCCATGAACACCACGCGGTTGGCCGCCTTGCGCGCGAAGCCCATCTCGTGGGTGACGACGACCATGGTCATGCCGTCCCGGGCCAGCGACGTCATGACGTCGAGGACCTCGTTGATCATCTCCGGGTCCAGGGCGGAGGTGGGCTCGTCGAAGAGCATCACCTTGGGTTCCATGGCCAGCGCCCGGGCGATCGCCACGCGCTGCTGCTGGCCACCGGAGAGCTGAGCGGGGTACTTGTCGGCCTGGGCGGTGACGCCCACCCGCTCGAGCAGTTCGCGGGCCCGCTTCTCGGCGTCGGCCTTCGCCAGCTTGCGCACCTTCATCGGGCCGAGGGTGACGTTCTCGAGGATCGTCTTGTGCGCGAACAGGTTGAAGCTCTGGAAGACCATGCCGACGTCGCTGCGCAGCTTCGCCAGCTCCTTGCCCTCCTCGGGCAGCCGCCGGCCGTCGATGGTGATCTCGCCCTTCTCGATGCCCTCGAGTCGGTTGATCGTGCGGCACAGGGTCGACTTGCCCGACCCCGAGGGGCCGATCACCACCACGACCTCGCCCCGGTCGATGGTCAGGTCGATGTCCTGCAGGACGTGCAGTTCGCCGAACCACTTGTTGACGCCGGACAGGCGTACGAGCGGTTCTCCGTTCGGACGGCTGGTCACCCTGGGGACCCTAGGGGTCATCGGACGCGGTGAAGGAACAGCGTCATCACGAAGACGTAACGAAGGGCGATCGTTCGCCCGTCCGGGGCAACGGTGGTCGGCCAGGAAGCCGCGGGCGGGGCCGTACCCTCGGTCTGTCATGGAGAGCCCCGCCGAGAGCACCGCGCGCACCTACCGGGTGCGCACCTACGGGTGCCAGATGAACGTGCACGACTCCGAGCGGCTGTCCGGCCTGCTCGAGGAGGCCGGGTACACCGCCGCGCCGGAGGACGGCGACGCCGACGTCGTCGTCCTCAACACCTGCGCGGTCCGGGAGAACGCCGACAACCGCCTCTACGGCAACCTCGGCCACCTCCGGCCGGTGAAGGCGGCCCGTCCCGGCATGCAGATCGCCGTCGGCGGGTGCCTGGCGCAGAAGGACCGCGGCGAGATCGTGCGCCGCGCCCCGTGGGTCGACGTCGTCTTCGGCACGCACAACGTGGGGTCGCTCCCGGCGTTGCTGGACCGCGCGCGGCACAACGCCGAGGCGCAGGTGGAGATCGTGGAGTCCCTCGAGGTCTTCCCGTCGACGCTGCCGGCGAAGCGGGACTCCGCCTACTCCGGCTGGGTCTCGATCAGCGTCGGCTGCAACAACACCTGCACGTTCTGCATCGTCCCGGCGCTGCGCGGCAAGGAGAAGGACCGCCGTCCCGGCGAGATCCTGGCCGAGGTGCAGGCGCTGGTGGACCAGGGCGTCCTCGAGGTGACCCTGCTCGGGCAGAACGTCAACGCCTACGGCGTGGAGTTCCGGGAGCGGGGCGCGTTCGCCGACCTGCTCCGCTCGGCCGGCCGGATCGACGGCCTGGAGCGGATCCGCTTCACCAGCCCGCACCCGCGAGAGTTCACCGACGACGTGATCGAGGCGATGGCCGAGACGCCCGCGGTCTGCCACCAGTTGCACATGCCGCTGCAGAGCGGCTCGGACGAGGTCCTGCGCCGGATGCGCCGTGGCTACCGGCAGGAGCGCTACCTCGGGATCATCGACCGCGTCCGGGACGCCATGCCCGACGCCGCGATCACCACCGACATCATCGTGGGCTTCCCCGGCGAGACCGAGGCCGACTTCGAGCAGACCCTCGAGGTCGTGCGGCAGGCGCGGTTCGCCAGCGCCTTCACCTTCCAGTACTCCAAGCGCCCCGGGACGCCGGCGGCCGAGATGGACGACCAGCTGCCCAAGGAGGTCGTCCAGGAGCGCTACCTGCGGCTGACCGCGCTGCAGGAGGAGATCAGCTGGGCGGAGAACCGGGCGCAGCTCGGCCGGACCGTCGAGCTGCTCGTCGCCGCCGGGGAGGGGAGCAAGGACGCCGCCACCGGTCGGCTCTCCGGCCGGGCGCGGGACGGCCGGCTGGTGCACTTCACGGCTGTCGACGGCGTCCGGCCCGGCGACGTCGTCGAGACCGTCGTGACCGACGCCAAGCCGCACTTCCTGGTCGCCGACGGCGCGCTGCTCTCCCACCGGCGGACGCGGGCGGGCGACGCGAGCGAGGCGGGCACCCGCCCGACCACCCCGGGCGTCTCGCTGGGGATGCCGCGCATCGGCGTCCCCGAGCCGCTCGCTCCTGCTCCGAGCTGCTAGCGGCGGGCGGACTTCTCCGCCTCGGCCAGCCATTCCTGTCGGGTGGCCAGGTTGGCCTTCGCCTCGTCGATGCGCCGCTGGTCGCCGGCTGCCTCGGCCTTGGCCAGCTGCTCCTCGGCCTTGGTGACGGCGGCCCGCATGGAGGTGACCATCGGGTTCTCCGGCGCGGTGCGGATCCGACCGGCGTCGGCGGCGCCGCGCACCTTCTGCTCCACGGCCTGCATCCGGTCCTCGAGCTGCCGCATGGCCCCGCGCGGCACGTGCCCGATGGCGTCGTAGCGCTCTTGGATCTTGCGCAGCGCGTTCTGCGCGCCGCGGAGGTCCTTGGCCGGGTCGAGCTTCTCCGCCTCGACCAGCAGCTCCTCCTTGAGCTTCTGGTTGGCCTGCTCCTCGCTGCTGCGCGCCTTGTCCGACTCGGTGCGGGCGGCGAAGAAGACGTCCTGCGCCGCGCGGAACTGCTTCCACAGGTCGTCGTCGCCGTCCCGGCCGATGCGGGGGATCTCCTTCCAGCGCTCCATGAGCCCGCGCATCGCCGCGCTGGTCGGCCCCCACTCGGTGGAGGTCGAGAGCCGCTGCGCCTCCTTGATGAGCTCCTGCTTGGCCGCCCGCGCCTCGCCCTTCTGGGCGTCGAGCTGTGCGAAGTGGGCGCCGCGACGGCGGCCGAAGGCGTCCCGCGCGGCGGCGAAGCGCGACCACAGCGCCTCGTCGGTCCTGCGGTCGATGCCGCGGATGGTCTTCCACTCCTCGACGATCGCCTTGAGCCGGTCGCCGGCGGCCTTCCAGGAGGTCGACTCGGCGGCGATCTTCTCCGCCTCCTCGGCGAGCGCCTCCTTGCGGGCGATCTGCGCGGCGCGGGCCGCGGCCTTCTCCGCCCGGAACTCGGCGGCAGCCGAGTCGGCGGTGTCGACCATCGCGCGGGCGCGGGCGGCGAGGCCCTCGAGGTCGCCGACGGCGGCGGCGGTCGGGATGGACTCGGCCAGCGCCTGCGCCTTGGTCTTGATCTCGGACGGGTTCCCCGTGTGCGCCTTGAGCCGCGCCTCCAGCAGCGACACCTCGGTGGCGAGGTCGTCGAACCGGCGGGCGTAGTGCGCCAGCCCGGCGACCGGCTCACCGGCCTGCCACGAGCCGACCAGCCGCTCGCCGTCGGAGGTGCGGACGTAGACGTTGCCCTCCTCGTCGACCCGGCCCCACTGGGTGGGGTCGCCCACCGGCTCGGCCTGGGGGGCGAGCGCGGCGGGGGACGGGACCGCGGGGGACGGGACGGCGGGCGCCGGGACCAGGGGCGCCGGGCTCGGGGCGGTGCCGGTCTCGTCGGCGGCCGGTTCCCCGGTCGGGTCGGCGAGGGCCGCCTGCTCGGGCGTCGGGGCGGCGGGGGTACCGGCCTCCGGCGTCACCGCTGCCGTCGTCGCCTCCGCCTCCGCGATCGCCGCGTCGGGGGACTCCACAACCGGTGGAGTGGCCTGCTGCGCCCCGTCGACGGGGTGGTCCGTGCTCGACACCCCGGCAGTGTCCCACGTCGCATCGGGAACACTGAGGGTGTGAGCGCTGACCGTGGGGGACCGACCACCTCGCCCACGACCGGCGGCGTCACCGTCGCGTTCTGCCCGGCCCCGCCCCTGCTGCTCCCCGCCGTCGAGGGCGCACCGGACGCCGACACCGCCGCGCTGCGGCGGGCGTGCGCGGACGCGGTGGCCGCCATGCTCGCGTTCCACACCGACGTGGTGGTCGTCGTGGGCGCCGGCCCGCCGGCCGGTGTGGGGTTCGGCGACGGCGACGCCGGTGACCTCCGCGGCTTCGGCGTCGAGCTGGAGCTCCCGTTCAGCTCCCGGTCCCGGCCCGGCGGACGACGCGTGCCGCTCCCGCACCTGCTGGGCGCCTGGCTGCTGGACGAGGCCGGGTACGCCGGGACGCGGGTGGGCGTCGGCCCCGCCGACCTCCCCGAGGTGCTGCGGTCGCTGCCCGGACCGGTCGGGGTGCTCGCGATGGGCGAGGGCTCCGCGCGGCGCAGCGTCAAGGCGCCGGGTTACCTCGACGACGCCGCCGCCCCGTTCGACGCGCACGTGGCGGCCGCGCTCGACGCCGGCGATGCGGCAGCGCTCGCGGCGCTGGACCCGGCGGAGGGGGAGCGGCTGCTCGCCGCGGGCGTCCCGGTCTGGCGCGCGGTCGGCGCCGCCCTGGCCGGGCGGGAGATCAGCGCCCGGCTGCACGCCGACGTCGCCCCGTTCGGCGTCGGCTACCTGGTGGCGGACTGGGCCGTCACGTGAGCGAACCGCCCCCGGTGGTGGCGGTCGTGGGGCCCACGGCCACCGGCAAGACCGCGCTCGCCGTCGGGCTGGCCCACCGCTTGGGCGGGGAGGTGGTGAACGCCGACTCGATGCAGCTCTACCGCGGGATGGACATCGGCACCGCCAAGCCCGACCTCGCCGAGCGCCAGGGCGTGCCGCACCACCTCCTGGACCTGTGGCACGTACGCGAGCCGGCGTCGGTGGCCGAGTACCGGCGGCAGGCTCGCGCGGAGATCGATCGGCTGCGGGCCGCCGGCGTCGTACCGCTGCTGGTCGGTGGATCGGGTCTCTACGTCCGCGCCGTCCTCGACGAGCTCGACTTCCCGGGTACCGACGCCGCCGTGCGGGCCCGTCTGACCGACGAGCTCGCCGCGGTCGGTCCCGGCGTGCTGCACGCCCGGCTGGCCGCGGTCGACCCGGCCGCCGCGGCGGCCGTTCTCCCCAGCAACGGCCGCCGGATCGTGCGCGCGCTGGAGGTCGTCGAGATCACCGGCCGCCCGTTCGCCGCCACGCTGCCGGAGCCGGCTCCGCACTACCCGGCGGTGGTGCTGGGCCTGGACCGGGAACCCGCCGAGCTCGACGCGCGGATCGCCGAGCGGGTCGACCGGATGTGGGCTGCGGGCTTCGTCGACGAGGTGGCGGCGCTGGCCGACGACGGGCTGCGCGAGGGGCCGACGGCGTCGCGCGCGCTCGGCTACGCCCAGGTGCTGGCGCAGTTCGACGGAACGCTCACCGCGGCCGAGGCGCGCGAGCGCACCGTCAGCGGCACGCGGCGCTTCGTCCGCCGGCAGCGCTCCTGGTTCCGCCGCGACGCGGCCACCACCTGGCTGGACGCGGCCGACCCCGGCGTGGTCGACGCGGCGGCGGCGGTGATCGCCGACCGTACGATCGGGCGGTGACCGCCACCCCCCGCGTCCTGATCGGGCACGGCACCGAGAACGACTTCGTCGTGCTGCCCGACCCCGACGGCTCGGTGTGGGCTGGGAACCGGCTCGACGCCGCCATGGTGCGCCGGCTGTGCGACCGGCGTGCCGGTCTGGGTGGCGACGGCGTCCTGCGGCTGGTGCGCACCGAGCACGTGCCCGATGCCGCGGCCGCCCTCGGCGCGGACCTGGCCGCCTGCGAGTGGTTCATGGACCACCGCAACGCCGACGGGTCCTACGCCGAGATGTGCGGCAACGGCATCCGGCTGTTCCTGCACGCGCTGGTCGAGGAGGGGCTCGTCGACCGCGCGGCCTGCACCGACGGGCTCCTGGTCGGCACCCGCGGCGGCCCCCGACGGGTGGGCGCCGCCCCCGAGGGCGGCTACTGGGTGGACATGGGTCCCGCGCGGGAGTTCGGCCGGGGCGCCGCGGAGCTCGGCGGCCGCACGTTCCCGGGGCTCGCGGTGTCGATGGGCAACCCGCACCTCGCCGCGCTCACCGACGTCGACGTCGACACGCTGGACCTCACCGCGAAGCCGCGGGTCGACGAGGAGCTCTTCCCCGACGGCGTGAACGTCGAGCTGATCAACGTCCTCGAGCCCGGCGCGCACATCCGGCTGCGGGTGTTCGAGCGGGGCGTGGGGGAGACCCGCTCCTGCGGAACGGGCGCCTGCGCCGCGGCCTACGCCGCGCTCGTCGCCGAGGGGCGCCGGGAGGGAACCGTCGTCGTCGACGTCCCCGGGGGCCGCCTGTCGGTGCGGATCGACGCCCGGACGACGGTGCTCACCGGCCCGGCCGTCCTGGTGTCGACAGGTGCCCTGGCCCGGGAGTGGCTCGCGGCCTGAGCTAAGGCCGGTCGGGGGTGTCGGCCCGGCTCTCCGGGTCGTCGGTCGGGGCCTCGGGCTTGTCGCCGGGCCCGACGTTGCCGGTGCCGCGCGGGGCGCCGCGCCCGGTGTCCTGGTCGGCGCCGCCGAAGGGGTTGCGGGGCGGGTCGAGCCCCGCCGGGTCGCGGCCCGGGTCGTCGAGTTCGTCGTAGGCGCCGAGCTTGCCGGATCCGCTGTCGCTCATCGGGGGGCCTCCTCGTGTGGTGCGTCGTCCGCCCCTACCCGGCCGGTACGGCGGTCACCCGTGGGAGCCGGCGGCCGTCGGGAGCTGGGTGGGGACCGCACCGGCGTCCCACTCGTCGGGCAGCTCCCGCATGCCGAGCAGCGGACCGGTGACGACCCAGACGACGGCCAGCGCCTGCCCGGCCACCCCGACCCAGAGGGTGGGCAGCACGCCGATCCAGGTGCCGAGGACGCCGCCCAGCAGCCCGCCCAGCGGCATGGTGCCGAAGACGAGGAAGCGGACCGAGGCGTTCATCCGGCCCAGCAGCGCGGGCGGGCACAGGCGCTGCCGGAAGCTGACCTGGACGACGTTGTAGGCGACGACCGCCCAGCTGAACCCGAACATGCCGAGGACGAGCAGCGGCTCGGCGGGCTCCACGGCGGCGGCCAGCGGCGTGAGCGCCGCGAAGGGCAGCATGAGCAGGGCGGTGAGCGGGATGGCGCGGCCCTCGCCGACGAGCGCGGCGAAGCGGGCCGCGGTCACCGCGCCGACCAACCCGCCCGCGGCACCCGCGGACAGCACGAGGCCCAGGGCGCTCTCGTCGATGCCCAGCGTCCGCAGCGCGAAGAGCACCAGCAGCGCGCCCGACATGGACGTGAAGAGGTTGGCGGTGCCGGTGCACGCGACGATCCGCCGGAGCAGCGGGTGGCGGAGGACGAAGGAGAGCCCCTCGGCGATCTCGGCACGCAGCCCGCGCCGGGTCGAGGGGTCGGGCACCTCGTCGACGTGCCGGATCCGGGTGATGAAGAACGCCGAGAGCAGGAAGGTGACGGCGTTCGCAGCGATGAGCAGGGGAGGGCCCAGGAACCGCAGCAGGACGCCGGTGATGCCCGGGCCGGCGACCTGGGCGACCGCGCGGCTGGCCTCGAGCTTGCCGTTGCCGTCGACGATCTGGTCACGGGCGACCAGCGTGGGCAGGTAGCTCTGGTACGCCACGTCGAAGAAGACGGTGGCGGTGCCGGTGACCGCGGCGACCACGAACAGCTGCGGCAGCGCGAGCAGGTCGAGGAGGTGGGCGATCGGGAGCGAGGCCAGCGCCGCGGCCCGGACCAGGTCGTTGACCATGAGCACCCGCTTGCGGCGCCAGCGGTCCACCCACGCACCGGCGGGCAGCCCGATCACGAGGAAGGCGGCCGTCTCCAGCGCGACGAGGACGCCCATCTCCAGCGGTGTCGCGTGCAGCACGCCGACGGCCAGGACGGGCAGGGCGAGCAGGGTGATCTGCGTGCCCACCTGGCTCACCGATTCCGCCGCCCACAGCTGCCGGAAGTCGTGGTGGCGCCACAGGCTCGGGTGCGCGGTCGTCACCGGAGCAGCGTCCAGGTAGTGATTGGGAAAAGTCAATCACTGAGCGTGCGTCGCCTAGGGTGAGCTGCGTGACGGAGGAGGCCGGCCCGCGGATCCGGGGCGAGCGGCGCCGCGCCACCGACGCGGAGGCCCGCGCCCTGGCCTCCGCCGTCCGGCTGCGGATCCTGCGGCTGTGCTCCGCGGAGGCGCTGACCAACAAGGAGCTCGCCCAGCGGCTCGGGCGCAACCCGGCCACCGTGCTGCACCACGTGCGCACCCTCGCCGACACCGGCTTCCTGGCCGCCCAGCCGCCCAGGCGGGGCACCCGCGGCTCCCGCGAGGTGCCCTACCTGGCGACCGGCAAGAGCTGGCTGATGGACCTCGACGACCGGCCGCCACCGGCCAGGGACCCGCTGCTCGCGGCCTTCCTGGAGGAGGTGTCCGCCGTGGGGGAGCAGCGGCTGTCGAGCTCGCGCCTGGGCCTGCGGCTGGCTCCGGCCGACCTGCAGGAGTTCCGCGACCGGCTGCACGGGCTGCTCGACGAGTTCGCCCGGCGGCCGCAGGACCCCGCGGCCGAGCCGTGGTCGCTGTACCTCGGGATGCATCCGGAGGCGTGAGGTGTTGCACGGGGGGATGACAACTCGCATGACGGCCGCGACCGGCCGTGCCACGCTGGACCCGATGACCACCGCCCCCGAGCACCCGCCGCTCGACGACCAGCCGCGCCCCACCGCTGCGGCGCGCCGGGACGAGCTCGACGACACCACCGGCTCCTACGACCTCGAGGCCCGCGGCGCACTGCGCCGCGTGGCGGGACTGTCCACCGAGCTCGCCGACGTCACCGAGGTCGAGTACCGGCAGCTGCGCCTGGAGCGCGTGGTCCTCGTCGGCGTGTGGACCGAGGGCACCCAGGCCGACGCCGACCGCTCGCTGGCCGAGCTCGCCGCCCTGGCCGAGACCGCCGGCTCGCAGGTGCTGGAGGCGGTCAGCCAGCGGCGGGACAAGCCCGACGCCGCCACGTACGTCGGTTCGGGCAAGGCCGCCGAGATCCGCGACATCGTCGCCGCGACCGGCGCGGACACCGTGATCTGCGACGGCGAGCTGACCCCGGGCCAGCTCAACCAGCTGGAGAAGGTGCTCAAGGTCAAGGTGGTCGACCGGACCGCGCTGATCCTCGACATCTTCGCCCAGCACGCGACCAGCCGGGAGGGCAAGGCCCAGGTCGAGCTGGCGCAGATGCAGTACATGCTGCCCCGGCTGCGCGGCTGGGGTGAGTCGATGTCACGGCAGGCCGGTGGCCGGGTGGCCGGCGGTGGCGGGATCGGTACCCGCGGCCCCGGTGAGACCAAGATCGAGACCGACCGGCGGCGCATCCGGTCCCGGGTGAGCAAGCTGCGGCGGGAGATCGCCGGGATGGCGACGGTCCGGGCCACGCAGCGGGGCAGCCGCGACCGCAACGCGACGCCGAGCGTGGCGATCGCCGGCTACACCAACGCCGGCAAGTCGAGCCTGCTCAACCGGCTGACCGGCGCCGGGGTGCTCGTCGAGGACGCCCTGTTCGCCACCCTCGACCCGACGGTGCGCCGGGCCACCGGCCCCGACGGCCGGGAGTTCACGCTCACCGACACGGTCGGGTTCGTGCGGCACCTGCCACACCAGCTGGTGGACGCGTTCCGCTCGACGTTGGAGGAGGTCGCCGCCGCGGACCTGCTGCTGCACGTGGTCGACGGCTCCGACCCCGATCCGCTCGGCCAGATCAGCGCGGTGCACGTCGTGCTGGAGGAGATCGACGCCTCCGCGGTGCCCGAGGTGATCGTCGTCAACAAGGTCGACGCGATGGACGAGGAGTCGATCCTCACCCTGCGCCAGGCACTGCCGGGCGCGGTCTGGGTGTCGGCGCGGACCGGGCACGGCATCGAGCAGCTCCGCGAGCTGATCGCGGAGCGGCTGCCGCACCCCGACGTCGACGTCGACGTGCTCGTGCCCTACGACCGCGGCGACCTGGTCAACCGCATCCACCGGGACGGCGAGGTGCTCACCGAGGAGCACGAGGCCGCCGGCACCCGGCTGACCGCCCGGGTCGACGGCGCGCTGGCTGCAGCGCTGGAGGAGTTCGCGGCACCTGTCGGCTGATCGTCGCGCGCCGCTCCGGCTCGTCCAGGTCACGGACCGGTCACGGGCCGGTACGGTGAGCCGGTGACGAGCGGCGTGGTGCGCGACGCCGGCCCCGGGGAGAGGACCCGCGGGATGCCGGTCGGACGGCCGTCGTGGTGGGCGATGGTCCTGGCCCTGCTCGTCGGGTGCCTGGTCACCGCCGATCTGCTCACGCTCGGCATCACCGAACGCCTGGACCTGCGCGTCTCCGACGTGGTCCAGGAGTGGGGGCTGGCCGACTCGTCGGCCTATCCGCTCGTCTGGGTCCTCACGCAGGTCGGCGGACGCGTCACGATCCTGGTCGTCCTGGCCGGTCTGGTCGGCTATCTCGCCTGGACCCGGCGGACGGTGCTCCCGATCCTGCGCGTGCTCCTGGCCCTCGTGCTGCTCACCGCGGTCGTGTACGCCCTCAAGCACGGGCTCGGCCGGACCGCGCCCCGGTTCCCGGGTTCCTACTTCTGGCACGACGACGGCCGGTCGTTCCCCTCCGGCCACGTGGCGAACGCCGTGCTCATGTGGGGCGTGGCCCGCTGGCAGGCGGTCGCCTACGGCCTGCCCGCGCGGGTGCAGCGGACCTTCTGGTGGTTGGCGGTCGTCGGCCCGGTGGTCACGGGGCTGTCGATGATCTCGCTGAACTTCCACTGGGTCACCGACGCCGTCGTGGGAGCGGCCGTCGGGCTGCTCCTGCTGGGCGTGGTCCACGCGGTCGACGCCGTGGTCCTGTCACGCTGGGCCGGTGCCCGTGCAGGCCGACAGCCCGCCTAGCGTCCGGCGCCCCCTCGCGTTCGCACGGCTCGGCGCGGCGCTGCTGCTGGGGTGCGCGGTCCCGCTCGTCGCCGCTCCGAGCGCGGCGGCGGAGGAGGCCGGCGCGCCGGCGCCCGAGTCGTTCGTGCGCTGCCAGGTCACCGATCCCGCGCTGGCGGAGATCTCGGGCCTGGTCGATCTCGGCGTCCGGATGGTCGTCATGAACGACGGCGGCGAGCAGGTGAGCGTCTCCCTGCTCGACACCGACTGCCGGGTCGTCGAGACGCGGACCGCCGCGGTCGATCCCTACGACCCCGAGGACCTCGCGCTGGGCGCCGACGGAACCCTGTGGCTGGCCGACATCGGCGACAACAACTCGGTGCGGGAGACCGTGGCCCTCATCGCCCTGCGCCCCGACGACAGCGCCGAGGTCCACCGGCTGACCTATCCCGACGGTGCGCACGACGCCGAGGCGCTGCTCCTGGCCCCCGACGGCACTCCGTACATCGTCACCAAGGAGGTCCTCGGCTCCAGCGGTGTGTACCGGCCCCGCGGCCCGCTGTCCGTCGACGCAACCGTGCCGATGGAGCGGGTGGCCACCGTCAACATGACCCTGACGGGCACTGCTGGCGGGCCGGTCGGGCGCGCGGGCCAGCTGCTGATCACGGGAGGTGCGGTCGCCCCGGACGGTCGGGCGCTGGCGCTGCGCACCTACACCGACGCGTACGTCTGGCCGCTGACCGGCTCCGACGTCGTGGGTGCGCTGGCCGGGACGCCGGTGCGGGTGGCGCTGCCGCCGTCACCGCAGGGGGAGGCGATCAGCTTCACCGCGGACGGCGACCGGCTCGTCGTCGCCAGCGAGGGGGTGCCGAGCGACGTGGTCGAGGTGGCCGTGCCGGACGACTCCGCCTCGACCGACTCCGTTCCGGCCGGCTCTGCCGCCGCGGACGACACGGACGAGAGCGGGCCGGTTCCCACGCTCTCCGAGCTGACCGACTCGGCCGCGGCGACGATCAGCACGGCTGTCATCGCCGCGGCCGTGGCCGGCGCGGTGATCTGGATAGGCGCCCTGCTGCTGCGCCGGCGCTAGTCCGCGGTCAGACCCGGCGCAGCACCGAGACCACGCGACCGAGCACCGTGGCGTCGTCGCCGGGGATCGGCTCGAACGCCGGGTTGTGCGGCAGCAGCCACACGTGCCCGTCGCGCCGCTTGTACGTCTTGACCGTCGCCTCGCCGTCGATCATGGCCGCGACGATCTCGCCGTTCTCCGCGGTGGGCTGCTGGCGCACGACCACCCAGTCGCCGTCGCAGATCGCCGCCTCGATCATCGAGTCGCCGACGACCTTGAGCATGAACAGGGTTCCCTCGCCGACGAGTTCGCGGGGGAGAGGGAAGACGTCCTCCACCGCCTGCTCGGCGAGAACCGGCCCGCCGGCGGCGATCCGGCCGACCAGCGGGACGTACGTGGGCGCCGCGGCCGGCTCGTCGGTGCCGGTCGCCGGTCCGCCGAGCGGTGCGCCGCTGCGCGCGGTGTCGCCGGGGAGCCGGACGTCGAGCGCGCGTGGCCGGTTGGGATCGCGCCGCAGCCAGCCCTTCTTCTGGAGCACCGACAGCTGGTGGGCCACGGACGACGCGGAGGACAGGCCGACGGCCTCGCCGATCTCGCGGACCGAGGGCGGGTAGCCGCGGCGTTCGATGGAGTCGCGGATCACCTCGAGCACCCTGCGCTGCCGCTGCGTCAGGCCGTCGCCGTCCGCGCTGCGGTCGGGGAAGGAGCGCACCGACGCGGTGCCGCCGTCGCCGTCCGTCTCCGTCGACGCGCTACGTGTGCGCCGGCTCTTCGACGTCCCGCTCGTGTCCGCCACGTCTCCTCCTCGCGAGCTGCCGGTGCAGCCGTGCTCGTCTTCTCGCCAGAACCGTAGCGGCGATCGGGCGATTCTTCAAACAGGTGTTCGAAGATTCTGTCGTGTCGGGTGGCTTCTGTCGGACCTGTCCGGTAGACATCGCACAGACGTTCGATTCGAACAGGCGTTCGGACAGATCGACGTGCGAGCCGGGATGCCGGAACGGTCGGGAGGAGTAGTCGTGGGCAGTGTGGCGCGGGCCGTGGTGGAGTTCGACGAGTCGGTGCTGGCGCCGTGGCGCCCGCCGCTGCGGGTCGTCGCGTCAGGGCAGCGCGCGGCCCAGCGCGGGGCGGGGGAGCCCCGGTCGCAGCGGGCGCCCGCACCCCGTCCCG
>NZ_LWUA01000006.1 GCF_005222955.1 Blastococcus sp. CCUG 61487 | reverse complement strand
CGGGTGACCCGGCGGCCGTGCCGCTGCTGCGGGCGACGGCGGTCCGGCTCGCCGAGCTCGACGTCCCGCCCGATCGGCTGGAGTGCCTGTCGGTGCTCGCGGTCGCGCTGCTCGGCGAGGGCTGGCTCCGCGAGGCGCTCGAGGTGGTGGAGGAGGTGCTGGCCGGGCTGGACCTGGCCGTCGAGCCGGGCGCCGTCGAACCGGGCCGCGTGCTCGTCGACGTCCACCGGGTGCTCGCCGCGGCGGGGGACCCGCGCGCGGACGACGTCGCCCGCCGGGCCGCGGAGCACCTGGCCGAGCGGACCGCCCGGATCAGGGATGCGACCTTGCGCAGGGGCTACCTGTCGACGGCCGTCGCGCGGGAGCTCGGGCGGGTCGCCGGGACCGTCAGGACCTGACGGTCACCTCGGGCCGAGGTGGCGCAGGAGCGTCTCGCCGACGTCGCGCATGTTCTGCACCTGCTCGGGGGTGAGCTGGTCGAACAGGTGGGTGCGCACGCCTTCGACGTGCACCGGCGCGGCGGCCTCCAGGGCGGCGAAGCCGGCGTCGGTGAGCACCGCGAGCTGGCCGCGACCGTCCTCGGCGCACACCTCCCGGCGGACCCAGCCGCGCTCCTGCAGGCGGGACACCGCGTGCGACAGGCGGCTGCGGGAGGAGAGGCACCTGTCGGCGAGCTCGCTCATCCGCATCCGGCGCTCGGGCGCCTCGGAGAGCGCGACCAGGATCTCGTAGTACGCGTGCGAGATGCCGGTGGCGTGGGTGAGCTCACGATCGAGCCGATCCATGAGCAGCTGGGCGCTGTAGAGCCACGCGCGCCAGGCCTTCTGCTCCTCGGCGTCCAGCCAGCGCGGTTCGGCGACCGGGGCGGGCGGGGACGTGGGCCTGACGTGCGCGGACATTTTTTCATCCTACTGGCGGAATAGTTCTGCTTTCAACTACGCTACGGTCCGGCAGAAGGTCAAACGCTCAACTACCACCCCGGAGGACCCCATGACCAGCACGACCAGCACGCTCCGCCAGATCCCCGGCTACGTCGTCGGCACCTGGGACATCGACGCCGCCCACTCGACCGTCGGCTTCTCCGTCCGCCACATGATGGTGAGCAAGGTCCGCGGCTACTTCCGCAACTTCTCCGGCGTCATCGTCACCGCCGCCGACCCGTCGCAGTCGTCGGTCACCGCCACCATCGACATGGACTCGATCGACACCCGCCAGGAGCAGCGCGACGCCCACATCCGCTCCGCCGACTTCTTCGACGTCGGCAACCACACCGAGATGACGTTCCGTTCCACGGGCGTCGTCGCCCGCGGCGAGGACTGGTTCGTCGAGGGCGAGCTCACCCTCAAGGGCATCACCAAGCCGGTGACCCTCGAGCTGGAGATCAACGGCTTCGGCCCGGACGCCTACGGCGGCACCCGCGCCGGCTTCAGCGCCAAGTCGGTCATCAACCGTCGTGACTTCGGCGTCGACATCGACATGCCGATCGAGGGTGGTGGCGTCGTCGTCGGCGACAAGATCAGCATCGAGCTCGAGATCGAGGCCGTGCTCCGCGAGCAGGCCTGACCCGCACAGCACGTCACGAGAGGCCCCGGACGCACCGCCGTCCGGGGCCTCTCGCGTCGTCCTCCCTCGTCGTAGCGCCTCCTCCCTCACCGCCCACCGCGAGGGGGGAGGCGTCACGATCAGGGAACCTGATCAACGCCGCGCCGCGTCGGGGAGACTGGTCGACATGTCGACAGCCTCGCTGACCCGCACCCGGTTCCCCTCCGCCCTCCTGGTCGCCGTGGGGCTGGCCGCAGGGTTCGGCATCGCCCAGGGCACCGGGATCCGGGCGCTGGGCGGCGCGGTGTTCGCCGGCGCCGGCGTCGCGGCGGGGGTGCTGTGGCTGCGCCGTCGCGGTGCGGCCACCGCCGTCGCCCTCGCGGGCCTCTACGTCGCGGCCTTCGTGCTCGCCCACGTCCTGGCCATCGGGGTCGGGATGTCGGCCTGGCTCGCCGTGAGCCTGGTCACGCTGACCGCGGCAGGGGTGACGTTCGGGGTGGCAGACGGGCCGACCGACGACGCCGTCGCCCGCTGAGCGCGTAGAGTCGGACGGTCGCCGCGCCGGCGGCCGTTGGACGAGATGCCGCGCGCTGGACGTCGCTCGGCTCCCCGAAACCCTCTGAGGTGCCTCTCCGCATGCCCACTCGCGACGACCTGCGCAACGTGGCGATCATCGCTCACGTCGACCACGGCAAGACGACCCTGGTCGACGCCCTCCTCCGCCAGGCCGGTGCGCTCGGGCGCGCCAAGGGCGAGGGCACCGACGCCGACACCACGCAGGACCGCGTCATGGACTCGATGGACCTCGAGCGCGAGCGCGGCATCACCATCCTGGCCAAGAACACCGCGATCCGGCTGGCCGACGGCAACGGCAACCCCGTCGTCGTCAACATCGTCGACACCCCCGGGCACGCCGACTTCGGCGGTGAGGTCGAGCGCGGCCTGTCGATGGTCGACGGCGTCGTCCTGCTCGTGGACTCCTCCGAGGGCCCGCTGCCGCAGACCCGTTTCGTGCTGCGCAAGGCGCTGGGCAAGGGGATGCCGGTCATCCTCGCGGTGAACAAGACCGACCGCTCCGATGCGCGCATCGCCGAGGTCGTCGACGAGTGCTACGAGCTGTTCATGGAGCTCATGGAGGACGCCGGCCTGGACGCCGATGCCCTCGAGTTCCCGATCGTCTACTGCAGCGGCCGCGCCGGGAAGGCGTCGCTGACCCGCCCCGAGAACGGCTCCGAGCCCGACAACGACGACCTCGGTCCGCTGGTCACCACGCTGCTCGACACCATCCCCGCCCCGGTCTACGACGCCGAGGAGCCGCTGCGCGCGCAGGTCACCAACCTCGACGCGTCGCCCTACCTCGGCCGGCTCGCGCTGCTGCGCATCCACTCCGGTGAGATGAAGAGCGGCCAGCAGGTCGCGTGGTGCAAGGTCGACGGCAGCATCAAGAACGTCAAGATCACCGAGCTGCTGGTCACCGAGGGCCTCACCCGCACGCCCGCCGCCAGCGCCGGCCCCGGTGAGCTGGTGGCCATCGCCGGCATCGAGGACATCATGATCGGCGACACCCTCGCCGACCCGAACGACCCGCGCCCGCTGCCGCCGCTGGTCGTCGACGAGCCGTCGATCTCCATCACCATCGGGATCAACACCTCGCCGCTGGCCGGCAGGTCGGGCAAGAAGCTGACCGCCCGGCTGATCAAGAACCGCCTCGACCAGGAGCTGGTCGGCAACGTCAGCGTGCGGATGCTGCCCACCGACCGTCCCGACACCTGGGAGATGCAGGGCCGCGGCGAGCTCGCGCTGGCCATCCTCGTCGAGCAGCTGCGCCGCGAGGAGTTCGAGCTCACCGTGGGCCGCCCGACCGTCGTCACCAAGGAGATCGACGGCAAGCTGCACGAGCCGGTCGAGCGCGTCACGATCGACACCCCGGGCGAGTACGTCGGCACCCTGACCCAGGCCCTCGCCGTCCGCCGGGCCCGGCTCGAGAACCTGGTGCACCACGACACCGGCTGGGCGCGGATGGAGTACATCGTCCCGTCCCGCGGCCTGATCGGGTTCCGCACAGAGTTCCTCACCGAGACCCGCGGCACCGGCGTCCTCAACCACAACCTCGAGGGCTACGAGCCGTGGATGGGCGACATGCGCGCCCGGCCCACCGGCTCGCTGGTGGCCGACCGCCAGGGCGTCGCGACGACGTACTCGATGTTCTCGCTGCAGGAGCGCGGCTCGCTCATGGTCGAGCCGGGCACCGAGGTCTACGAGGGCATGATCGTCGGTGAGAACTCCCGTCCGGACGACATGGACGTGAACATCACCAAGGAGAAGAAGCTCACCAACATGCGCAAGTCCACCTCCGAGGAGCTCGAGCGGCTGATCCCGCCGCGGATCCTCAACCTGGAGCAGGCGCTGGAGTTCTGCGCCGAGGACGAGTGCGTCGAGGTGACGCCGGCGACCGTGCGGATCCGCAAGGTGGTGCTCGACCAGACCGAGCGCGGCAAGGCCAAGAACCGCAAGCCCAAGCCCTGACCCCCCGCCTGCCTTTCCGCGGAGAAGCAGGCTGCTTTTCCGCGGAGAAGCAGGATTCCGGGGCAGGGGAGTGCTCGGGGGATCACGACGGGTGATGGCGGGCCGTGGCGGCTCGCCACGCCCGTCACGCGCGCGCCGGGGGGCGCGCGGTGCGCCACCTACGTTCGTCTCGGAGCCGTAGGTCCGGGCTCCGCAGGGCGAGAGCAGGAGAGGCGGCCGAGCGCATGACCACGATCACCCGTACGGCTCCGGTGGAGAACGGCTTCCGGGGCGGCATCGACGTGCGGGTCAGCCTGCGGGACGGCGCGGGTGACGGGAGCTCGGCCTTCGACGGCGCTTGGTTCCCGCGCAGCCGCGACCTGCAGGTGGAGCTGCCGGAGCTGGTCGCCGAGCTCGACCGGCGCGGCGTGCGGATCGAGCGGTTCACCTACTCGCTGGACGCCTGGCAGCCGGCCGCGCGCAAGCTGGTCGTCTCCGGCCGCGTGGTCCGCACCGGTGGCTTCCGCAGCATGGATCCGATGGTGGTCTGCCTGACCTGGCAGGGCGGCAACCAGCGCGCCGACCTGCTCGTCGTCCCCCCGGAGACCGACGTGCTGACCGGGGCCCGCGCATTGCGGCTGTGCACCCGGCGGGGGTTGCCCAGCTCGCCGCAGATGGTGCTCGCGGCGGCGCGCTCGACGCCGCTGCCGCAGGTCCCGCAGCTGCACCGCCGCGCCGTCTGACCCCTGTTCGCGTCGTCGATGATCAGGTGACCTGATCGTGCGGCGTCCTCCCTCGTGGTCTGCGGTGAGGGAGGACGCCCGATGGTCAGGTCACCTGATCCCGACGGGCGAGGGCTGGGGAGTGAGGACGTCGGCCGACTCCAGCGCGCGGTCCTTGCGGTACTCGCGGAAGGACCAGACGACGGCGGCCGCCCAGACCACGCAGATCACCGCGTAGACGCCGTAGCGCGTGCCGTCCTCCGCGCCGATCCAGTCGCTCTTGAGCAGCGTCCGGGTGTTGGTGAGCACGATGATGCCGCCCACCATCGACCCGAGCATCCGCGGCGGGATGTGCCGCACCAGCCAGGCCGCGATCGGGGCGGCCACCAGACCGCCGCCGAGCAGCACGGCGACCCAGGCGAAGTTGATGCCCTGGGACCCGAGCGCGACCAGGAAGCCGAGCGAGGCGGCCAGCGCCACGAGGAACTCGGAGGTGTCGATGGAGCCGATGACCTTGCGGGGCTCCATCCGGCCGCTGGCGAGCAGCGCGGGCGTGCCCACCGGCCCCCAGCCACCGCCGCCGGTGGCGTCGACGAAGCCTGCGACCAGGCCGAGCGGGCCGAGGAACCGTTTGCGGACCGGCTTGCCGAGGTTGCGCCGGTCGAGGCCGCGCAGCGAGAACCGCACGAGCAGGTAGACGCCCAGCGACACGAGGATCAGCGACATGACGGGCGCCGCGACCTCGGTCGGCAGGTTCGACAGGAACGTCGCGCCGGCGAACGCGCCGATCGCGCCCGGCAGGCCGATCTTGGCGACGACCTTCCAGTCGACGTTGCCGAACTTCCAGTGGGAGAGGCCCGACGCGAGCGTCGTCCCGATCTCCGCGAGGTGGATGGTGGCCGAGGCGAGGGCCGGGTTGGTGCCGATGGCCAGCAGCAGCGTCGTCGAGGTGACGCCGTAGGCCATGCCGAGGCTGCCGTCGACGAGTTGGGCGCCCAGGCCGACGAGGGCGAGCAGGACGAAGGTCTTCACGGGGGACTGACTCCGGTCTCAGGGGCGCGGGCGCGCGAGGGCCCGCGGGAGAGGAAGGGGCGAGACGAGCGGCGCCGCGAACGGCGCGGGGTCAGCGGCCCGGACAGGCGGCGGCGCAGACGCGCAGGAGATCGACGTGCAGGCGGCTCACCAGGAGCAGCGTCGTCGGCGTCCGCGTCACGGCGATATATCTACCAGATCGGTGGACTTAGTGGTCAATGTGGCCGCCCACCCAGTGGGACGGCCGGTCTCAGCCGACGGCGAGGTCGGTGAGGAAGAACGCCACGGCGGCCACCGCGGCGGCCGCCGGCAGGGTGACCACCCAGGCCACGACGATGTTCCCGGCCACGCCCCAGCGCACCGCCGACAGCCGCCGGGTCGAGCCCACGCCCATGATCGAGGTGGTCGTGATGTGCGTCGTCGACACCGGGACGGCGAAGACCGTCGCGGTGGTCACCATGACGCTGGAGGCCACCGTCTGGGCGGCGAACCCGCCGGCCGGGGTGAGCTGGATGATCCGCCGGCCCATGGTCCGCATGATCCGGAAGCCACCCGCGTACGTCCCCGCGCTGATCGCCGCGGCGGCGGCCAGCACCACCCAGAACGGGACCTCGAAGTCGTCGATCTCGCCGGCGGTGAACAGCGCCAGGGTGATGATGCCCATCGTCTTCTGCGCGTCCTGCATGCCGTGGCCCAGGGCCATCGTCGCGGAGCTCACGATCTGCGCGTAGCGGAAGTTGCGGTTGGCCTTGCTGACCGTCGCCTTCCGGAACGTCCACAGCAGCGCCAGCATGAACAGGTAGCCCAGGCCGAACCCGACCAGCGGCGAGACCACCATCGGGATGAGGACCTTCTCGAACACGCCCATCCACTGCACGGAGTGGGCCGCCGCGAGCGCTGCGCCCACGAGCCCGCCGATGAGCGCGTGCGAGGAGGACGACGGCAGCCCGTACCACCAGGTGATCATGTTCCAGGTGATGGCGCCGATCAGGGCGGCGAAGACGATCTCGAGCCCGCCGCTGCCCTCGGGCGGGTCGATGATGCCGGCGCCGACGGTCTTGGCGACCTCGGTGGACAGCAGCGCGCCGATCAGGTTCATGACCGCCGCGAGCGCCAGGGCCACCCGCGGGGTGAGCGCCTTGGTGGAGACGGCGACGGCGATGGCGTTGGCCGCGTCGTGGAAGCCGTTGGTGTAGTCGAAGACCAGCGCCACCACGATGATGACGACGAGGCCGATGAACGCCGCGTCCACGGGCTCTAGGACTCCTTGACGGCGATCGTCTCGACCACGTTGGCCACGTGCTCGAAGTGGTCGGCCGCCTCCTCGAGCTGGTCGGCGACCTCCTTCAGCTTGAGGATCTCCAGCGCGTCGAACTCACCGCTGTAGAGCCGGGAGAGCAGCCGGCGGTAGAGCTTGTCGGCCTCGTTCTCCAGCCGGTTGACCTCGATCCAATAGTCGGAGAGGTCCTTGAGCGTCTTCAGCCGCGGCATCGCCTCGGCGGTCGTCTGCGCGCAGCGCTGCAGCAAGGAGGCCTGCTGGGCCATCTCCGCGGGCAGCGTGCCCAGCCCGGTGAGGATCACCAGGTCGGCGGCCGCCTCGATGGCGTCCATGACGTCGTCGAGGTAGCTGGCCAGGTTGTAGATGTCGTCCCGGTCGAACGGCGTCACGAAGCTCGTGTTGAGCGCGCGGAAGATCGCGTGCGTCGCCTGGTCGCCGACGTGCTCGAGGTCGCGCAGCTTCACGGCCAGCTCGGCGCGGCGCGCGTGGTCGTGGATGAACTCGCCGAGGACCTCGGTGGCGGTCACCAGGTTGTCCGCCGAGGCGGCGAACAGCGGGTAGAAGCTCGAGTCCTTGGGGCTGAAGCTGAAGGGCACGCGGTGGCTCCGTCTCGATCGATCCGCGGGGGCCGCCGCACGTGACGGTGACACGACCGTCGGGGAGCATAGGCTGCGATCGCCGACCGGACGTCAGCTGTGAGCGACGTCGCCGTCGTGCCCGTCCGCCGTCCCGCGGAGGGCCGCGACGAGTTCTGCCCGGCCGCGCGCCACGCGCGAGCGGATCGTGCCGACGGCGCAGCCCGCGACCTCGGCTGCCTCCGCGTAGGACAGCCCCAGCAGCTGGGTGAGCGCGAAGGCCTCACGCCGCTCCGGGTCGAGCCGGCCCAGGAGATCGGCCACCGCGGCGCCCTCACCGGTGGGGTCGGCACCTCCGGCGCCGGGCACCGCGGCCAGCGCGTCGTCGTCACCGACCAGCACGAGCCGGCGGCGACGCCGGCGCCGCACGGCGTCGGCGCAGACCCGGCGGGCGATGGACAGCAGCCAGGTGCGCACCGAGGACCGGCCCTCGAAGCGGTGCAGCGACTGGAAGGCGCGCAGGTAGGTCTCCTGGGCCAGGTCGTCGGCCGAACCGGGGTCGCCGAGGGCGGCGCACAGCCGCCAGACGTCGGACTGCGTCGCCCGCACGAGCGCCGCTGCGGCCAGCGGGTCGCCCGCGGCTGCGTCGGCGGTGATGCGGGCGAGGTCGTCCATTCCTCCATCCTCCCGGTCCGGCGGGCGGAGGCGGCGGTCGGTCGCCCTCCCGACCCCGAGATTGTGACCGGGATCGCGGGAACTTCCGAGAGGCCGCCGACGACCAGTAGGACATGTCCTGCCAGCCGTTCCGCGAAGCGGTCTCCGCCCGCCTCGACGACGAGCCCCTCGGGCTGCCCGGCCGCGCGCTCGACGAGCACCTCTCCGGCTGTTCCGCCTGCGCCTCCTGGGCGGCCGACGCCGCCGCGGTGACCCGGCGGGCACGGCTCGCCACCGCCCCTGTCGTGCCCGACCTGACCGCGGTCGTCCTGGGGGCGCTGCCGCGGGAGCTGCCGGGAGCGGCTGCGGCCGCCCGGGCCCGGCTGGTGGAGACGGGCCTGCGCTTCGCGTTGCTGGCCATCGGGGTGGCCCAGACGGGGTTGGCCTGGCCGCTGCTCGTCACCGGCGCCGGCGCGATGAGCGCGCCGATGCACATGGCGCACGAGACGGGCGCCTGGAACATCGCCGTGGGCGCCTCGTTCCTCGCCGTGGCGGCGTTGCCGCGGCTCGCGGCGGGCGCCCTGCCCTTCCTGGGCACGCTGAGCGTCGTCCTGGTCTGGGTGACCGCCGCCGACCTCGCGGCGGGGCACGTGCACCTGGAACGGGCGGCCGCCCACCTCCTGCTGCTCGGCGGGGTGGTCCTGGTGGCGACGACGGCCTGGCGGAGCCGCCGGCAGCGGTCGGCGCACGCCGTGGGCCGGCGGGTCGTCGCGTGACCAGGCTGCTGCCGCTGCGCACGGTCCTGGTCTTCCTGGTCGCGCTCGTGGGCTGGCTCGGGGCGGGCGTGGTCGCGGCCGCCCCCGCGGCCGCGCACGCCACGCTCGTCTCCACCGACCCCGCCGAGGGCGCGCGGCTGGACGACGCACCCGACGCGGTGACGCTGGAGTTCAGCGAGGGCGTCTCCCTCGGGGCCGGTTACGCGCGGGTCAGCACCGCCGACGGCCAGGAGGTGGACGGCGGTGAGGCGTCGGTCGACGGCCGGGTGGTCACCATCCCGCTACCCGACGGGATGGAGGACGGCGGCTACCTGGTCGCCTACCGGGTCATCTCCAGCGACTCCCATCCGATCTCCGGCGCCTACTCCTTCGTGGTGGGGGAGGGGGAGCTGGTGCCGGCGGGCGCGAGCGCGGAGACGGCGGACGCCGATCCGGTCGTGGCCGCGCTGCTGCCGGTGGTGCGGGCGATCGGGTACGGCGGGATCGCGCTCGCCGTCGGCATACCCGTGCTGGCGCTGCTGTGCTGGCCCGCCGGCTGGCGGTCGGGCCCGCTGCGCCGTCTCGCGACCGGAGGCGCGCTGACCGCCGCGGTCGCCGCGCTGCTGACCTTCCTGCTGCAGGGGCCGTACTCGGCCGGCACCGGCCTGGCGGACGTGGTCGACCCGGACCTGATCTCGGCGACGGTCACCTCCGGCGGCGGCTGGTCGCTCCTCGTCCGCGCCGTCCTCGCCCTGGCCCTGGCGGCTGCGCTGGCACCGGCCTGGCGCCGCGGCGAGGCGCCGCATGGGCCGCGGCTCGCGGCCGCCGCGACGTTCGCGATCGGCCTCGTGGTGGCCACCGCCGCGATCGGCCACCCGGTCGCCGGCTCCTGGCCGGTGCTCGCCGTCGCGGTGGCCGCCGTCCACGTGGCCGCGATGGCCGTGTGGCTCGGGGGCCTGACCGGCCTGCTGCTCGGGCTGCTGCGCCCGGGCCCGGACGCGCACACGCTGGCCGCGGCGATGTCCCGCTTCTCCCGCGTCGCCTTCGCCGCCGTGGTGGCGCTCGTGGTGAGCGGCGTCGTCCAGGCGGTCCGCGAGGTGGCCTCGCCCACGGCGCTGTTCGGCAGCACCTACGGCCGCCTGCTGCTGGTCAAGATCGTCGTCGTCCTCGTGGTGCTGGGCGCTGCCGGGGTCTCCCGGGTCTGGGTGCAGCAGCGGCTGGGCGTGCGTCGGCCCCGGCCGGGCGGCGTGCGGCGGGTGACCGCGCAGGCGTTCGCCGCGCCGGCCGGCGAGACGGTCGGGGGTGGGGACGGCGACGAGACCGCGAGCGCGCGGGAGCGGGCCCAAGCGGAGCACGCGGTGGACCACCTGCCGTCGCTGCGCCGCTCCATGCTGGTCGAGGCGGTGGCCGCGGCCCTCATCCTCGTGCTCTCCGGCGTCCTCGTCGGCACGCCGCCGGCCCGCTCCTCGGTCGCCCAGCCGGTGGACGTCGTGCTCGCGTTGCAGGGCACGTCCGGGGAGGCGGGCAGCGTGCAGCTGTCGGTCGACCCGGGCACGGTCGGCCCGAACGAGCTGCGCCTCTACCTCTTCGACCCCCAGGGCCGGCTCACCCAACCCGCCGACATCGACGTCTCGCTGGTCGAGCCGAGCCAGGACCTCGGCCCCATCGCCGTCACCCTCCAGCCGGCCGGGCCGGGGCACTACGTCGCCCCGGCCATGCCGGTGCCCAGCCCCGGGACCTGGACCGTGACCGTGTCCGTCCGCCTCGACGAGTTCTCCGCCGCCACGGCGAGCACCGACCTCCGGGTGCGGTGACAGTGCCGCTCCCACCGATGAACAGGAGATCCATGTCCATGTCCCGATCCCGGGTGACCGCCGTCCTCGCGGCGGCGCTGCTCGCGCTCGTCGCGTCGGTGTCCGTCGCATCGACGGCAGCCGCGCACGTCACCGTCTCGTCCGCCGACGCGTCTCCCGGCGGCTACGGGAAGCTGGTCTTCCGGGTGCCCAACGAGAGCGACGTCGCGAGCACGGTGGGTCTGCGCATCCAGATCCCGGAGGAGGCGGCGATGCCCTCCCTGCGCTACCAGCCGACGCCGGGCTGGGAGGCGACGCTGACCACCGCCGACCTGGCCGAGCCCATCGAGTCGCACGGGCGCGAGATCACGTCCTACGTCTCCGTCGTGGAGTTCCGCGCCACGGGGGAGGGCATCGCCCCGGGTGAGTTCCAGGAGTTCGCGCTGTCGGGCGGCCCGTTCCCCGACAGCACCGAGCTGTCCTTCCCGAGCGTGCAGACCTACAGCGACGGCAGCGAGTCGGCCTGGATCGAGCCGACGGTGAACGGCGAGGAGCCCGAGCGGCCGTCGCCGGTGCTCACCCTGGGCGCCGCGGACAGCGGCGACGACGGTGCCGCCGTCTCGAACGCGGGCGCGGGCAGCGATGCCGCCGAGGCCGACGCCGACGACGACTCGACGGCGGGCATCGCGCTGGCCGTCGCGATCGTCGCGCTGCTGGGGGCGATCGCCGCCGTCGTCCTCGGGGTGCGCGCCGGCCGACGTACCGTGTCTTCGTGATCCGAATGCTCCCGAGCCGTGCCGCCCGCCGCCCGGTCATCGCCCGGCGGCGGGCGGCGCTGCCCGCCCTCCTCCTGTCGGCCGGGCTGGTGCTGTCCGCCTGCGGCGGGTCGTCGACGACCGAGGGGGACGACGCGCATTCTTCCGGGGGAGGGCACGACCACGCGGCGCAGGCGCCGGCCGTGGTGCAGGGCCCGGAGGACACCTACGCGGGCTTCGACCTGGCCGAGCCCTACCGCCGGCCGACCTTCTCGCTCACCGACACCACCGGGGCGCCGTTCGACTTCCGGACGCAGACGGCGGGCAAGCCCACGCTGCTCTTCTTCGGCTACACGAACTGCCCGGACGTCTGCCCGACCACCATGGCCGACGTCGCGGTGGCGCTGCGCACCGTGGATCCGGAGATCGCCGAGCAGGTGCAGGTCGTCTTCGTGAGCACCGACCCGGCCGTCGACACCCCGGAGGTGCTCGGGGAGTACCTGGGCCGGTTCGACGGCGACCTGCCGAACCGGTTCATCGGGCTCACCGGCAGCCAGGAGGACGTGGTGACGGCGCAGCTCGCGGCGGGCGTGCCCCAGGCCGAGGACGACGGCCGGATGCACTCGACGCTGCTCCTGCTGTACGGGACCGACGACGAGGCGCGCGTCGCGTTCGACACCGCCAACGACTTCCGGGACATCGCCTCCGATCTCGAGCTGGTCGTCGGCAGCTGATCGTCGGCTGACCCCCGTCGGCGGCCGGCCGGGACGACGGTCCCGGCCGGCCCCGGCTCAGCCGACCTCGGCGGAGAGGTCCGCGACGGTGTTCAGCGGGAACAGCGAGTTCGCGCGGGCCAGGTCGGTCTCGAAGTCGACCTCGACGGCGTGGAAGGCCGAGATGTCCACGGGGCGCACCCGCAGCCCCTCGCTGGCGATCGCGGTCTCGATGCCGCGCTCGAAGTAGTCCTGGTCACCGCAGGCGCGCAGGTGCTCGATCAGCACCGCCTTGTCGGCCGACGAGACGTAGTTGATGCCCACGGCCTCGCCCAGCCCGCCGGAGACGGTCTTGGACAGCTCCGCCACGAACCCGTCGCCGTCGAGGGTGTACTTGACCTCCTCCTCGGCGACGGCGCTGGTGTCGACGCACACGAAGCTCTGGTCGGCGGCGATCGTCGGCAGCGCGTGCTCGAGCACCGCCGGATCGAACACCACGTCACCGTTGAGCCACAGGACGCCGCCCTCGCGGGTCGAGCGCAGCCCGCGCAGCAGGCTCTTCGAGGTGTTCGTGACGGCGAAGTCGGGGTTGTAGGCGAACAGCAGATCGGGCGCGGCCTTCATGATCCGCTTGCTCCGGTAGCCGACCACGGCCGTGATGCTGACGTCCTCGCCGAGGACGCCGCGCAGGCCGTCGAGCTGGCGCTGCAGGATGCTGCGGCCGTCGCGGAGCTGGGTCAGCGGCTTGGGGTCCTGCCGGCCGAGGCGGGTGCCCATGCCGGCGGCGAGGATCACCACCTGGACCGACGGCGTGGCGGACCGCCGGCCGGTTGAGCGCGTCGAGAGGGGTGCCATTCCCCGCCGGACGGGGTTGAGTACGCGGTCACCGGTGCGCACGGACATCATCTCCCTCGGTGCTGCTGGACTGCCCGGACGCGGTTGCGGTCGGGAGGACGAGATCGAGGACCCGCCGGGTCGCGGCGCCGTCCTCGAGGTGGGTGAAGGTCTCCTGGAATTGGGCGTACCGCCCGGCGTACTGCTCGCTGATCCGGTCGATGTCGGCGATCGCCGCGACGAGCTCCTCGCTGGTGCCGACCAGCGGTCCCGGCGCCACCTCGGCGAGGTCGAAGTAGAAGCCGCGCAGCTGGTCGCGGTAGCGGTCGAGGTCGTAGGTGAAGAAGACCATCGGCCGGCCGGTGATGGCGAAGTCGAACATGGTCGAGGAGTAGTCGGTGACCATGAGGTCGGCGGCCAGGTACAGGTCCCGGATGTCAGGGTGGCTGCACACGTCCCGGACCACGGAGCCCTCGACGACCTCCAGCCGGCTCATGACCATGTTGTGCAGCCGGAGCAGGAGCACGTGGTCCTCGCCGAGGCGGTCGGTGAACGCGTCGAGGTCGATCGGGAACTCGAAGTCCCGGCCGTCGCCGCCCTCGAAGACCAGGTCGTCGCGCCAGGTGGGCGTGTAGAGGACGACCTTCTGGTCGGCGTCGATGCCGAGGTCGGCGCGCACCTGCGCCCGGATCTCGTCCCGCCGGGGGCTGGTGAGCAGGTCGTTGCGCGGCAGCCCCGTCTCGTGGACGGGCCCGGTGAAGCCGAAGGCCCGGCGCAGCCGGTCGGTGGTCACGGCGTTGGGGGAGAGCAGCAGGTCCCAGCGGGCGATGTCCTGGTCCAGGTAGGCCAGCCGGCCCTCGGGCGCCCACAGCACGTCGTTGTGGATGCGCTTGAGCATCGTGCCGTGCCAGGTCTGCAGGTAGGTGGTGCCGGGGCGCTTCTCCCAGTCCAGCGGGATGTGGTCGTTGGAGACGACGAGGTCGGCGGCCTCCAGCGCGGCGATCGACTCCGGGCTGCCGAAGGTCACCGTCGCGACGTCGTCGGGGAAGGTGGCCTGCGTGTGCGGCGCCGACAGCCAGGTGTGGGTGGCGTCGACGCCGCGGGTCAGGAGCTCCTCGTAGAGCGCGCGCGGGCTGTCGGAGAAGTGGCCGCGGAAGGCGACGTAGACGATGTTCACCGGGCCACCTCCGCGGCCCGGCGCTCGAGCAGGGGGAGCAGCAGGTCGGCGAGCTGCTGCCAGTCGCCGACGACGGTCAGCGCGCCGGCCGCCAGCAGCGCCTCGGCCCGCTGCTCCCGCTCCTCGGGGAGCACGAAGAGCACGTTGCCGACGACGGGGCAGCCGGCCGCGACCGCCGAGGTCACCCCGGCGACGGCGTCCTCCACGGCCAGGCCCTGCGCCGGATCGATCCCCAACTGCGCGCAGGCGTGCAGGTAGACGGCCGGGTCGGGCTTGCTCGTCGGGGTGGGCAGCGAGTCCTCGGCGCTGAACCGGCGCGCCGGCGGCAGCAGCTCGACCAACCCGGTCGCGGTGAAGCAGGCGGCCAGCCGGGCGAGCGCGCTGGAGCTGACGACGGCGAGCTCCAGGGAGCCGGCCAGGCGGCGCAGGGCGTCCTGCGTCGGCGGGTGCGGGCGCAGCACGTGGCCCAGGTGCTCGGTGACCACCCGGCGCTCCTCGGCGACCCACGGCTCGACGTCGACGTCCGGCATCCCCGCCTGCTCGGCCAGGGTGCGCGCCGTCGTCCGGAAGTTCATCCCCGTGGCGGCCGCCCTCAACTCGGTCGCGGTGAAGCGCCGGTCGATCCCGAGCGAGGCGAGGAAGGCGTTGGTCACCTCGACGGACGCGTCGAAGGCCGGCTCCTCGGACGGGAAGAGGTTCCCGTCGGCGTCGCAGAGCAGGTGGGTCACCCGCTCGACGGCCGTCGGCGGAAGGGTCGGCACAGAGGTCTCCGTTCGGGGGTCGGGTGGGCGGGGTCAGTGCAACGGGGCGGCGGTCGCGGCGGCGAGGGTGGCGCGGACGCCGTCGCGGTCGAGGCGGACGAGCGCCTCGCGCAGGGCGGCGACGAACGCCGCGTCGTCGCCCAGGCCGCCGAAGATCGACCGCAGGTCGAGCAGCGGCCGCGGATCGTCGCCGCCGGCGCGGGCGCGGGCCCGCAGCAGCTCCGCGTGCGGGTCGTCGATCACCAGCGGACCGCCCCGCTCGTCGGTGCCCCGGAGATAGCGCAGCCAGCCGGCCAGGCCGAGGGTGAGCAGCCGGTGCGGGCGGCCGGAGGCCAGCGCCTCGTGCAGCGAGGGCAGCAGGTGGTGCGGCATCTTCGTCGAGCCGCGCCGGCACAGCCGGGGCAGCCCGTCGGAGATCGCCGGGTTGGCGAAGCGTTGCAGGAGCGTCCGCTTGTAGTCGGCGAGGTCGATGCCGGGCGGCTCGGGCAGCAGCGGGGTGACCTCGTCGTCCATCATCCGCTCGACGTACCGGGCGAAGACCGGCTCGGCCATGACCTCGTCGAGGGAGCGCAGGCCGGCGAGCGAGCCCAGGTAGCCGAGCGCGCAGTGGCTGGCGTTGAGCAGCCGGGTCTTCATCAGCTCGTAGGCCGCGACATCGGGCACGAAGCGCACGCCGACCTCGTCCAGCGGTGGGCGGCCGTTGCAGAACGTGTCCTCGATGACCCACTGCGAGAACGGCTCGGTGATGACCGGCCAGCGGTCGTCGACGCCGTAGCGGCGGGCCACCGCCTCCCGCTCGCCGGGCGGGGTGTGCGGGGTGATCCGGTCGACCATGCTGCTCGGGAAGGCCACCCGGTCGCTGATCCAGCGCGCCAGCACCTCGTCGCGGAGCCGCGCGAAGCCGACCACCGCGTCGCGGGCGGCGTCGCCGTTGCGGTGCATGTTGTCGCAGGAGACGACGGTGAACGGGGCGAGCCCCGCGCGACGGCGCCGGTCGAGCGCCTCCACGAGGTAGCCGAACACCGTCCGGGGGGTCGCGGGGGAGCGCAGGTCGGCCTGGATGTCGACGTCGTCGGCGTCGAACGTTCGGGTCGACGGGGAGAGACGGTAGCCGCTGCCGGTGATCGTCAACGACACCATGCGGGTGCGCTCGTCGGTGAGCAGGTCGAGGACGCGGGCCGGGTCGTCGGGGGCGAAGTGGTAGTCGACCATCACGCCGACGACGCGGGCCCGCTCGCCGTCGGGGCTGCGCTCCACCACCGTGTACAGGTGGTCCTGGGGGGCGAGCGCGTCCTTCATCGTGCGGCTGTGCAGGCCGACGCCGACCACGCCCCAGCCGCTGCTGATCCGCCGCTCGGCGACCTCGTCGAAGTACAGGAGCTGGTGGGCGCGGTGGAAGCCGCCCACGCTGAAGTGGACGACGGCCGGGGTGAGGGCGGCGCGGTCGTAGGTGGGCACGGAGAGCTGGTCGCCGTACCGGCCGAGCGAGCTCTGCGTGAGGGGATGGGCCACGACGTTGGCCGGCGGGGCGGCCCCGGTGGAGGACAGGAGTACCTCGACCTGCGTCATCACACCCCTCCCTCGTCGCGTCCGTGCTGCCGACTCCGGCGGCCGACCCGAGTCGGACCGGTGGTGTCGAGCAGTACACGGGCGCGGCACCAGCCGCGCAACGTTTCCGGCGCCGATGTGTCCCTGTCGCAACCGAGACGCTGGCGTTCGGCCGGCGCGGGTGTTTTCACGCCTGAGAGCGCTTCATTGCCTGGCCGGGGCCCGTCCAAACCGGAGCCGGCTGCAGTGGGTCGAGGGTCACACCGGGGCAGCGCGCCGGACGGCGCGGCCGCGCTGAATGACAGCCGTGTAGGTAACGTGTGTGACGAGTGGGGTGGGTGAGGCGCCGCGCTCGGCGTGTCACGGGCAACGCGCCGTGCGTCTGGTCACGAATCCGTCACGCAATGTTTCGATTGCGGGGCCGCGTGAACCGGCATCCCCCACTTGCGAACGGGCACCTGCATGCACCCACGGATGGGCTCCGAGACCCCGACCGACCTCCTGGTCGCGGTGGGCCCCGCCACCGGTCGGCGCGCCGCCGCCAGGCACTCGCGGCGCGCGGCGACCCCGCGGGTGCGGCGCAGCCCGGGCGTGCTCCTCGGTGCCCTGCTGGCCGGCGGCCTGGCGGCGGCCACGCTGAGCCTCCCGGGCGCAGCGGGGGCGACGGCGGGCACGTCGGTGCTGGTGGCGCAGCAGCAGATGTTGGGCGCCGAGGAGCAGTTGGAGGTGCTGCCCCAGGCGTCGGTGACGGTGGCCGAGGCGGAGGCCCGGCTGCACGAGGTCGCGGCCTCGCGGGCGGCTCGGGCCGAGGCGGCCGCGGAGGCGGAGGCAGCCGCCGCGGAGGCCGCGCGGCCGAAGGCGGTGCTGCCGGTCGCCGGTGCGCGGCTGACCAGCGGTTACGGGAGCCGGTGGGGCAGCTTCCACTACGGCATCGACCTGGCCGCGCCCATGCACACGCCCGAGTACGCGGCCGTCGACGGGGTGGTGCTCCGGGCCGGCTCGGCGTCGGGCTTCGGGCTGGCCGTCTACATCCTGCACGCCAACGGCGACGTCACCGTCTACGGCCACATGGACAAGATCCTGGTCAAGCCGGGGCAGTACGTGGACGCCGGCGAGACGATCGCGCTGCTGGGCAACCGCGGCCAGTCGACCGGGCCGCACCTGCACTTCGAGGTGCACAAGGGCGGGCTGGACGGCAAGCGGGTCAACCCGGTGACCTGGCTGCGCGAGCGCGGCGTCTCCATCTGAAGCAGGACCGGCTCTGGCCCCTGGGAGCCCGTCGTTCCCTAGGGTCGCCTCCGTGAGCCGGGCGGTCGAGGAGTCCAACCGTCGGCTGCTGCGTGCCCGGGACGAGATGGACCGGCGCTACGCCGAACCGCTCGACATCGCGACCCTGGCGCGCGTCGCGCTCGTGTCGGAGGCGCACTTCATCCGCACCTTCCGGGCCACGTTCGGGGAGACGCCGAATCGGTACCTGCAGCGACGGCGGGTCGAGCGCGCGATGGTCCTGCTGCGGTCGGGCGACCGCAGCGTGACCGACATCTGCATGGACGTCGGCTTCTCCGGCCTGGGCACGTTCAGCCGGGTGTTCCGGGAGATCGTCGGGGAGCCGCCGAGCGTCTACCGGAGCCGGGGGCCGCTGCCGCCGGTGCCGTCCTGCTTCGCGATGGCCTGGCTGCGACCGAGCAGTTTCGGAGAAGCATCGAGGGGGTGAGCGCTCCTAGCGTTCCGGTCATGATCACTCGTCTGAACATCTCCGGCATCTACGTCCTCGACCAGGACCAGGCGCTCGACTTCTACGTGGGCAAGCTCGGACTCGAGGTCGACACCGACGCCGACCTGGGCTTCATGCGGTGGCTCACGGTCCGCGTCCCCGGCACCGACCAGAAGATCCTGCTCGAGCGGCCGGGGCCGCCGGCCATGAGCGAGGAGACCGCCGCCGAGGTCCGCGCGATGCTGACCAAGGGCGCCGCTGGCGGAACCCTGTTCTTCGCCTGCGAGGACGCCTACAGGACGTACGCCGAGCTCAAGGCCAAGGGGGTCGAGCTCTCCGAGGAGCCCGAGGACTGGGACTACGGCATCGACTTCGGCCTGCGCGACCCGTTCGGCAACAACGTCCGTATCGCCCAGCTGAAGGAGGGCTGACCCACAGCCGCGCCGCCCACCCCTGCGACGTCCGGCTCGATCGGGGCTGTACAGTTGCCTGCGGCTCGGGCACACCAGACCGGGCCGGGTACGGGGCTGTGGCGCAGCTGGTAGCGCACCACACTGGCAGTGTGGGGGTCAGGGGTTCGAGTCCCCTCAGCTCCACCCGTCGATCAGGCCGTCCTCCCTCCGGGGAGGGCGGCCTGACTCGTTCCGCTGTCCGTGCTCCCGGCGCGCACGGCTCCGCCATCCCGGTCCCCGGTCCTCCTGCGGGTACCGTCATCGGCCATGCGCCGATCGCTCCTCCCCGCGCTGGCGGCGATCGCCGTGACGGTGGCCGCCTGCGGCTCCGGGGAGGACGCCGACGCCGCTGCTCCGACGCCCACCCCGCCCGCGGAGGGCACCCCGGCGGCGTCGACCGGCGAGGCGGCGCCGCTGCTGTCCGACCTCGAGGCGCAGCGCAACGAACGCGGCAACGTGCCCAGGCAACTGGGCGAGCTCGCCGGCGTCCGCCCCGGGGGCGCCCCGGGGGCCGCGCCGCAGGCGGCGATCCGCGTCGAGCAGATCGTCGTCGACCCGGAGTGCGAGTCCGAGGAAGTTCCGGTGAACGGCCGTTTCGTCGCCCTCGAGATGTCGGTGCTGACGACGCCCGACCTCGATCCGCGGGTGCCGATGTCCTTCACCGAGGAGCGGTTCTCCGTCCTCGCCCCGGACGGGACCTCGATCACGACCGAGGACAGCAACGCGTCGGACTGCCTGGATCCGGAGGTGTTCGTCCCCAACATGCGGTTCCCGGCGGGGGTGGAGTACCGGGGCTGGCTGGTGCTCGACGTTCCCGTCGGCTCGGGGACCGTGGTCTACAGCCCGCCCGGCGCGACCGGCGGCTGGGAGTGGCAGTTCTGACCGTCTGAGGTTGCCGGAAATGGTACGCCCGGTTCGCCGGCTGCGGCCACCATGCCCGGATGAGCAGCAGCGACCTCTGGGACGAGGCGACGGCGGCGGCCTACGACGACGCCGCGGCGCACATGTACGCGCCGGAGGTGCTCGACCCGGCGGTCGACCTCCTGGCCGGGCTGGCCGACGGCGGTCCGGCGCTCGAGTTCGCGATCGGCACCGGCCGGGTCGCGCTGCCGCTGATCGACCGCGGCGTGCCGGTCACCGGGATCGAGCTCTCCCCGGCGATGGTCGAGGTGCTGCACCGGAAGCGGGCCGGCGTGCCCGTCGTCGTCGGCGACATGGCGACCAGCACGGCAGCCGGGGAGTACGCGCTGGTCTACGTCGTCTGGAACAGCATCGGGAACCTCCGCACGCAGGACGAGCAGGTGGCCTGCTTCCGCAACGCCGCGCGGCACCTCACGCCGGGCGGGCGCTTCGTCGTCGAACTCGGTGTCCCGGCGCTGCGCCGCTTCCCGCCCGGCCAGTCCGCGGTGCCCTTCCACGTCGGCAGGAGGCACGTCGGGTTCGACACCCTGGACCTGGTGAGCCAGCAGGGCACCTCGCACCACTACTCGCGCCTGGCCGACGGCACGGTCACCTACCAGGCCAGTCGCTTCCGCTACATCTGGCCGGCCGAGTGCGACCTGATGGCCCGGCTCGCCGGGCTGGAGTTCGAGCAGCGGCTGGCCGACTGGCACGGCAGCCCCTTCACGGGCGACAGCGAGAGCCACGTCTCGGTCTGGCGCAGACCCCCGGAGGCCGGGACGGCATGATCAGCGGGGACCGGCCCGCCGCGCCCTCCCCGGAAGGAACCCCGCATGCCCACGCTCGACCGCTCCGGCGACGTCTTCGTCCTCGACCTCGGGAACTCGGAGAACCGCTTCCACCCGGACTGGCTGGCCGCGGTCGACGCCGCCCTCGAGGAGGTCGAGCGGGCCGAGGGGTCGCGCGCACTGGTCACCACAGCCACGGGCAAGTTCTTCTCCAACGGCCTGGACCTCGACTGGCTGTCGGCCCACGCGGACGAGAACGCCGCGTACGTCGCGAGCGTCCACCGGCTCTTCGCCCGCGTCCTGGCCCTGCCGGTGCCGACCGTCGCCGCGATCCAGGGACACGCCTTCGCCGCCGGCGCCATGCTGACCCTGGCGCACGACGTCCGGGTCATGCGTGCCGACCGCGGCTTCTGGTGCCTGCCCGAGGTCGACATCCAGATCCCCTTCACTCCTGGGATGTCGGCGCTCATCCAGGGGCGGCTGGCTCCGCAGACGGCGCACGTCGCCATGACCACCGGCCGCCGCTACGGCGGCGAGGAGGCCGCGGCCGCCGGCATCGTCGACCAGGCGGTGGCCGAGGACGCGGTCCGGAGCACGGCGGTGGAGATCGCCACCGGCCTCGCCGGCAAGGCGGGGGAGACGCTGGGCACGATCAAGGCGCGCATGTACGGCCCCGCGCTGGACGTGCTGCGCAGCGACGGCTGAGCGCAGCGACCGCTGGGGCTCAGCGCGCCGCGGCGGCCTGCCCCTCGACCGGACCCGCCGCGAGCCGGGTGGCGGCGGCCTCCGCGTCCCGCTGGGTGACCGGCACCCCGCTCAGGGCGGCGCCGGTGGGCCGGAGGCCCGCCACGACGACCTGCAGGTGCCGCTGCACCAGCGGCGCGGCGTGCGAGCCCGGGACGCCGGGCAGCGGGCGGGCGACGGCGAGCAGCAGGCTCCACACCTCGAAGGAGGTGACGTCGCCGCGCAGCACGCCGCGGGCACGCAGGGCGTCGACCAATCGGTCGATGGCGCCGAGCGTGCCGCGCCGCGCCTCGTCGAGCGCCGGGTCGTCCAGCAGCGCGGTACTGCGCACCAGCGTCAGCAGGTACGGGCCGACCCAGTCGCGGACGACGGCCTGCAGCAGGTCCTGCCAGGCCTGCTCGGCGTCGGCGGCTGCGGTCGTCTCCTCGAGCGAGCGCAGTCCCGCCTCCGCCACGGCCCGGCACTCGGCCAGGCTGAGCTGGGCGACCGCCGACAGCAGCGACGCACGGTCGGGGAAGCGCCGGTACAGGGTCGCCGTCCCGACGCCGGCCGCCCGGGCGACGACGTCCAGCGGCACGTCCACGCCCTGCTCGACGAACAGCTGCCGGGCGGCGACCAGCAGGGTCTGCCGGTTCCGCGCGGCGTCGGCGCGCACCGGCGGCTACTCCGGGAAGCCGGAGAACCCGGGCTCGAGCTGGGTCCCCGCGCTGTTCAGGACGAAGCCGAGCATGTGGTACTGCCCGACGACCATGAGCAGCTCGATGACCTCGGCGGTGTCGAAGCGCCGGCTCAGCGCCTCGTAGGTGGCCTGGCTGACGCGGGAGTCGGCGTGCAGCTCGTCGACGGCGGTGAGCAGCAGGGCGTCGTCGGCGTCCCAGGACGGATCCGTGGGACCGGCCGCCACCGCGGCGACCTGCTCCTCGGTCAGCCCGGCCCGCTGCGCGAGCGGGACGTGGTGGCCCCACTCGTACTCCGCCCGGCACAGCCAGGCGCTGCGCAGGATCAGCAGCTCGCGGTCGCGGTGCGAGAGCCGGCCCGAGGAGAGCAGCTGGCCGCCGAAGGGCAGCCAGGCGCCGAACAGCGGTCCGTGGTGCGCCAGCGTGGAGAACACCCGCATCGGCTCGCCGTCGGCGGTCTTCGGCACCCGCTCGAGCAGGCGCTGCACATCGGGGTCGCAGTCCTGCGGACTGACCGGCGGGATCCTGGGCTCGCTGGGCACGGCGACTCCGTCTCTCCGAAGGGCTATCTGAGAGCGGAAGCTATCAGATAGCGTGCCGGAAAAGTCCCGAGCCGACCGCCCGAGGAGCCCCCGTGAGCCGCACCGCACGCGCCGCCGTCCTGACCTCGCCCGGTACCTTCGAGGTCCGCGAACTCCCGCTGCCGGCCATCGCCGACGACGAGGCGCTCCTGCGGGTCGAGGCCTGCGGGCTGTGCGGCAGCGACCTGGACGCCTGGAACGGCAGCTGGGGCATCCCGTACGAGTACATCCCCGGCCACGAGGCGGTCGGCGTCATCGAGCAGATCGGCCCGGCGGCGGCGAAGCGGTGGCGGGTCGGCGTCGGATCGCGGGTCGCGGTCGAGCCCTCGACGCCGTGCGGCACGTGCGCCCAGTGCCTCGACGGGGAGTACCTCAGCTGCCAGACGGTCCGCGGCATGCACGGCGCCCGCGACATCCAGCGCGGCTCGGGCCTGTGGGGCGGCTACGCCGAGTACCTGCACCTCGGCCCGCGGGCCCTCGTGCACGAGATCGACCCCGAGCTGCCCCTGGAGCTCGCCTCGCTCTGGAACGCCATGGGCGCGGGCTTCGACTGGGTCGTCGACGCCGGTGGCGTCGGCATCGGCGACACCGTGGTCATCCTGGGCTCCGGCCAGCGGGGCCTCGCCTCCGTGGTCGCCGCACGCACGGCCGGCGCCGGGACGGTGATCGTCACCGACCTCGCCGCCGCCCGGCACAAGCTGGACCTGGCGTTGGAGTTCGGCGCCGACCACGCGATCGCCGCCGACGAGCAGGACGTGGTGGAGACGGTGCGGGAGCTCACCGCCGGCCGCCTGGCCGACGTCGTCGTCGACACCGCCGGCCACGCGACGCAGACCGCGGTCGACGCCGTGAACGCCGTCCGCCGCGGGGGCACCGTCGTCCTCGCCGGGATCAAGGGCAGGCCGGTGCCGGAGTTCTCGACCGACGCCGTCCTCGGCCGCTCGATCACGCTGAAGGGCGTGCTCGGCGTGCACGCCCGCAACTTCCGCCGCGCGATCTCCGTGCTCGAGTCGCGTCGGTTCCCGCTGGAGCGGATGCACACCCACGCGTTCTCGATCGACGCCGCCGACGAGGCGCTGCAGGTGCTCGCCGAGGGCGAGGGCGCCATCCACGTGTCGGTGCGACCCTGACCGCGTGACCCCCTCCGGCGAGGACCGCTCGGTGCTGGACCTGCCCGCCCCCGGCCCCGACCTCGTCCTCCGGTACGGCACGCACCCGGACGCCGTCGTCGACGTCCGGTTCGGTCGTGGCGAGGCAGCGGAGCGCCCCCTCGTGGTCGTGGTCCACGGCGGGTTCTGGCGTCCGGCCTACGACCGGGTGCACCTGCGTCCGCTGACCGACGCGCTGGCCGCGGCAGGTCTCACGACGGCGGCCATCGAGTACCGCCGCACCCCCGGACGGCCCGACGACACGATCGACGACGTCGTCGCGGCGCTCGGGATGCTGGCCGGCGCCGGTGCGCTCGCCGGGCGCTGCGACGGGCGCCTCCTCCTGGCCGGGCACTCCGCCGGCGGCCACCTGGTGCTCCACGCCGCCGCCGATCCCCGTGCTCCGGCGATGGCCGGGGTGGTCGCGCTGGCGCCGGTGGCCGACCTCGGTCTCGCCGAGGCGCTGGCCCTCGACGGGGACGCCGTCGCCGCCTTCCTGGGTCGGCCGGCCGCGGACCGTCCGGACCTCGACCCGGTGCGGCGGCCGGCGCCCGGGGTCCCCGTGACGGTCGTGCACGGTGCCGACGACGAGCTCGTCCCGCTCGCCCTCGCGCAGTCCTACGCCGCCACCCACCCCGCGGTGAAGCTGGTCACCGTCGAGGGCGGGCACTTCGCCGTCATCGACCCGCGCAGCACCGCGTGGCCCGAGGTGCTCGCCGCCCTCTCGGCCGGCTGAGGGTCCCCGGCCGGTACCGCGGTGCTCGACGCCCTACGGTCGGTCCATGCAGGTCGAGCCGGGGAGCACCACCATCGTCGTCATGGGGGTGTCCGGCTCGGGCAAGTCCACCGTCGCCGCCGAGCTGGTCGCCCGGCTCGGGTGGCCGTTCGCCGAGGGCGACGACTTCCACCCGCGGGCCAATGTCGAGAAGATGGCCGCCGGCCGGCCGCTGGACGACGAGGACAGGTGGCCGTGGCTGCGGTCGCTCTCGGCGTGGATCGGGGAGCACGAGGCGGCCGGACGGTCGGCCGTCGTCACCTGCTCGGCGCTCAAGCGCAGCTTCCGGGACGTGCTGCGGGACGGGCGCCCGTCGGTCTGGTTCGCCCACGTGACCGCGGACGCCGCGGTCCTCCGCGAGCGGATCGAGCAACGCACCGGCCACTACATGCCGTCGTCGCTGCTGGACAGCCAGCTGGCCCTGCTCGAGCCGTTGGGCCCGGACGAGCCGGGCGCTGCGGTTCCCGGCACCGGCTCACCCGGTGCGGTCGCCGACGCGCTGCTGGCTGCGCTGCGGCAGGAACGGGCGATCCGGTAGGAGCGGTCAGTCCCGGGCTGGGTCGCCCGCGTCGGTGGACGCCGGCCGGCGGTCGGCCGGGGAGCCCGGGTGGTCGCCGTCCCGGCTTCGGGCCCGCCGCTCCACCCGCAGCGTGGACGTACGCACGTCCGAGGCGTGGTCGGCGATCTGGGCGGTGCCTCCGGCCAGCCGCTTCTGGACCACCAGCAGGGCGGCGTGGTGGTCGCGGATGATGCGGACGACCTCGTCGACGGGGGCCGCGACGGCGTAGGTGCGGCCGTGGACCGTGTGGATCACCGTGTCGGGCACGGTCTCGATCCGCTCGATGGTGTTCGGGTCGATCGAGTAGAGCTCGCCGTTGCGGCAGGTCACTGCGATCACGGAACGGTCCTTCCGCTGGTCGGGGCGGTGGACCCCGAGGGCGCCCGGAGGGGCTTCCCTCCCATCGGCCGATCCGCCGGCGGACTGAAGCCGACCTCACCCGGAGGGACGGGGGTCAGAAACCGAAGAGCAGACCCAGGCCGCCCACGGTGAACAGCACCATGACCACGACCAGCGGCAGCTGGTCCGACGCGCGAGCGTGGCGGGCCGAGAGCAGCGCCCGTTCGTGGGCCAGCGTCACCCCGGCCACGTGCCCGGCGATCACCGCACCCACCTGCACGTAGGCGATGGTGTCGGGGCTGACCGCCGTGAGGTCGACGACGTTGTCGTAGGTGCCGAACAGGTCCACGCCCGACATCCCGAACGGGTTGCTGAGCAGGATCCAGGTCGTCTGCCCGTCCAGCATCAGCAGGCTGAAGTAGTGGGCGACCGTGTAACCCAGGGCGATCGGGATGACCGTCGCGGCGTACCGCGCCGGCTGCACCCCCGGTGGCTGGCCGGCCAGCCGGCCGGAGAGCCGGGTGCCGAGGAGGTACAGCCCGGCGACCAGCGCGATCGACGCCAGCAGCCCGACGGTGCCGGAGAACGCGTCGTTCGCGGCGCCGGGGCCGGTCTGCCACCACACGGTGCGGGTGATCCCGTCGAACCCCGTGGAGCCGAGCAGCACGACGACGACGGCGGCCAGCCCCGGGACCTCCGGGGTGTTCAGTGCGTTGACCAGCGGGTTGCGCACCACCAGCCGCCCGTCGCTGCGGCGGTCCCAGGGCGACAGTCGCGCGATGAGGACGGAGTAGACCTCGAAGCCATCACCGCGGGCGAACCAGCCCTCGCCGAACCAGAGCGCCAGCGCCGTCTGCACGACCGCGTAGCCGATCAGGAAGCCGGCCACGGTCCCCGGCTCCGCCCGATCGGGGTGGACCAGCTCGAACCACAGGAAGACCACCAGCGACACCGCCGCCGGCCACAGGCCCAGGGCCGGCAGCTGCCGAGCACCCGGGGCCGCCGGCACCACGCCGCGGAGCAGGCGGTGCACCAGCCGCAGGGGGTTGGCCACCCGCCAGACCGGTCCGAACAGCAGGCTGACCGGGACCAGGCCGACCCAGAACGTCACGTACAGCGCCCAGGGGCCGAGGTTGCGCGCCGTCTCCGGCGGGCCGGCCAGCGCGGCGGCGACCACCAGGAGCAGGCAGCCGAGCGCGACCGCCTGCAGCCCGCGACGCAGGGGAGCGCCGTCCAGGACGCGTTGCAGCGCGGGCGGCAGCGGCCGGCCGGACTCCGGGCCGCCCAGCTTCGGCGTCCGCCAGAACAGCAGCAGCACCGCGAAGCTGATCAGGATCGCCGCGCCGGCTCCGTACAGGGCCAGACCGAGCGGGATCGGGAGGTCCGTGCGCGACCCGACCCCGTGCGCCAGGACCGTCATCCGACCTGCAGCGTCTGCAGCACCGTCCCCGCGTCGTGCAGCTCCAGCTCGAACACCCCGGGCACCGTCGCGTCGAAGGCCAGCTCCGCGGGGGTGCCCGGCTCGAGGTCCACCAGGACGTCGTACCCGTGCAGGTGCGCCTCGTCGGGGGCGTCGCTGGTGATGGTGACCGTCACCCGGTTCCCCAGCGGGACGAGCACGCGGCCGGTGTCCCCGGTCGGCTGCCCACCCGTCACCTGCACCTCGAACGCCGTCGCCGCGGAGCTCGGCGCGGGAGCGCTGGTCTCCGCGGAGCCGCGGTCGGTCGAGGTGCTGTCGGGTGAGGTGCTGTCCGACGAGCGCTCCGGGGTGCTGGTCGCCCCCGACTCGGAGGCCTCCGTGCCGGCGCAGCCGGCCAGGACGAGGGGGAGGGGCAGCAACAAGGCGGCGAGGGTGCGCCGGGCGGTCATCGGCGCACCGCCCCGTGCGCCGGGTCGTCGACAGGTGCGGGCGCGCCCTCCGGGAGGCCCTCGGCGGACGTGTCGGCGTACGGGTCCCGCACGCCGGCCCGCCGGGAGTACCGGCCGACGCCCCACGAGATGGTCGCGATGAGCGCCAGGGTGCAGGCGAGCACGACCAGGTTGGAGATCGTCCACAGGCTGCCGGTGGCGTCCTTCAGCTCGCGCTGCAGGATCTCGACCTCGGGGATCGCCGCGCGGGTCATGCCGTCCTCGGCCGGGAGCTCCTCCTCGCCGATCGCCTCGTCGGCGGGCAGGTAGATGGGGACGGCGGTGAGGACGCGGCCGTCGTGGAGGCGCAGCAGGGTCTTCCAGGTGCCGTGCAGCGGAACCGGCTCGGTCGTCCGGTACTCGCCCTCCCCGGTCCGCTCGAGCTCGGTGACGACCAGGCCGTCCCCCTGCCAGGCGGTGATCTGCACCCACGCGGGGTCGTCCACGGCGTCGGCGGGGTCGAGTTGCACGGTGATGTTCGCGGTGCGCGGGTCGGTCTCGACGTCCTCGATGTCGAAGGTCGCCTGCACGTCGTCGGGAACCGTCGCGATCAGCCCGTTGGCGACGGCGGCGGCCAGCACGACGAGCGAGCCGACGAGGACGCTGCGCGCGACGGCCGGACGGGGCAGCCGACGGCGCAGGCCCGTGGCGAGCAGCGCGCCGAGCAGGCCGCCGGTGACGCCGCCGGCGACGGCCATGAGCGTGCCCTCTACGAGGATGTCGCTGTTCCAGGAGAGCGTCTGGGTGAACTGCGTCCAGCCCCACTCGGTGGCGTGCCCGACCGTGCCGACGAGCACACCGGCGACGGCGCCGAAGGCCAGCGGCTTCCGGACGAGCGGAACAGACAGGGCGAGCAGCTCCACGACGATCGCCGAGCCGAGGTACAGCGGGAAGCTCGGCATGATCTCGTCGAACCCGGGCCCGACGATCAGCGAGATCACCCCGCGGATCACCAGGAAGAACGCGGCCGCGGCCAGCGCGCCGCCGCGGCCCATGAACAGCCGGGCGGCCACCAGCGCGATGCCGGCGGCGCCGGCGATCATGAGCGGCTCGAGCACCAGCCGGAACTGCGGGACGTCGAAGTCGTACTCGCCCTGGAACACCGACATGCCCAGCAGCAGCCCGCCCATGGCGGAGGCCTGCCGGATGAAGCGGGCGGTCTGGCCGACCTTGCGGTCGCCGTCGTCGGTGGACAGGCCGCCGTGGCCCTCCTGCTCCAGGAGCAGCAGGCCGATGATGGACAGGCCGGCGCCGCCGATGAGCATCAGGTGGGTCGGGCCCCACAGGGTGACGTCCTGGCCGAACATGCGGTGCCAGACGTCGTCGAGCGGGAAGCCGAGCAGGGCGTAGAAGCCGGCCGCGGTGAGGATGATGCCGCCCACCGGGACGTCCCAGCCGCGCAGGAAGTGGACGGCGGCCGGGCCGGGCTTCTCGTCCAGCGGCATGGCGCAGGCCAGCACGCCGCCGGCGAAGACGCCGAACAGCCCGAACAGGATGAGGAAGTGCGCCGGGTTGGCCAGCGGGCCCTCGTCGCGGCCGACGCCGATGTGCAGGCTGATGTCCCAGAGCATCCCGAGCAGCGCGGTGAGCAGCGAGATCGTCGTCAGGACGGTGGGCACCGCCACCCAGGCGGGCACGCCCGTCGCCGACCCGAGCCGGTCGCCGATCCGGGTCAGGACGGTGGTGCGCCGGGTGCGGTGCAGGTAGACCAGGGCGAGCAGGAGCACGGTGAGACCGACGCCGATGGCGGTAGCGAGCAGCACCTCGCCGATGGCGGCGCCGCCCGCCGGACGAGTTTCGGCAGCCAGGGGCAGCACATCGGGCGGCACGTCCAGCGGCACGTCTAGCGGCATGGCATCCCCTCGAGGCATGGGGCTATGGAACACCCATCACGGTGACATCGACAACTGATAGATAGAACGAGCGGCTTACCGTGGGGTCACGACGGGAAGGAGGTGGCGGTGAGCACAGCACAGGTCGATCCGGCCGGCGAGTCGGACGAGAGCGACCTGACCGTCGACGAGCTGGCCGCTCGCGTTGGCCTGACCGTGCGCAACGTCCGCGCCTACGCCGCCCGGGGTCTGCTGCCGCCGCCACGGATGGTGGGCCGCACCGGGTACTACGGGCGCGAGCACGTCGCCCGGCTGCTGCTGGTCCGCGAGATGCTCGCCGAGGGCTACTCGCTGGCGATGATCGAGCGGACCCTGTCCAGCGCCCCGCCCACGGCGAGCTCGGCGACGCTGGCGCTGCACCGCGCCCTGCTGGCCCCCTGGCTCCCGCCGGAGCCGGAGCTCACCACCGGCGAGGAGCTCGCCGCCCGCGCCGGCGTGCCCGAGCAGCCCGAGGTGGTCGACCAACTCGTGGAGCTGGGCCTGGTGGAGCGGCAGGACGACGGCCGGTTGCGCGTGCTCGACCCGGCGCTGCTGATGGCCGGGCTGCAGGTGGTCGCGCTGGGCGTGCCGCCGTCGGCGCTGATCGCCGCGCAGACGCAGGTCAACGAGCACGTGCGGGCGCTCGCCCGCACCTACGTGCAGATGTTCGTCGACACTCGCTGGCGGGAGTTCGTGGACGCCGGCGCTCCTGCGGAGCGGCGCGCGGAGATCCTCGCGACGGTCACCAGGCTCCAGCCGGTGGCCGCGCAGGCGGTGCTGGCGGCGTTCCGGACCGAGATGGCGGCAGAGGTCGCCGCGGCGGTCGAGGCCGCGCTCAGTCAGCTCGGGGACGAGTAGGGCTGTCCCGCTCGGGCAGTGCCTCGCGGGCCATGGCCTCGCGGGTCGCCTCCTCGGCGGCCTCGCGGGCGCTCAGCCGGCGGTCGCGGACGACGGCTCCCACGACGATCGCGACGAGCAGTGCCGCCGGCACGAAGAAGCCGACGGTCCCGATCATGCTGAGGCCGTCCATGGCGACGACGTCGGGAGTAGGCATGCCTCCATGTGACACCGGCTGCTGTCAGGGTGTCAAACCGAGGATCAGCTCGCGCGGCCCTCGCGCCAGTAGCCCATGAAGGCCACCGAACGCCGGTCGACGCCGAGCTCCTGCACCAGGTGGCGGCGCAGCCCCTTGACCACCGCGGCCTCGCCGGCCAGCCAGGCGTAGACGCCCGAGGACCGGGCCGGGGCGGCGGCCTCGGTGGGGACCTCCCAGAGGATGGCGCTGTCGATGTCGACGTCCTCGAGCTCGACCGCCGGGCTCGGCGCCAGGTCGTCGGCGAGCTCGGCCGCGGCCTCGATGACGGCGGCGGCGAGCCGGGCTCCGCGGGCGGCCGGGACGCCGTCGCCGGAGCTGCGGGGCAGCCAGGTGACCTCGACGCCCGCGGGCGCGGCGACGTCCAGCACGTCCCCGGCCTCGGGCACCTCGAGCAGGACACGGGCCCGCTGCCCGGCGGGCAGGGACTCGACGATCATGCAGATGGCCGGCACCGCCGTCTCGTCGCCGGCGATCAGCAGGCAGGAGGCGTCCACCGGGGGATGCCACTCGAAGCCGCCGGTCGGGCCGGCGAAGCGAGCGTTCGGCCCGACGAGGACGACCTCGTCGCCGACCGCCGCCGACTCCGCCCACGCCGAGGCCGGGCCGGTGGCGCCGTGCAGGACGAAGTCGACGTCGACCTCGTGCTGCTCGGGGCGGGCGGCCCGGACCGTGTACGTGCGGATCGGCATCTGCCGCTCGGCCGGGAGTGCCCGCCAGTCGCCGTACCAGTCGGGGCCGGACGGGCAGTCGTCGAGGCCGCGTCCGGGCAGCGGCAGCATGACCTTGATCCGCTGGTCCCAGCCGTTGGACGCGAAATCGTCCAGCTCCGGGCCGGTGAAGGTGACCCGCAGGAAGCTCGGGCTCAGCCGCTGCAGCCGGGACACCTGGACCGGGAAGGTGCGGTAGGCGGGGACCTGCACGGTCTCGACGGTCATGGCGGCTCCCAGGTTCGGCAGGTGCAGACGGTCTCGCGACTTAGGCTAGCCTCACCTGGCTCTCGGCAGTGTTGCACACGGCCGGCGGCGAGGACCAGAGGTGCGTCCCGAGGGACGCCCGAGACGAGGAGAGCGGATGGCCAGGCGGATCCTGCGCACCGTCGCGATGACCGCAGCAGCGGTCCTGGCGCTCAGCGCGTGCGGTGACGGTGGTGAGGAGTCCCCGGACGCGGGCGGCGCTGCCGCTGCCGACGAGGGCTTCCCGCGGATCGTGGAGCACGCGATGGGCAGCACCGAGATCCCGGAGCGACCCGAGCGGGTCGTCGTCCTGGACACCGGGGAGCTCGACACCGTCCTGTCGCTCGGGGTGACGCCCGTGGGGGCGGTCACGACGGCGGTCTCCGAGGACTTCCTGAGCTACCTGGCCGAGGACGCCGAGGGCGTCGAGGTCGTCGGCACGATCGCCGAGCCCAACCTCGAGGCGATCGCCGCGCTGGAGCCGGACCTGATCCTGTCCAACAAGGTGCGGCACGAGGACATCTACGAACAGCTCTCGCAGATCGCGCCCACCGTGTTCACCGAGCGCGTCGGCGCGGTCTGGGCGGAGAACTTCCTGCTCGACGCCGAGGCGCTCGGGCTCGAGGACGAGGCGCAGGAGGCGCTCGACGCCTACCGCGCGGACGCCGCCGCCCTCGGCGAGGAGCTCGGCGCGGCCGACGGCGTGACGGTGAGCGCCGTGCGCTTCGTGGAGGGGACCATCCGCGTCTACACCGCGGACTCCTTCATCGGCACCGTGCTCGCCGACATCGGGCTGGACCAGTTGCAGCTGCCGACCAGCCGGACGCCGACCTTCGCGGAGCTGTCCGCCGAGGAGGTCACGCAGGCCGACGCCGACGTCGTCCTCTACTCCTCCTACGGATCGGAGTCCGACTCCGGCGCGGCCGCCGTGGTGGCCGGGCCGCTCTGGGAGCGGCTCGCCGCGGTGGCCGAAGGGCGGGCCTACGCGGTGGAGGACGACGTGTTCTTCACCGGCATCGGGCTGCGCGCGGCGACCCTCCAACTGGAGCAGCTCCGCGACCTCCTGCTCGATTGACCGGCGAGGGCCCCTCACCCGGATCGGGTGAGGGGCCCTCGGTCTGTCGTCGGCGAACCGCTCAGGGCGTCTCGGTGTTGATCTGCGCGGCGAGGTACTGCTGCGCCCCGACCCGCTCGATCGCGGCGATCTGCGCCTCGAACCAGTCGGCGTGCTTCTCCTCGTCCCGCACCATCTCCTCGAAGACGGCGGCGGTGCCGTGGTCACCGAGGTCGTGGCACTCCTTGGCCGAGGCGTTGAACTGCGCCACCGCGGACTTCTCGCTGTCGAGCGCGAGGACGAGCATCTCCTCGGCGGTCTCGCCGACCCGGATCGCGCCCAGGCGCTGCAGGTTGGGGTGGCCGTCGAACAGCAGCACGCGCTGGATCAGGTCGTCGGCGTCGCGCATCTCGTCGATGGACAGGTCGTAGAAGACCTTGCCCAGCTTCGGGAGTCCCCAGGCGTCCAGCATGCGGGCGTTGAGGAAGTACGTGTTGGTGACGGTGAGCTCGAAGGTCAACGCATCGTTGAGCAGTTCGACCACCCGGGGACTAACGGGCTGCACCTGCAACTCCCAGCTGTCGCTCGGTCATGACCGGGCAATGCTGGCACACGAGCTCGCGCATGGTGTCGACGCAGCCGCCGCACGTGCGGCCGGCCCCGGTGTCCCGGGCGACGTCGGCGATGCACCGGGCGCCGTTGGCGATCGACTCGATGACGTCCTGGTCGGTCACCACGTTGCAGTGGCACACGTACATGCGGCGATCGCCTAACCGGGAGACGGCGGGGGGACGAGCGAATGCAGGTTAGCCTTACCTGAACGGAAAGCGCCAGAACTGCTGCTCACGGGCGGTGTGCCGCTAGGTTCGGTGCGTGCCCGACCTCGCTGACCACGCCCGCCGCCTGCTCGACCTGCACACCGCACCGGACGTGCTCGTCCTCGCCAACGTGTGGGACGTCGCCTCCGCGCGGGTGGTGGCCGGCACCGCCGGTGTGCAGGCGCTCGCCACCGCCAGCCACTCGATCGCGGCCACCTTCGGCTACGAGGACGGCGAGCAGATCCCGCTGGACCTGCACCTGGACATGGTCGCCCGCATCGCCGCCGCCGTGGACCTGCCCGTCTCCATGGACATGGAGGCCGGTTACGGCGACCCCGGGGAGACCGCACGCCGGGCGATCGCGGCCGGCGCGGTGGGCGGCAACCTCGAGGACGAGATGCGACCGCTGGACGACGCCGTCGCGGCGGTCGAGGCGGTCCTGGCCGCGGGCCGGGACGCCGGGTTCGAGCTCGTGCTGAACGCCCGCACCGACGCCGTGCTCCGGGCCGAGCCGGACGCTGACCGCGAGGAGGTGCTCGCCGAGGCGGTCCGACGTGGCCGGGCCTACCTGGCCGTGGGCGCGCCCGTCGTCTTCGTGCCCGGCGTCGTCGACCGCGCGGAGATCGCGGTGCTGGCGGAGGCGCTGGGGCCACGGCGGCTGAGCGTGCTCACCGTGCCCGGCAGGTCGCCGTCGGTCCGCGAGCTCGCCGACCTGGGCGTGGCCCGGGTCTCCGCGGGGCCGAACACGCAGCGGGTGGCGCTGACGGCGCTGCAGGACGCGACGGCCGCGCTGGTGGCCGGAGGCGGCCTCCCGCCGGCGACCCGGATGCTCACCTAGCCCGCCGCTCTCCCTCCGAGGGGTGAGGGGCAGCTGCCCGGGCACCCCGCCTCGGCTCAAGCTGCCTGCTCCCGCCGCCGATCACTCGGTCAGGTGACGCGCGCCCTCGGGACGCGCGCCCCGGACGCATCGGAGGGAGGAGGGTCGTGGCCGGATCATCCGTGCTCGTGGTGGAGGACACCGCAGAGATCCGCGAGCTGATCACCACGGTGCTGGAACGCGCCGGGATGCAGGTACGGGCCGTCGGCTCCGGAGCGGAGTGCATGGACGAGGTGCGCCGCGAGGCGCCCGACCTGATCGTGCTCGACCTGGGCCTGCCCGACACCGACGGCACCGAGCTGTGCCGGCAGATCCGCGCCGAGACGCCCTGCTACGTCCTCATGCTCACCGCCCGCGCCGAGGAGGTCGACCTGCTCATCGGGCTGGCCGTCGGCGCCGACGGATACATGGCCAAGCCGTTCTCGCCCCGCGAACTGGTCGCACGCGTGCAGGCCATGCTGCGGTTCCCGCGCACGGCGCCGGCCCCGGAGGCGGCCGACGAGGCCGCCGACCAGGTCCGCCGGCTGGCCGAGCTCGAGGTGGACGAGGAGAGCCGCGAGGTGCGGGTCGACGGCGCCGTCGTCGACCTGACCCGCACGGAGTTCGACCTGCTGGCCGCGCTGGCCTCCCGGCCCGGCCGGGTGCTGCAGCGCGAGACGCTGCTGCGCGAGGTCTGGCAGACCGACTGGGAGGGCAACCTCCGCCTGGTGGAGGCCCACATGTCCAACCTGCGCCGCAAGCTGCAGGCGGCCGGGCTCAGCTCCCCGGAGATCCGGACCGTGCGCGGAGTCGGCTACCGCCTCGTCGCCTGAGCCGCGTCCCGGAGCTGAACGCAGCAGTCCCCCGCATCCGACGGATGCGGGGGGCTGCTGCGTTCGGGCGTCCGAGCGGGGTCGGGGCTCAGACGCCGGCCAGTGCGTGCAGGTACTGCACACGGGAGTGGGCCATGACGCCGCGTCGGGCGTCGGCGGCGATCGCCCGGCACAGCGAGGCGACCTCCGGGTGCCCGAGCTGGCCGCTGGTGCCGGCCAGCGTGTAGGCGGCCGAGGCCACGCCCGGGCCGTTGCCCTGACGGGTGTGGGTCTCGATGGCCGACACCCGGCCGGGCAGTGCGTTCACGTACATCTCCTGGAGTCGGTCCATCAGTTCTGCCTCGACGTCGGCGTCGTGCAGGTCGTCGACGTCGTGGATCTCGTGCGTGTTCCCCTGCGCAGCCGGCCCCGTGGTCCGGCTGCGCAGGAAGTCGAGGAGGACGCCGGCGTCGACCGGCTTGGTCAGGCAGGCCAGCGCGCCGGCCGCGGTGGCCTGCGCCCGCAGCTCGTCGGTGACCTGCCGGGTGACGACGAGGAAGCGGGCCTGCGAGCCGTCCTGCCGCAGCTGCCGGAGGAGCTCCAGGCCGTCCTCGGCGCCGATCAGCGCGTCGGTGACGACCAGGTCGATCTCGGCGGTGGCGAGGTGGCGGGCGGTGGCGACGTCGGCGGCCTCGCGGACCTGCCAGCCACCGAGGCGCAGCAGACCGGTCACGCGGCGGCGGGCGAGGGCGTCGGCGTCGACGACCAGGGCGGTCAGCACGTCGTCACCCACCTGTGCAGCGACGGGGACGTCGCGGTCCAGCGGTACTCCGTGTCCGTGGTGACCGTCACGGCGACCGGGATGGAGTGCGACTGCCAGAGCCGCGGGATCCTGTACGTGTAGCTGCTGGCGTTGGCGGGGGCGCGGAAGGACATGCGGTCGGTGTTGATCGTCGCGTCGATCGCGTAACCGCTGATCCGCGGGCTGGTGCTCCGCGTCCAGCTGACTGTCGCGTGCAGTTCCGAGCCCACGCACTGGACGGTGACGTTCAGGTTCGTGGGGGCGGCCACCGTGCCCGTGGCGAGGGCGGCGTTCGTGGTGACGGCATCGCGGAAGTCGGCAGAGGCGGGGATGCTGCTGCCGACGATGACGGCCAGGGTGAGGCCGACCAGCGTGGCCGTGCGGCGGATGGCGTTCATGCCCGGTCCTCCTCGTCGGTCGCGGTGGGACGCCAGATGGTTAGCAGGAGCCAGCCGGCCAGCAGGGCGGGCGCTCCGTAGAGCAGCACCTGGGCGACGACCGGAGCCCGCAGGGCCTGGATCAGGTGGCCGAGCTCGGGGATCACCGCCCGCACCTGGTAGGCGGTGTCGCCCTCCAGGGTGGCGGTCCAGGGGTCGGCTGCCGCGTTGGCGTCGCCCTTGGTCTGGACGCTGATCGCGCCGTCGGGCCCCTGCTCCACCGAGATGACCCGGTGGGTCACGACGGAGCGGTCGCCGATCGGCTGGTGGTACGTGATGACCATGCCCTCGGTCACGTCCTCGAGGGCGATGGGCGTGACGACGGTGACGTCACCGGGCTCGATCTCGGGAGCCATGCTGCCGGTGAGCATCGTCATGGTGCGGTAGCCGAGGACGTGGGGTCCCACGGCGAGGAGCAGGAAGATCGCGACGGCCAGCCCCACCAGTCCGCGGACCAGCCACGGGGCGACGAGGCCCAGGAAGCGGCGGGCCGGACCGGCGAACCGGTCGTGCGCGGATCGGACGTCCCCGGCCGGGGGCAGCTGCTTCGCTGCCCCCGGGCGGTGGACGGGGAGGACGGCAGTCATCGTGTGATCTCCGGTCGGATCAGCCGGGTCAGCGGTCGCCGGCGGTGCGCTGGGTGGCCACGAACTCCAGGCTCAGCGTCGAGGACTTGCCCTGGAACGTGTTGTCGGCGTCCGAGGGCAGCGTGAAGGACACCGCGAGGTGGTCGGTCGCACCAGGCGTCAGCGACGTGGGGGCCGTGAGGGGCGCGTTGTTGACAGCCGGCCCCTTGGCGAGGACAACTCGCTCGCCGGCGGTGCAGGTGAAGGTCGGCGCAGCGTCGGGGCCGCCCTGGACGTACGGGGTGGGGCAGGCCTTGACCGTCAGCTGGAGGCCGTTGACCACGTCGGTGGTCAGGATGCTGGGCGTGCCGGTCACGGTGGACTTCAGGCGGACCGTGCTCAGCGGGGTGGTGCCGTCGTTGCGCAGGTTCATGGCGCGGGTGACGGTGTCGCCGGGCACCAGGCCGGTGGCGGTGAACGGGATGGCGCGAGCCTGGGTGAGGTCGATCGAGACGGTGCCCGACGAGATGGTCGTGGCGACCGGGGTGCTGCTGTCGGTGAACGTACCGAACGTGCCCATGCCGGCGACCGCAGCCGCGGCGCCGACGACGCCGAGCGAACCGATGACCTTGCGGGCGGTGGAGCTGGTGACCTTGGCGCTCATGACTGTGTTCTCCCTGTGTCCGAGCCACCGGGGCTTCCGGCGACAGGGAGAACACTGACGGGCGTTCCGCAGGCCACCCGCCGGGAAACCGCAAGGAATCCGCAAGAAGAAGGACCCCCTCGCCCCCCACCACTCGCAGGCTCGTGGCGGGCCCCTGCGAGGGGGCCGCCCGCTGGGCGCGCTGACGGCCTTCTGTCGCGTTGCCTACGCGGGGCGGGGGAGGGTCAGGGTGAAGGTGGTTCCCTCGCCCTCGACGCTGACCAGGTCGAGCGTGCCGCCGTGCGCCGTGGTGATCGCCTTGGTGATCGACAGGCCCAGGCCCACGCCCGGGACGGCGCTGCGCTGCGCGGTCGAGGCCCGGAAGAAGCGGGTGAACAACTTGCCCTGCTCGTCGTCGGGGATGCCGATGCCGGTGTCCCGCACCGACAGCCGCGCGACAGGCTGGGCGCCCGGGCGCTCGTGCGCCGTCACGGTGCCGTCGGGCGAACGCCAGCCGGCCGAGACGTCGAGGGTGACCTGCCCTCCCGCCGGCGTGAACTTCACGGCGTTCGAGACGAGGTTGTCGCAGGCCTGTCCGAGGCGGCCGGCATCACCCGACACCACGATCGGCTGGTCCGGCGCCTCGACGTGCAGCTCCACCTGGGCCGCCGCGGCGGCGACCCGGGCGTTCTCCTCCGCGGCGCGCGCGATCGACACCAGGTCGACGTCCTCGGGCTGCAGGGTGAACTGGCCGGCCTCGACGCGTGCGGTGAACAGCAGGTCGCCCACCAGGCGCAGCAGCCGGTCGGCGTTGCGCTCGACCGTGGTCAGGTACTGCCGCTGCTCGTCGGTGAGCGGCTGCTCGGGGTCGTCCAGGACGAGTTCGAGGTAGCCGAGGATCGAGGTGAGCGGGGTGCGCAGCTCGTGCGAGATCAGGCTGACGAACTGGTCCTTCGTGCGCTCGGTGGCGCGCGCCTCGGTCATGTCGGTGCCGACGAAGTTCCATCCGGCGTGGGCCCCGCGGTCGTCCGTGCGCGGGGTGACCGCCACCGACACGATCCGCTGCCGTCCGTCGGCGGCGACGTAGGTCCAGTCCCGCACGTCGCTGCCGTGCTCCTGGGCGGCGTGCACGAGGACGCGGAGCCCGGCGTCCAGACCGTGGTCGGCGGCCGCGTCCGCCAGCTCCTCGGGGAGGTGGAACTCCACGATCGACCGGCGGCGCACGACGTCGGCGCGGGGCAACCCGAGCAGCTTCTCCGCCCCGGGGTTCCACACGCGGATTGTGCCGTCGGGGTCCGTGCCGATGATCGACTGCTCGGTGACGGCGTCGATCACGCTGGTCATCGTCCGGGCGCGGGCGGCCAGCATGCGCGAGGCCTCGTCCAGCTCCTCGGCCCGGTGCTGCGCCTGCTCGAGCAGCGCGGCCCGGTCGGCGGTCAGCTGCTCGACGACGGCGGCCTGGTCCGCCAGCCGGCGGCTCAGCAGGACCCCGGCCGGACCGACCAGGAGCACGAGCGGGACGGCGGACGCGGTGCCGGCGGACAGCAGGACCACCGCGGCGAGCTGCATCGCCGTCGCGGCGAGGACCGGCGCGGGTCCGGGACGACTCTCCACGAACGAGGCGGCGATGGCCGCCACGAGGCCGGCGGCGACACCGCCGGCCACGAGCAGGCCGTCGACGACGGGCAGCACGCCGAGCGCCAGCAGGGCGACGACGGCGGCGGTGAGGCCGGCACCGGTCAGCGAGCCGACCGGGACGCCGACCCGGGAGCGGGGGTGCGGCCGGCCGACGACGGCGGCGTCGCCGCGGTCGAGGACGGCGGTGGTCATGCCGGCTGCCGCCCGGTGACCGAACGGAGCTGGTGGACCAGCCCGGCGATCGAGAACGGCTTGGACAGGTAGGCGTCGGCGCCGGCGGACAGCCCGCGAGCCACGTCGTCGAACGAGGCGCCGGCCGACAGCAGGAGCACGCGCACACCGGAGGTCAGCGGGTCGCCGCGCAGGGCCGAGCAGGCGTCCAGCCCGTCGAGCCCCGGCATGGAGACGTCGAGGATCGCGACGTCGGGGAGCTCCGCGCGCGCGACGGTCAGCGCGGACGCGCCGTCGCCGACCGAGCCGACGACGGTGCCGCCCGCCTTGGCCACCGCGAGGCAGACCAGCGCGCGGATGTCGTCCTCGTCGTCGGCGACCAGCACGCGGGGGCCGGGTTCGTCGACCGGCTGCCGGGGAGCGGGCACGAGGGTGCGCGGGGCGTCGCCCACGGGGCGCTCCTGTCGGTCGGGCTCCGCGGGGCGGAGCGACGGCGTCGTCCCTCCGGACTTCGTCCTCCGCCGCACCGGGCAGCAGCCCCCAGGGCCCGTTCCTCACCCCTTCGGGCGACCCCGGACAGCACCGTGCCCCGCCGGGAATCCCGGCGGGGCACAGGGCTCGGGCCCGGGTCAGCGACCCGCCCGGGTCAGGAGCCGGACTGGCTCTGCACCGACTCCTTGGACTGCTGAGCCTGGCTCTGCACGTCCTGGGCTGCGGACTGGCCCTCGCTCTTCACCGTCTCCGCGGCGTCCTCGGCGGTGGACTTCACCGACTCCATGGCGTCCTGGGCGGCCGGCTTCAGTTGCTCGCCCATCTCCTGGGCCGCCTGCTTGGCCGGCGCCATCAGCGCGTCCTTGTTCTCGCGGACCGCCGTCTCGGCCTGCCGGGCGAGCTGCTGCTCCTTCTGCGTGGCCGGCATCAGGCTGGACACCAGCCAGCCGACGCCGAACGCGATCAGGCCGGCCGCGAGAGGGTTGCCCTGCGTCTGCTGCCGGACCATCTGCGGGGCCTGCTGGACAGCGTCGGCCGCGCTGGACGCGGCGTCCTGGACGGTTCCGGCCGCGTTGCTCGCCGCGTCCTGCACGGAACCGGCGGCAGAGGACGCCGCCCCGTGCGCGGACTGCCTGGTGTCCTCGGCGGTGCCCATCACCTTGTCTTTGAGGCTGGTCATGCGTCCCTTGGCGGCGGTGACCCGCCGGTCCACGACGCGGGCCGGGTTGACCTTCTCGTTGAGGGCGTCGACGTCGTAGCTGAGCTCTCGCCGCGTGTCCTCGATCTGCCGCCGGATGACGTCCGGGTCACTGCTGGTCATGTCTGGCACTCCTTCGGGAGTAAAGGGAGGTCGGCGTGGTCAGTGGGGCTTGAGGGCGCCGGGCACCTGGGACAGCGTGTCGACGGTCCGCTCGGGCTTGGGGTTCACCTGCTGGAACTTCTTGCGGCCCAGCACGAACGCGACGGCGCCGACGACACCCCAGAGGACGGCGACGATCAGCGCCGACCAGCCGGTCGGGATGGCGCTGGCCAGCGCCCACATCAGGGCCAGGGAGAGGAACAGCGCCACCATGTAGCCGGCGAAGCCGGCGGCGCCGAACATGCCCGCGCCCTGCCCGGCCTTCTTGGCCTCGGTCTTCAGCTCGACCTTGGCCAGCTCGAGCTCCTGGCGCATGAGGGTCGAGAGATCCTTCGTGACCTCGCCGATCAGTGCACCGACCGAGTTGCCCTCGACGTCGGGGCGCCCCTCGTCGGTCATCGGCGTGCCCATCGCGCCGCTGTGCTGCTGGGCGTAATCAGCCGCGTAGTTCTGGGTGGCCGGCTCGACCATGGGCGGCGCGTAGCCGGGCCCTGCGCCCTGCTGGCCACCGGAGTACGGGGTGCTCATCGGTCAGCTCACCCCACCCGGACGGCGTGCCGGGTCGTCCCAGCCCGCCGGTGCGGTCGGCGGCACCGCGGTGCCCTCGGGCGGCACGGTGCCGTACGGGGGCGGCGGCAGCGGAGCCGATCCGGCGGTCGAGTAGGCGGCGCCGGTACCGGTGTAGGTGGTGCCGGTGTCCGAGTAGGTGGGCGCCGGGTCGACGTAGTTCGTCGACGGGTAGCCGCCCGAGCCGGAGGTCCCGGAGCCGGAGTCGCTGTGTGCCGCGCGGACGCCGCTGGTGAGCCGGCCCGCGACGATGCCGGCCGCGGCGGCGCCGAGCAGGAACATCCCGGGCTTGCGGCGGGCGAAGCTGCGGACCTCGTCGAGCAGCTGCGCGGGCTCGCGGTTCTGCAGCTTGTCGGCGAAGCCGTCGATGAACCCGGAGGCCTGCTGGAGCAGGTCGCGGGCCGGGCCGGGGGCGCCGTCGCTGGTGCCGTCGGCGAGGCTGCGCAGCTCACCGGCGAGCGAGCTGAGCCCCTGGGCCGCCTTGTGTTGCTGGGCGAGCGCCTGGTCCTTCAGCTGGGCCTGGCCCTGCTGGAGCAGATCCTGCGCCTGGCGCTGGGTCTCGTGGGCGACCTGCTTGGCCTGGTCGGCCGCGGTCGAGGCGACCTGGCTCCCGGCGTCCGCGGCGGTCTGGCCGACGGCCTTGGCCTCGTCCGTGGCGATGTCCTTGGTGGTCGGCGAATCGTGGGTGCTCGACGAGCTCTGTCCCGTGCTCCCCGCCGTGGCAGTGGGCGGGGGGAGCGGGGCGTCGATGGAGTGAGTCATCGGTCCTCCTCGGCTGATTCTTGGGCAGTTCTCGTGGTCGGCGTCGGCGCTACCCACGAGCTGACCGGCCACACCTGCCCAGGTGGGCGGGCAGAACGGGCAACTCGCGCCCGGCGCATCCGTGCGTCAGGAGCAGGCAGGAGGGAGGTGTGAGGGGCGCGGCGGGGCGCCGCACCGCGTTCCCTTCCCCCCTGGGAAACGCTGGGTGCGGTGGTACCCCGGACGTGCGGGGTGCGAAACGGAACCGTGCGGTCAGCCTGACCAGCGGAATCGCGGCGGGCGGCGCTCGGCGAACGCCGCGACGCCTTCGGGCAGCTCGCCCTCGGCGATGGTCCGGCGGTACCAGGGGGCGACGACGGCCTCGGCGTCGTCCCCGCCGGTGAGGGCGGCGACGACCTCCTTGGTCGCCCGCTGCGTCAGTCCCGACCGTGCGGCCAGGACGTCGGCGAAGCGCCGCACCTCCTCCTCGAGGGCGTCGGGATCGACCAGCCGGTCGACCAGGCCGGTGCGCAGCGCGGTGTCGGCGTCGATCAGTTCGCCGCTGAACAGCAGGTACTTGGTGGTGGCGGGGCCGACCAGGTCGACCAGCGCCCCGGTCGACACCGGCGGGTAGACGATGCCGACCTTCGCGGGGGTGACCCCGAAGACGGCCGTGGTGTCGGCGAACCGCAGGTCGCAGGAGGCGGCGATCTCGACGCCGCCGCCGATGCAGTGCCCGCGGATCAGGGCGACGGTCGGCTTGGGGAACGCGCGGAGGGCGGACTGGGCGGCCAGGTTGTGCCGCCGGACGTCGGCCATCGGGTCGGCCGGATCGGCGCCGCCCAGCAGGTCGGAGATGTCGGCGCCGGCGCAGAAGCTCGGTCCGGCGCCGGTGACCACGAGCACGCGGACGTCGGGGTCGGCGGCCGGCTCCGCGAGCAGGTCCGGGAGCGCCGCCCACATTGCGGCGGTCATCGCGTTCCGCTTCTCCGGGCGGTCGATGGTCAACACGGCCGTGTGCCCGGTGCGGGTCAGGGTCAGATCGGTGGTGGGCACGGAGATCCTCTGCGTCAGCCCGTGTCGGTCGGTCGCGAAGAGGAACCGTGCCATCCGGGGCGGGGGAGCCGCGACCGGGGGTGCGGACCGAGCGCGACCTCCGTCGGAGCACCTACTGTTCGACGGAGCATCCCGAGGAGGAACGTGGTCATGGCGGTCTCCAACCGCGTCCGCGCCGCCCTGACGACGACGGTGCTGGCCACTGCCGCCACCGGTTTCCTGGCCGGCTGCACCGTGGGCGGCGAGGACGACGAGCAGGTCGCGTACTGCACCGACGAGAACGGCGAGATCGTCGACGACGACCTCTGCGACGACGGGCGCAGCGGCGGCGTCGGTCCCGGCCTGTTCTTCCTGTACCTGGGCGCCTTCCGGCCGGGCCTCCCCGTCGGCACCGTCCTGCCGCCCGGCGGCACCCGCGTCGACCCGGGTGACAGCGTCGCGAGGCAGCGCGCGGGCCTGCCGCCCACCGGCAAGGTCAGCGCCGGGCAGCGGGTCAGCGGCGGCATCGGCAAGGGGATCGGCAACCGCGGCGGCGCGGGGAGCTGAGCCGGAGCCCGTGCGCAGGATCGAGAGCGGGGTGGTCCGGCCCGGCTGGGAGGCCGAGATCGAGTCCCAGGGGCTGGTCTACAACCGCACCCACCTGCCCGGTGGAGAGGTGCGCAGCTACTGGCGCGAGGGCCCTTTCTACGACTTCTCCATGGCGGAGATCACCGAGCTCGAGGGCGCCGTCGCCCAGCTGTTCCAGATGTGCGTGGCCGCCGGTGACCACGTCGTCGACAACGACCTGTTCGACCGGTTGCGCATCCCGCCGGCGGCTCGGGAGCCGATCCGCCGGACGTGGGCGGAGGAGCCGCCGAGCATCTACGGCCGCTTCGACCTGCGGTACGACGGCCAGGGGCCGCCCAAGCTGCTCGAGTTCAACGCGGACACCCCGACCGGCCTGGTCGAGTCCGCCGTCACCCAGTGGAACTGGCACCTGTTCACCGGGCAGGGCCGTGACCAGTGGAACGCGCTGCACGACACGCTCGTCGCCGCCTGGCGGCGCAACCTCACGCGGTGGGAGCGGCGCACCGGCGTCCGCCCGCGCGTGCACCTGGCCTGGACCAGCGAGGAGACCTCCGGCGAGGACCGGATGACCGTCGCCTACCTGATGGACACGGTGGTGCAGGCCGGCTACGAGGCGGTCGAGCTGGTCGTCGAGGACATCGTGCTGGACTCCGGGGACGGCCGGTTCTACGACCAGCAGGGCCGCCACCTCGACGTCGTGTTCAAGCTCTATCCCTGGGAGTGGCTGGTCGAGGACGAGTTCGGGGCCGCCGTGCTCGCCGACAGCATGCGGCCGGGCGGGACCACCTGGATCGAGCCCGTCTACAAGATGCTGTGGAGCACCAAGGCGCTCCTCCCGGTGCTGTGGCAGCTGTTCGGCGCCGACCCGGTGCTCGGCCAGTACCTGCTGCCGGCCTACTTCGCCGACGACATGCCGGCCAGCTGGCGCGACTACGTCCGCAAACCGCTGTGGGGCAGGGAGGGCGCCAACGTGGCGATCGTGCGCGACGGCGACGTCGTCACCCAGCTGCCCGGGAGGTACGGCACCGAGGGCTTCGTCGTCCAGGAGTTCGCGCCGCTGCCCGACTTCCCCGGGGTGGACGGGTCGCACCACCCGGTGCTCGGCGCGTGGGTGGTCGACGGCGAGCCGGCAGGGCTCGGCATCCGGGAGAGCGACGGGTTGATCACCGACAACCTCAGCTTCTTCGTGCCGCACACCATCGACTTCGCTGTTCGCCAGGACGGGAGTGGGCGCCGGTCGTAGGTTCGGTCCATGCCGCTGGAAGGTGAGTACGAGCCGAGTCCGCAGAAGTGGGTCCGCGACCAGGTGGAGCTGTACGAGCGCACCGGAGGCCGCGAGGGCAACACCCTGCCCGGTCGGGAGCTGCCGGTGGTCATCTTCAGCACCCGCGGGGCGAAGACCGGCAAGGTGCGCAAGCAGCCGCTCATGCGCGTCGAGCACGACGGCGCCTACCTCATGGTCGGCTCCCAGGGCGGCGCGCCCACCGACCCCGCCTGGGTGGCCAACCTGCGGGCAGCCCCCGACCAGGTCACCGTCCAGGACGGCCCGGAGCCGTGGGACGGCGTCGCGCGGGAGCTCGAGGGCGCCGAACGCGAGGAGTGGTGGGACCGCGCCGTTGCCGCCTTCCCCGACTACGCCGACTACCAGCGCAAGACCGAGCGCCGGATCCCGATCTTCCTGGTGGAGCGCCGGCCGGCCTGACGGGCCTCACCGCCCGCCGGGCACCAGCTCGTCGGTGATCCGCCGGCGGAGGGCGGCCTCGATCTCCTCCTCCTCGCGGCCCTGCGCTCCGAGCAGGGCCCAGCCGAGGTCGGCGACGTGCTCGGCCCGCTCCAGGTCCGCGGCCACCTCGGCCCGCGGGAGCGGCTCGGCACGGGCCGCCGCGGCGATCTGGTCCAGCGCCACGAGCGCGTCGTGCAGGCGCACGTCGGAGGCGTGCCCCGACGGCTGACGGGCGGCCCGGACCGTGGCCTGGCGGGCGGCGGCGACGGCGCCGGGCAGCCGCCGGCTCGCGCTGCGCCGGAACACGCTCAGCCCGATCACCAGGGCGACGACGATGCCCAGTGCGGTCTCGGTCAGCCGTTCCAGCACCAGTTCGTCGCTCGAGCGCTCGGGCACCGCCATGTGCACGAGGGTGAGCACGAGCGGGGTGATGAACGAGACCGCCAGCCAGTACCGGTGCGCGACGAACAGCTCGATGGTCAGCTGCAGGACGCCGACGAGCGCGATCTGGACGGCGACCGGCAGGTCGGCGGTGATGATCGCGCCCGCGATCAGCACGCCCAGCAGGGTGCCCAGGCCTCGTTCCAGTGCGCGGATGCGGGTGTGGCGCGGATCGGTGCTCGCCAGGACCGCCGCCGCGGTGGTCGCCGCCCAATAGGTGTTGGCCAGGTCGAGCAGCGCGGCGGCGAGCCCGGCGAGGGCCACCGCGAGGCCGGTGCGCAGCGCGGTCTCGACCCACGGCGGCCGGGTTGCCGGACCGGCCGGCGTCGCAGCCGCGGCGTGCACCGGGGCCGGGCGTCCAGTTCGTGGCAGCGCGCGGAGGAAGCAGGCTTCCGTGCTGCGCTGCCGGACGCGCAGGTCGTCCCTGCCCGCTCGGTCGGACTGCGCGAGCGCGGTGTCCGCCGCCCGGACGACGTCCCAGACCCCGGCGGGGGAGGGGCGGCCCTCACCGGACCCCGCCATGGCGGCGACGGTGCGCTCGGCGTTCTCGACCGCCCTGCGTTCGGGCCCCGTCGGGTCCCAGAGCCAGGGCAGCATGCAGCCGATCCAGGCCAGCGCGGCGGCAGCGACCCCCACGAGCAGGTGCTCCGTGGGCGAGGTGCCCAGAGCGCTTGAACCGCCCGCCACGATGACGAAGCCGACCGCGCCCGGGGGACCGATGCGCCATACCGCAGTCGCGACCGTGCCGACGGCGGCGAGCACCCCGACGAGGAGGGACAGCGCCACCGGGTGCTGGCCGGTCAGCGCCCCGAGCCAGCCCGCGATCGCGAGACCGGATGCCACACCGGCGACGACGACGGCGCGGCGAGGGTAGGGGAGCGCGTGGCCGTAGATCGCGGAGAAGGCGGTGAGCGCACCGGCGGCCCCCAGGCCCGGCTCGTCGAACGCGACACCGACCGACAGCGGCACGACGGCGCAGACCGCCGCCGTCAGTCCCCGGCGGCCACCGCTCTGCCACAGCGTGGGCAACGAGGGTCCGAACGCGGACCGGCCCGCCTGGCGGAGGGGACGGAGGAGGTCGCGCACGGGGTCCATCGTGGTCGCCCCGGAGGCGCTCGGCCTGTCCTGCGGCCGGTGCCGCCGTCCCGCTCACGGCAGGGCGGCGGCGAGCTCGGCGACGCCCGCCACCAGCGCGTCGTCCTCCGGCCGGAACGCGGTGCCGACGGCGGTGCGACGGCGGCCGCTGCCCTCCCGGCGCCAGGTGCCGACGATCCGGCCGTCGACCACCACGGACGCCAGGAACATGCCGTTGCGCCCCGGGACGATCCGCTCGGCGAACGCGGGGTCGAGCACGTGGCGGCGGTCGCCGTAGCCGAGCACGAACTCGTCGAAGCCCGGCAGCAGGAAGGTGCCGCGCGCCTCGGCCCGGCAGGCGGCCAGCCGTTCTGGGACGGCGGGGTCGAGGAAGTGCTCGGTGGCCTCGATCGTCAGCGAGTCGAGCTGCGGGCGGGCCGCAGCCAGGCCGGCGCGGGCGTCGCGCACGGTGAGCCCCGCCCAGCGGGCGAGGTCGTGCACCGTCGCCGGACCGTGGCCGGTGAAGAAGCGGACGGCGAGCTCGGCCAGCGCCTCCTCCCGCGCCGGCCGCCGCGGCGTGGGAACCCACTCGGCGAGGAGCACGAACAGCTGCTCGCCGTCGGCCGTCGGGCCCAGGCAGGTGTGCCCGGTCTGCGCCGCGTACCAGAGCAGGTGGTAGCCGCGCTGACCCGTGATGGCCACCCCGGCCGCCTCGATCGCCGCGAGCAGCTCGGCGCGGGTGAGTCGTCGTCCTCCGGCCAGCGCGTCGACGACGGTGGCGTTCGCTCGGGCGACGTCGTCGTCGGTGAGGCCGAGAGCTGCCCGCCGCGGGGCTGCGCCCGCGAGGGCCCGCTCACCGAGCAGGTCGAGCATCCACGGCAGGTCCTCGGCGGCCGTGAGGTGCAGCGTGCCGCGCATCGGCCACGAACGGACCACCTCGCCGCGGTCGAGCGCGGCGACGACCTCGTCGCGGGATCTGCTCTCGGTACGCAGCGCGATCGAGGTGAGCGCACCCGGGTAGTCCTGGCCCTGCGCGGCGGTGAGCCGGCGGACGGCGTCCACCGCCGTCGTGGCCTTCGGCCCGGCGAGCCCCTGGGCCACCAGCCGCAGCAGCCCCACCTCCGATGGTGGCGTCGTCATGGATGCACGGTGGCAGACAGGTACGACGGATCGAGGTGCCGACAGCCCGGCCGATCACCCGAGCGGTACGGTCCCGCCTGTGATGGGCATGGGTGGAGCCGGTGGGCCGGAGTCGGAGCGACGTCGTCGGCTCGTGGCCTCCGTGATCGTGCTGGCGATGGTGCTGTCGGTCGCCGCCACCCTGCTGGCCATCGGGCTCGGCTGACCCAGGGTCCGACACCCCGGGCCAGGTGACGACACGGTCACCTGCCGTCATCTGCTGCCGACGTGTCCGCCTGGCGGACGGCGGGGCATGACCTTCGTCCCTGGTGGGTCGGACCGGCGAACCGGCACGGTGATCGCGCCGCTCCCACGCGGCCGAGCCGTCGCAGTCCGCAGCGAAGGACAGTCCATGACCCTGATCGTGTCGCCGAGCAGCCCCGATCCCTCTCCCGAGCGCGCTGCCGGGGCGGGCGATCAGCTCGCCGATCCCGCGATCGAGCAGGCCGTCGCGCGGCTGCACGGTGAGTACGCCGGCCGGATCGACACCCAGTGCGTGCGCACGGTGGTCCGGGCGGCTCGGCGCGACCTCGGCGGCTCGCCGGTCGGTGCGCTGCCCGAGCTCGTCGAGCGGCTGGCCCGCTACCGGCTGGGCGTGCACGTCAGCTGACGCCCGCTCCCGACTCCCGGTTGCCGGTTGCCCGGCTCCCAGTTGATCATCGTCCGCGTGCCAGGTCCCACGGCATGTCGCGTCGTGTCCCGCGCACGCAGACGATGATCAACTCCGGTCGGTCGACGTGGAGCAGCGGGTAACCGGGTTGCCGGCTGCAGGAAGATGGCCGCGTGGCTACGGGTCCGGGTGCTGTCGACGTCAGCGCGCTGCGGCACACGCTCTCCGACGGGCGCGTGCTGCTCGACGACGTCTCGTTCCGGGTCGGCGAGGGCGCGCGCGCAGCGCTCGTCGGCGAGAACGGCGCCGGGAAGACGACGCTGCTGCGACTGATCGCCGGTGACCTCGTGCCGGAGGCCGGGACCATCTCGCGGACCGGCGGGCTCGGCGTCATGCGGCAGTTCATCGGCTCGGTCCGCGACGACACCACGGTCCAGCGCTTCCTGGTCGACCTCGCGCCGCCGGCGGTCCGCGCCGCGTGGGACGGGCTGGAGAGCGCCGAGCTGACGCTCATGGAGACCGACGACGAGCGGGCGCAGATGGCCTACGCCGACGCCCTGGCCCAGTGGGGCGACGCCGGCGGGTACGACGCCGAGGTCACCTGGGACACCGTCACCGTCGCCGCCCTCGGCGTCCCGTACGAGCGCTGCAAGTACCGGGAGCTGTCCACGCTGTCCGGCGGGGAGCAGAAGCGGCTGGCCCTCGAGGCGCTCCTGCGCGGGCCCGACCAGGTGCTGCTGCTCGACGAGCCGGACAACTTCCTCGACGTCCCGGGCAAGCGGTGGCTCGAGGACCGGCTGCTGGAGACGCGGAAGACCGTGCTGTTCGTCAGCCACGACCGCGAGCTGCTGGCGCGGGTGGCCGACCGCGTCGTCACCGTCGAGGGCGGGACGGCATGGGTGCACGGCGGCGGCTTCGCCGCTTACCACGATGCGCGGGCCGCCCGGCACGAACGGCTGGCCGAGGTGCGGCGGCGCTGGGACGAGGAGCACCAGCGGCTCGTCGACCTGGTGCGCACGCTGCAGCAGCAGGCGGCGAACTCACCGGACATGGCCAGCAGGTACCACGCCATGCAGACGCGGCTGGCCAGGTTCGAGGCGGCCGGCCCGCCCCCGGACCGGCCGCCGGAGCAGAAGGTCGCGATGCGCCTGCGGGGCGGGCGCACCGGTGTCCGGGCGATCACGGCCGAGCAGCTGGAGCTGACCGGCCTCATGCACCCCTTCGACCTGGAGGTCTTCTACGGCGACCGGGTCGCCGTCCTGGGCGCGAACGGTGCGGGGAAGTCGCACTTCCTGCGGCTGCTCGCGGGGCAACCGGTCGCGCACGCGGGTGGGTGGCGGCTGGGCGCTCGCGTCGTCCCCGGCTTCTTCGCCCAGACCCACGCCCACCCGGAGTGGCAGGACCGGACCCCGGTGGACCTGCTGTGGCACGGCGAGCCAGGCCGGGCCGGCGTGGACAGGGGCCGGGCGATGGCGGCGCTGCGGCGTTACGGGCTCACCGGTGCGGCCGACCAGCCGTTCCGCACGATGTCCGGGGGGCAGCAGGCGCGGTTCCAGATCCTGCTGCTGGAGCTGTCCGGAGCGACGCTGCTGCTGCTCGACGAGCCGACCGACAACCTCGACGTCCTCTCCGCGGAGGCGTTGGAGGAGGCGTTGGCCGCGTTCGAGGGCACCGTCCTCGCGGTGACGCACGACCGCTGGTTCGCGCGGTCCTTCGACAGGTTCGTCGTCTTCGGTGCCGACGGCCGGGTCTACGAGTCCGCCGAGCCGGTGTTCGACGAGGCGCGCGTCCAGCGCACCCGCTGAGCCTCTTCTCGTCGATGATCAACTCGGGCGGGGCCGAGCGGGAGGACGGGACGACGATGACGGATTCGGGCACGGGCAGCTGGCGCAACTGGGCGGGCAACCAGCGGGCCACCGGAGTGGAGGTGGCGCGGCCGGGGGGCAGCGACGAGATCGCCTCGGTGATCACGGCGGCCGCCGGGCAGGGACGCCGCGTGCGCCCGATCGGTAGCGGGCACTCCTTCACCGCCATCGGCCGGCCCGAGGGGGTGCAGCTCCGTCTCGACCGGCATGCCGGACTCCTCGGTGTCGACGACGCCGGGCTGGTGACGGTGCAGGCGGGGATGCCGCTGCACCGGCTCAACGCCGAGCTCGCCCGGCGCGGGTGGGCGCTGACCAACCTCGGGGACATCGACCGGCAGACGGTCTCCGGTGCGCTGTCCACCGGCACGCACGGGACGGGCGCCCGGTTCGGCGGGCTGGCCACCCAGCTGCGGGCGCTCCGGCTGGTGCTGGCCGACGGGTCGCTGCTGCACTGCTCGGCCACCGAGAACCCGGAGGTCTTCGCCGCGGCCCGCATCGGGCTGGGCGCCCTCGGTGTGCTCGACACCGTCACCCTGCAGGCGGTGCCCGCCTTCGGGCTGCGCGCGGAGGAGGGCCCGGCGCGGCTGCCCGAGCTGCTCGAGGGCTTCGACGAGTTCATGGAGTCCACCGACCACGTCGAGTTCTACTGGTTCCCGCACACCAGCCGGTGCCTGACCAAGCGCAACACCCGTGTGCCGCTGGAGGCAGGGCTGGCGCCGCTGCCGCGCTGGCGCGCCGTCTGGGACGACGAGGTGCTGTCCAACGCCGTCTTCGCCGGGATCGTCGCTGCCGGACGACGCCGGCCGACGGCGATCCCGCGCCTCGCCGCCGTCGCCTCGGGCGGGCTGGGCGCGCGCACGTGGACCGACACCTCGCACCGCGTCTTCGTGAGCCGGCGACGGGTGCGCTTCCTGGAGATGGAGTACGCCGTCCCGCGGGCCGAGGCCCCCGCCATCCTCACCGAGCTGCATCGCATCGCGAAGGCGGGCGAGTTCCGCGCTGCCTTCCCCGTCGAGGTGCGGGTCGCCGCCGCCGACGACATCACGCTGTCCACGGCATCGGGCCGCGACACCGCCTACATCGCCGCGCACGTGCCGGCGCGCACCGACCCCGGGGCCTGGTTCGCCGCCCTGGAGTCGATGGCCGGCAGCGTCGGTGGGCGCCCGCACTGGGGCAAGCTGCACGGTCTGGACGCCGCGGCGCTCAGGACCCGCTATCCGCGGTTCGACGAGTTCACCGCCCTGCGGGCCCGGCTGGACCCCACCGGTGTGTTCGGCAACGCCCACCTCGACACGGTGCTCGGCCCGGTGCCCGCCGGGTGAGCCCGGACCCCGGGGGCGGGCGTCGTACCCACCCCCGGAGCGAGCTCACGGCTGGAGGAGCACCTTGACGGCGCCGTCCTTCTTCTCGCGGAAGTTCGCGTACGCCTCGGGCGCCTGCTCCAGCGGCACGCGGTGGGTGGCGAACTCGTCCACGCCCAGCGGATCGCCCTCGAGCAGCAGCGGGAGGATGTCGGGCACCCAGCGCCACACGTTGGCCTGGCCCATGCGGAGCTGGATCTGCTTGTCGAACATGCGCATGAGGGGCAGCGGGTCGGTCGCTCCGCCGTAGACGCCGGACAGCGAGATCGTGCCGCCGCGACGGACCGCCTCGATGGCGGTGTTCAGCGCGGCCAACCGGTCGATGCCGGCCACCTGCATGACCTTCTCCATGACCGCGTCCGGGATGACCGCGGTCGCCTTCTGCAGGGCGGTGGCCACCGGCGACCCGTGGGCCTCCATGCCGACGGCGTCGATGACGGCGTCCGGCCCGCGACCGTCGGTCAGGTCCCGGACCTGGGCGACGACGTCGGCCTGCTTGGTGCTGTCGATGACCGTGATGCCGTTGCGTCGCGCCCGGGCCAGCCGCTCGGGGACGACGTCGGATGCGATCACCTGGCCGGCGCCGAGGTGCTTGGCGATCCGGGTGGCCATGTCGCCGATCGGGCCGAGGCCCAGGACCAGGACGCTGCCGCCCTGCGGGATGCCGGCGTACTGCACCGCCTGCCACGCGGTGGGCAGGACGTCGGACAGGTAGACGAAGCGGTCGTCGAGCGGGGCATCGGGCACCTTGATCGGCAGGGTGTTCCCGAACGGGACGCGGAGGTACTCGGCCTGCCCGCCCGGCACCTGGCCGTAGAGCTTGGTGTAGCCGAAGAGCGAGGCGCCGAAGCCCTGCTCGCGGTTCTGCGTGGTCTCGCACTGGGAGTTCAGTCCCTGGGTGCACATCCAGCAGGTGTTGCAGGAGATGTTGAACGGGACGACGACCCGGTCGCCCGCCTTGACGGCGGTGACCTCGGACCCCACCTCGCGGACGATGCCCATCGGTTCGTGGCCCATGACGTCCCCGACCGTCATGAACGGCGCCATGATCTCGATCAGGTGGAGGTCGGAGCCGCAGATGCCGCTCGAGGTGATCTCGACGATGACATCGGTGGGCTCCTGGATGACCGGGTCCGGGACCGTCTCCACCCGGACCTCGCCTCGACCGTGCCAGGTCACTGCGCGCATGCGGTTCTCTCCCTCGATAGGACTGGAAATCGGTCGTGAGACGGGCGCCGGACGCCACAAAACTGCAGGTGGATACCCCGCGACGCAGATCACGAACACATCACGGCGTGTTTACATGGGCCCCGCTCCTCTTCCCCGGGGGCACGGCAATGTCCCCTACGGAAGTCCAGGTGCATGAGCTCGCTCCACCACGCTCGGCTCGTCGACGCGGGTCAGGGAGACGCCGTCTCGGCGGCCACTCCTACCCCGGCCCCGGCTCGCGGAACCTCGCGTCGCCGCACGGGCGCGGTCGCCGGGACGAACGCCTCCACGGTTCCGTCGCAGCGCCAGGGGACGGCGTCGCGCACCGGGACCGCCTCCACGGCCGGCGCGCTGGCCGCCAAGGCCACGACCGCGGCCGGCAAGGCCGCCGGCAAGGCGCGCACCGCCGCGGCGCGGGCCACCTCGGCCGCCAAGGCCGCCACCGCCAGGCCGGCGGCGAAGAGCACCGCCAAGCCGGCGGCGAAGAGCACCGCCAAGCCGGCGGCGAAGAGCACCGCCGAGCCCGCGGCAGTCGCGGCCGAGGCGGTCGTCGTCGAGGCCGCCGCCGTCGTCGCGGAGGTCGCGGCCACGGCGCCCGCTCGACCGCGCCCCACGCCGCACCCGCGTCCGGCTGCTCCCGCCGAGGAGATCGCGGGCGAGGCCCCCGCCGACGACGTCGTCGCGGAGACCGAGACCGCCTCCGACGAGCTGTCGGCCGAGGTCGCTCCGGTGTCGGCTGCCGGGTACCGCTCCCGCCTGCTCCGGCGGCTCCCCTCCGAACGCCGGCGGCCCGCGTTCTACCTGGCCGCGGGGCTGATCGGTGCCATGAGCATGGGTGTCCTCGTCGACACCGCCCCGACGGATGTCGCGGAGGCGTCGTCGGCGAGCCGTTCGATCAGCGTCGCCGAGCAGCTCGGCATCGAGGCCCAGCCGGCGGAGGCGCTGTCGGAGTCGACCCGGGTCCTGCCGGAGCTGGTGGCCAGCCGGTACCAGCGTGACGCCGAGCAGGTGGCCGCCGCCCACACGCAGGCGACCGCCGACCACGTGGCGCTCGTCGCGGCGATCGAGGCGGCCCGGCCCAAGGCGGTCGCTCCGGTGAACGGCGCCCGGCTCACCAGCGGCTTCGGCCCGCGCTGGGGCACGATGCACTCCGGCATCGACCTCGCCGCCCCCATGCGCACGCCCGAGTACGCGGTCATGGACGGCGTCGTCCTCGAGGCCGGTCCGGCCAGCGGCTACGGCCTCGCGGTGTACATCCAGCACGACAACGGCGACGTCACCGTCTACGGGCACATGGACGAGATCCTCGTCCGGGCCGGCCAGGTCGTCCGTGCGGGCGACACCATCGCGCTGCTGGGCAACCGGGGTCAGTCGACCGGCCCGCACCTGCACTTCGAGGTGCACAAGGGCGGCATGCACGGCACGAAGGTCGATCCCCTGCCCTGGCTCCGGGAGCGCGGCGTCAACATCTGACGCCGGCCGCCGGCCGCTGGGACCCGACTCGTCCGACGCCCCTGTACCGCTCGCCCGGTACGGGGGCGTCGCGCGTCCTGCGTCACACCGCCGCCGCCCGTGGCTGCCGTGGCCGCGCCGGGTGGGACAGTGGAGCCGGCACGACGGCGCGGATCAGGAGGCAGCGGTGGACCACGGGCAGCACTCGGGCATGTGGGTACCCGACGAGCCGCCCACGTGGGGCCGGATGTTCCAGGTGCACCTGGATGCCTGGTCGGTGCTCGCCGTCCTCAGCCTGATCGGGCTGGTCGTCTACCTGCTCGCGGTCGTCCGGCTCCGCCGGACCGGCGTCCGCTGGCCGTGGTGGCGGACCGCCTCCTGGATCGTCGGGACGCTGTCGATCTTCGCCGTGACCGGCACCTGGCTGAACGGCTACAGCATGGTCCTGTTCAGCCTGCACATGGTCCAGCACATGGTCCTGGCGATGATCACGCCGATCTTCCTGCTGCTGGCGGCGCCGGTCACGCTCGCGTTGCGCACCCTGCCGCGCGGTCAGGGTGCGGCAGGAGCACCCCGTGCGCTGCTGCTGAACCTCCTGCACAGCCGCGTCGGCAGGTTTCTCGCCGCACCGGCGTTCACCGTGCCGCTGTTCATCGCCAGCCTCTACGGCATCTACTTCACGCCGATCTTCGACGCGTTGATGAGCACCGCGCCGGGGCACCAGTTCATGCTGGCGCACTTCGTCGTCACCGGGGTGCTCTTCTTCGGGCCGATCATCGCCCAGGACCCGTGGCCGCACACCCACAGCCATCCGATGCGCATCCTCGAGCTGGTCATACCGGTGCCGTTCCACGCCTTCTTCGGCGTGGCGGTGATGATCGCCAGCACGCTGCTCGTGGACAGCTTCGCCAACCCGCCCGCCGAGTGGAGGATCGACCCGGTGGGTGACCAGACGGTGGCCGGCGGCATCGCGTGGTCCTTCGGCGAGCTCCCCACGGTGATCGTGCTGCTCGTCGTCCTGATCGCCTGGATGGGCTCCGACGAGCGCCGCGCGCGTGCCCTCGACCGGGCAGCCGAGCGGGACGGCGACGCCGAGCTCAACGCCTACAACGCCCGCCTGCGCGCCCTGGCCGAGCAGCACCGCTGAGCCGGCCGCACCCGTCGTCCCTGCTCGGCGCCGGGGCACGACGGCCGGTGCGACCATGGGACCCGTGCCGCTCTCGCTCGTGCTCGTCTCCGACACGCACGTCCCCAAGCGTGCGCGCGACCTCCCGCCCGGGGTGTGGCGCGAGATCGAGGCCGTGGACGTCGTGCTGCACGCGGGGGACTGGGTGGACGTGGCCCTGCTGGACCAGTTCGAGCGGCGCTGCCGGCGGCTGGTGGGCGTGCACGGCAACAACGACCACGGCGTCCTCCGCGAGCGGCTGCCCGAGGTGGCGCGCGTCGAGCTCGAGGGGATCCGCGTCGCCGTCGTCCACGAGACGGGTGACGCCAAGGGCCGGGAGGCGCGCTGCGCGCAACGGTTCCCCGACGCCGACGTGCTGGTCTTCGGGCACAGCCACATCCCCTGGGACACCACCGCCGACACCGGGCTGCGGCTGCTCAACCCCGGTTCGCCGACCGACCGCCGGCGGCAGCCGCACGGCACGTTCGTCACGGCGGTGGCCGACGCGGGACGGCTCCGCGACGTCGCCTTCCACCCGGTGCCGCCCCGCTCGTGAGGAGCCGTCCACCCCTGCCCGGCGCCGCCGTCGCCGCGCTGGCCTGTCCCGTGTGCACGGCGGCGCTCGCCGTCGACGGCGACGTGCTCCGCTGCCCCGCCGGGCACGCGTACGACCGTGCCCGACAGGGGCACGTGACCTTGCTGCCGCCGGGCCACCGGCCGCCGTCCGGGGACTCGGCGGAGATGGTGGCCGACCGCGCCTCCTTCCTGGCCGCGGGCCACTACGCCGGGGTCACCGCGGCGCTCGGCGACGCGGTGACCGCGGGGGAGGGGCGGCAGCCGGAGGTGCTGCTCGATCTCGGAGGCGGCACGGGGCACCACCTCGCGGCGGTGCTCGCGCGCGTGCCCGCCGCCGCCGGGGTGGTCCTCGACTCCTCGACGTACGCGGCCCGGCGGGCGGCACGGGCGCATCCCCGCGCGATGGCGGTCGTCGCCGACACCTGGGCCCGGCTGCCGGTGCGGGACGAGGCCGTCGACCGGGTGCTGGTCGTGTTCGCGCCCCGCAACGGGGCCGAGATCGCGCGGGTGCTCCGGCCGGACGGGCGGCTGGTCGTGGTGACCCCGGCGCCCGACCACCTCGGCGAGCTCGTCGGCCCGCTCGGCCTGCTCCGCGTGGACCCCGACAAGTCGGCCCGGCTGGCCGCCTCCCTCGAGCCGCACCTGCGGAGGCTCTCGACCACGGCCCACCGCGAGCGGCTACGGCTGGACCGGGCGGCGGTCGGCACGCTGGTGGGCATGGGACCGCACGCACGGCACCTGTCCGGCGAGCAGCTGGCCGGCCGGCTGGCCGTGCTGCCCGACCCGGTCGAGGTCACCGTCGCTGTCGAGGTCGCCGTCTACGGCCGTCCCGGCCGAGGTCCCGATGACGTCCGAGCGGCTCGGGAACCGGTGCGCGGCGCGCCCGGCCACGCCCGCGGCCGGGACGGCGGAGGGCTTGTCTAAGCTGCGGGGCGTGACGATTGCACCCGCGCCCATCGTGAGTCGGCCGAGCCCGGCGCACGTGGTCGAGAAGGGTTCGCGGCTGTCGAACCTGCTGCGGACCACGGACCACAAGACCATCGGCCTGATGTACATGACGGCCTCGTTCGGCTTCTTCATCCTGGGTGGCCTGATGGCCATGCTGATCCGGGCGGAGCTGGGGCGGCCGGGGCTGCAGTTCTTGTCGCCGGAGCAGTACAACCAGCTGTTCACGATGCACGGCACGTTGATGCTGCTGATGTTCGCGACGCCGTTGTTCTTCGCGTTCGGCAACCTGATCATGCCGATCCAGATCGGGGCGCCGGATGTGGCGTTCCCGCGGCTGAACGCGTTGTCGTTCTGGTTGTTCCTGTTCGGGTCGCTGATCGTGGTGTCCAGCCTGCTGACCCCGGGTGGGGCGCCGGACTTCGGCTGGACGGCGTATGCGCCGTTGTCGAACATCGAG
>NZ_LWUA01000005.1 GCF_005222955.1 Blastococcus sp. CCUG 61487 | reverse complement strand
GCGCCGTTGTCGAACATCGAGCACTCGCCGGGGATCGGCGGGAACCTGTGGATCGCCGGGCTGGCGGCGCAGGGGCTGGGCACGATCCTGGGTGCGGTCAACTTCATCACCACGATCGTCTGCCTGCGCGCGCCGGGGATGACGATGTTCCGGATGCCGATCTTCGTGTGGAACGCGCTGATCACCAGCCTGCTGGTGATCCTGGTGTTCCCGATCCTGACCGCGGCGCTGATGGGGCTGCTGGCCGACCGGAACCTGGGGTCGTTGATCTACTCGCCGGAGAACGGCGGGCCGATGCTGTACCAGCACCTGTTCTGGTTCTTCGGCCACCCCGAGGTGTACATCATCGCGTTGCCGTTCTTCGGCATCGTGACCGAGATCGTGCCGGTGTTCTCCCGCAAGCCGCTGTTCGGCTACAAGGGCATGGTCGGCGCGACGCTGGCGATCGGGTTCCTGTCGCTGGCGGTGTGGGCGCACCACATGTTCGCCACCGGCGCGGTGCTGCTGCCGTTCTTCGCGTTCCTCACCTATCTGATCGCGGTGCCCACCGGGCTGAAGTTCTTCAACTGGATCGGCACCATGTGGCGCGGCCAGCTGACCTTCGAGACCCCGATGCTGTGGTCGATCGGGTTCATGGTCACCTTCCTGCTCGGTGGGCTGACCGGGGTGCTGCTGGCCAGCCCGCCGCTGGACTGGCACGTGCACGACTCCTACTTCGTGGTGGCGCACTTCCACTACGTGGTGTTCGGCACCGTGGTGTTCGCCGCGAACGCCGGGATCGCGTTCTGGTTCCCGAAGATGTGCGGCCGGATGCTCGACGAGCGGCTCGGCAAGCTGCAGTTCTGGCTGAC
>NZ_LWUA01000004.1 GCF_005222955.1 Blastococcus sp. CCUG 61487 | reverse complement strand
GGCCCGAGGCGACCCCCGACCCCGTCGTCCTGCCGGTGGTGTTCGACGGACCGGACCTCGCCGAGGTGGCCCGGCTGGTGGGGCTCGCCGTGCCCGAGCTGGTGCGCGCGCTGACCGCCGCGGAGCTGACGGTGGCCTTCGGCGGGTTCGCGCCCGGGTTCGGCTACCTCACCGGCCTGCTGCCGGAGCTGCACGTGCCGCGCCGGGCGACGCCGCGCACCCGGGTGCCCGCGGGCGCGGTGGCCCTCGCCGGAGAGTTCGCGGGCGTGTACCCCCGCGCCTCCCCGGGTGGCTGGCAGCTGGTGGGCCGGACCGACGCCGTCCTCTTCGACGTGCAGCGCGAGCCGCCCGCCCTGCTGCGGCCCGGGGTGCCCGTGCGGTTCCGTGAGGTGTCGTGACGTGCTGACAGTGCTCGCGCCGGGGCCGCTCACCACGGTGCAGGACCGAGGGCGCCCCGGCCACGCCGCGATCGGCGTGACCCGGTCGGGGGCCGCCGACGTCGCGGCCGCCGGGCTCGCCACCCGGCTGGTCGGCAACCGGCCGGAGGCGGCCGTGCTGGAGGTGACCGCCGGAGGGCTGCGGGTCCGTGCGGGGCGCACCCTGCTGGTGGCGGTCACCGGTGCGCCGCTCCCGGTCGAGGTCGACGGGCGGGCGGCACCCTTCGCCGCCCCGCTGACCCTGCCGGCCGGCTCCCTGCTGGCGCTGGGGCACCCTCCGCGCGGCCTGCGCTCCTACGTCGCGGTGCGCGGCGGCATCGACGTCGTCCCGGTGCTCGGGTCGCGCAGCACCGACACGCTCTCCGGGCTGGGCCCGCCTCCGCTGACCGCGGGCACCGACCTGGCGGTCGGGGACCTGGCCGGCGAGGAGCCCGTCGTGGACGTCGCACCCGTGGGCCCGCCGCCGGAGCGGCCGGTGCTCCGGGTGCTGCCCGGCCCGCGGCGGGACTGGCTGACCGAGGACGCGTGGGCCACCCTCACTGCGGGGGAGTGGACCGTCGGAGCGGACAGCGACCGGGTCGGGCTCCGGCTGGACGGACCGCGGCTGGCCCGGGTGCGCGAGGACGAACTGCCGAGCGAGGGGCTGGTGCCGGGCTCGGTCCAGGTGCCGCCCGACGGCGCCCCGGTGCTGTTCCTCGTCGACCACCCGGTGACCGGCGGCTACCCGGTGGCCGCCGTCGTCGTCACCGCGGACCTGCCGCTGGCCGCGCAGCTCCGGCCCGGCGACGTGCTCCGCTTCCGCGCCGTCAGCCCCTGACGGGCAGCACCGCGAGGCCGTCGGGGCCGGTGACGACGGCGGCGCGCGCGCCGTAGTGCGCCGCCAGGGCTGCGGGGGTGAGCACCTGGTCGGGCGTGCCCTCGGCGGCGACCCGTCCCGCGGCCAGCAGCATGAGCCGGTCGGCGTACTGGCCGGCGAGGGTGAGGTCGTGCAGCGTGCTGACCACGGTCAGCCCCTCCTCCCGGCGCAGCCGGTCCAGGAGGTCGAGCACCTGCTGCGCGTGCCCGAGGTCCAGCGAGGCGGTCGGCTCGTCGAGGAAGAGGACCCGCGGCCGCTGGGCCAGCGCCCGGGCGAGGACGGCGCGCTGCTGCTCACCGCCGGAGAGCGTGGCCACGAGCCGGTCGCCCAGCGGCTCCAGCTCGAGCCGCCGCATGACGTCGTCGACGATCGCCCGGTCGATGGCGCGCGGGGCGGCCAGCAGGGGCCGGTGCGGGGTGCGGCCGAGGGCGACGTAGTCGCGGGTGCTGATGCCCTCGGGCACGACCGGCAGCTGCGGCGCGTAGGCCAGCAGCCGGGCGCGGTCCCGGCGCGGCATCCCGGCGGCGGGGACGCCGTCGATGCGCACCTGGCCCTCGTGGCGCTGCAGCCCGAGGACCGAGCGCAGCAGCGTCGACTTGCCCGATCCGTTGGGCCCGATGATCGCCAGCCAACCGCCGGCGGCGACGGTGAAGCGCACCGAGTCGAGCACCTGGTTCCGGCCGTAGGCGGCGCTGATGCCGAGGGCCTCCACCCGCGCGCCGCCGGTGGGCTGGAGCTGTCCGGTCATCGGCGGCGCGCCCCCGTCCACAGCAGGAGGGCGAAGAACGGCGCGCCGACGAACGCGGTGACCACGCCGATCGGCAGCTCGGCGGGGGCGAGGATCACCCGGGCGACCAGGTCTGCGAGCACGAGGAACGCCCCGCCGACGAGCAGGGAGAGCGGGAGGACCCGGGTGTAGGAGCCGCCGGCGAGTCGCCGCACGATGTGCGGCACGACCAGGCCGACGAAGCCGATGAGACCGCTGACCGCCACCGCGGAGGCGGTCGCGAGCGAGGCCGCGAGGATGACCAGCAGCCGCAGCCGCCCCGGGTGGACGCCGAGCGAGGCGGCCTCGTCGTCGCCGACGGCCAGGATGTCGAGCGCTCGGCCGCAGAAGAGCAGGACCCCGCAGGAGACCCCGAGGTAGGGCAGCACCATCCCGATGTCCGACCACTGCGAGCTGCCGAGCTGGCCGATCATCCAGCCGTAGATCTCGCGCAGGTTGTCGGTGTTCTGCTGCTGCACCAGGGTCTGCACGGCGGAGAGGAAGGCGGCCACGGCGATGCCGGCCAGCAGCAGCGTCGGGCTGTGCGAACCACCGGCGACGCTGCCGAGCGCCAGGGCGCAGAAGACGCCGAACAGCGCCCCGACGAACGCGGCCAGCGGGACCATGCCGACCGGGCCGACCGACTGCACGGGGGAGTAGGCGATGGTCAGGGTGGCGCCGAGCCCGGCGCCCGCGGCGGCGCCGAGGAGGTAGGGGTCGGCCAGGGCGTTGCGGAACACGCCCTGGTAGCCCGCGCCCGCGATCGCCAGCGCCGCGCCGACGAGCACGCCGAGCACCACCCGGGGCAGCCGCAGCTGCAGCAGCACGGCCGCCTGGGTGCCCTCGAGGCCACCGGACACCTCGATGCCCAGCGGGTGCAGCGCGCGGTCGAGCAGGGTGAGGACGACGCCGTCGGGGGGCAGCGGCACCGCGCCCACCCAGATCCCGGCCAGCATGCAGCCGACGAGGGCGAGCAGCGCCGTCCCGTACACCAGCACGCCCGGCCGCCGCGGACGCACCGCACCCGGCGCGGCCGTCGGGCGGCCGGACCGGGTGCGGTGCGTGAGGGTGCTCATGAGGGAGGCGGCCTCAGCCCTGCAGAACCTCGGCGACGAGCTCGGCGAAGTCCGCGACGCGCGGCCCCCACCGGGACACGACGTCGTCGTCGGCCTCGACGATGCGGCCCTCGACCACGGCCGGGATCGTCGCGAAGGCCGGCCGCTGGGCAACGGTCGCCGCGCTCTCACCGCAGCACTTGGTGTCGGCCAGGACGATGATGTCCGGGGCCTGCTCGACGACGAACTCGGCCGACAGCTGCGGGTAGCCGCCACTGGGGTCCGGAGCGCCGTCGGCGATGTTCTCCAGGCCGAACAGCGAGTAGATCGTGCCGATGTAGGTGCTGCTGTCGGCGGAGTAGAGCTCCGGGCCCAGCTCGTGGAAGACCCGCTGGCCCTCGACGTCGGTGGAGACCGACGCGACGGCGGCGTCGATGCGCTCCCGGGTGTCGTCCACGACCTCGGCGGCCTCGTCCGTGTGCCCGGTGGCCGCGCCGAGCAGCTCGATCTGCTCGTAGGTGTCGTCCAGGGTCTCGGCCGCGCCGAGCAGCAGCACCGGGACGTCGAGCGACTCCAGCGAGCCGACGATCCCGTTGATGTCGTCGCTGAGGACGACCAGGTCGGGCTCGTAGCCGACGACAGCCTCGGCGTTCGGGGTGAACGCCGACAGGTCGCTGGTCGGCGCCTCGGCCGGGTAGTTCGAGTTGTCGTCGACGGCCTCGACCTGGTCGCCGGCGCCGATGGCGAAGAGCATCTCGGTGGCGGTGGCCGACAAGGCGACGATCGCCTCGGGCCGCTCCTCGATGGTGACCTCGCCGTTGTCGGCGGAGACCGTCACCGGGAACTCCGAGGACTCGGCCGACGAACCGCCGGCGCTGCCGCCGTCGTCGTCGGCGTCGTCGCCGCAGGCCGTGAGGGCCAGCAGCAGCGCGGTGAGCAGCGCCAGGAGCGCGGCGGGCGACAGCCGCCGTCGTGCGCCCGACGTCGACCGCGCCGCGCGGGGGTGGGAGCCGATCAAGGGAACTGCCTCCAGTGGAGGCGGCGAGCGTCGCCCACGAGCTGACCCGACGCTCGATGCGCGACCCTTGCCGCGAGGGTCGGTTGCACGAGGCAGAGCAGGCGATCTGGCTCGGGCCACCGGAGTGGCCATCACAGTTGCGGGACAGCGCCGGGTTCGCACCGGACTTCGCTGCTGCTGCGTCACCGGCGCAGGGGCCGGCGACGGCAAGGTACCACCGGGCCGCTCAGCCGCGGGCGCCGAGGACCGCCTCGTAGACGTCGACGGTCTGCCGGGCGATGGCCGGCCAGCCGAACTCGGCCAGCACCCGTTCCCGGCCGGCGGCCCCCATCCGGGCCGCGCGCTCCGGGTCGGTGAGCAGCTCGGTCATCCGGGCCGCGAGCGCGTCGACGAACCCGTCGGGGTCGTCGGGGTCGTGGGGCACCAGCAGGCCGGTGCGCCCGTCGTCGACGACCTCGGGGATGCCGCCGACGGCGCTGGCGACGACGGCGGTGCCGCAGGCGGCCGCCTCGAGGTTGACGATGCCCAGCGGCTCGTACACCGACGGCACCACGAAGACCGTCGCGCCGGCGATCAGCGGGACGAGCTGCTCGCGCGGCAGCATCGCCTCCAACCAGACCACGCCGTCGCGCCGCGCCTGCAGGGCCGCCACGGCGTCGGCCACCTCCTGCCGCTCGCCGGGGGTGTCGGCCGCTCCGGCGCAGAGCACGAGACCGACGTCGCCGGGCAGCTGCTCGGCCGCCGCCAGCAGGTGCGGCAGGCCCTTCTGCCGGGTGATCCGGCCGACGAACAGCGCGTAGGGGCGGTCGGGGTCCACGCCCAGCGCCCGCACGGTGTCGGGCGCCTCCACCGGGCGGTAGGCGTCGGCGTCGACGCCGTTGCGGACGACGTGCACGCGGGCGGGGTCGAGATCGGGGTAGACCGCCAGGACGTCCTCGCGCATGCCGGCGCTGACCGCGATCACCGCGTCGGCGGCCAGGTAGGCGGTCCGTTCCGCCCAGGAGGAGAGGCGGTAGCCGCCGCCGAGCTGCTCGGCCTTCCACGGGCGGCGCGGTTCGAGCGAGTGCGCGGTGACGACGTGCGGGATGCCGTGGACCAGCCCGGCCAGCAGCCCGGCGGTGTTGGCGTACCAGGTGTGGCTGTGCACCAGGTCCACCCCGTCCAGGGCGGCGGCCATCCCGACGTCCACCCCGATGGCCTGCAGCGCCCCGTTGGCGCCGCGCAGCGTCTCCGGCACGGGGTGCCCCGTGGCGTCGTCGCGCGGCGCGCCGAAGCTGTGCACGTCGATGCGCGGGCGCTCGGGCAGCTCGCGCAGCGCGGCCACGAGGTGCTGGACGTGCACGCCGGCGCCGCCGTAGACCTCCGGCGGCCATTCGCGGGTCACGATGCCGATGCGCACGGCGGTCAGCGTAGAAGGACCGCTCGTCCCCGCACGCTCGGCGCGGGTCCCGGGGGCGTTCCCGTCCCTCGCCAGGGTGGAACCGCGTGCTCGAGGAGTGCGGGCAGGGACCAGCGGATACGTTGCGTGGCATGCGCGGCGGTCCTCGGGTTCTCGGCATCGTCCTGGCGGGCGGTGAGGGCAAGAGGCTGGCGCCGCTCACCCACGACCGCGCCAAACCGGCCGTGCCGTTCGGCGGCAACTACCGGCTGATCGACTTCGTGCTGTCGAACCTGGTCAACGGCGACATCCGGCAGATCGCCGTCCTCACCCAGTACAAGAGCCACAGCCTGGACCGCCACATCACCACGACCTGGCGGATGTCCCAGCTGCTCGGCGGCTACATCACGCCCGTGCCGGCGCAGCAGCGGCTCGGGCCGCGCTGGTACACCGGCAGCGCCGACGCGATCTTCCAGAGCCTGAACCTCATCTACGACGAGCGCCCGGAGATCGTCGTCGTCTTCGGCGCCGACCACGTCTATCGGATGGACCCCCGGCAGATGATCGACCAGCACCTGCAGACGGGTGCCGGCGTCACCATCGCCGGGTTGCGGGTGCCCCGTCGCGAGGCGACGGAGTTCGGCGTCATCGACGCGACGGCGGAGGGGAAGGTCCGGGGGTTCCTGGAGAAGCCCGCCGACCCGCCGGGGCTGCCGGACTCGCCCGAGGAGAGCTTCGCCTCGATGGGGAACTACGTGTTCACCACCGATGCCCTGCTCGAGGCGCTGCGCACCGACGCCGCCGACGAGGACTCGGTGCACGACATGGGCGGCTCGATCATGCCGATGCTCGCCGACGCGGGGGAGGCGTGGGTCTACGACTTCTCCACCAACGTCGTCCCGGGCGCGACCGAGCGCGACCACGGCTACTGGCGCGACGTCGGGACGATCGACTCCTACTACGACGCGCACATGGACCTGGTGTCGGTCACCCCGGTCTTCAACCTCTACAACGACCGCTGGCCGATCTACACCCTCCCGCCGCAGCTGCCGCCCGCGAAGTTCGTCCTGGCCGGGCGAGCGGAGGAGTCGATGGTGAGCGCCGGCGCGATCATCGGCGGCGGCTCGGTGCACAACTCGGTCATCTCCCCGGGTGTGCGCGTCGAGCGCGGCGCGCACGTCGAGGGCAGCGTGGTCATGAACGGCGCCTTCATCGGGGAGGGCGCGGTCGTCCGGCGGGCGATCCTCGACAAGAACGTCGTCGTCCCCGCGGGTGCGCGGATCGGGCTGGACCACGACCTCGACCGGGAGCGCTACGACGTCAGCGCCGGTGGCGTGACCGTGCTCGGCAAGGGCGCCCGCGCCATCGTCTAGGGGCAGTTATGGCCATAACTGCCCTCAGGGGCGGTTATGGCCATGAACGCCCTCAGGGGCGCTTGGTGGCGACGAGCAGGCCGGCGCCGAGGGGCAGCACCGCCGACAGCAGCGACTCGTCCTCCCGCAGGGTCCGGGCCACCTCCCGCCAGGCCACCGTCTGGGGGTCGCGGACGGCGCGGTCGGCGATCCGTCCCTGGTCGAGCAGTCCGTGGCAGACGACTATGCCTCCGGCGCGCACCAGGCCGACGACGGCGTCGAGCTGGGCGGCGTACTCGCGGGGGTGGCCCGCGCAGACCACCAGGTCGTACGCATCCGGCGAGAGGCGGGGGAGCACCTCGCCGGGGGTGCCGAAGATCATCCGGGTCCGACCGGCCGGCACGGCGGCGCCGGCGAACGCGGCCCGGGCGGCGCGCAGCTGCTCGGGGTCGCCGTCGAGCGCGGTGAGGACGCCGTCGGGCTGCATGCCGCGCAGCAGCCACAGCCCGGTCAGCCCGCCGCCGCTCCCGATCGACACCACCGCCCGCGCCTGGAGCACCCCGGCCAGCACGGCGAGGGTGGCGCCCGTCGACGGCTCGATCGGCGGGGGCCCCGGCAGGAGGACCGCGCGCTCGCGGGCGGCGGTCATCTCGGGGGTCTCGGCGGCGAACCGGTCGGCGTAGGCAGCGCCCTCGGAGCCACTCCCCGGCGGCGGAAGGTGGGCGCTCATCACCGCCCGAGGGTAGTGGCCGCGGGTCGCCGGCCGGTGCGGGACGCCGAGCGGGCGGTCGCCGGGCTGTGAGTTGGCTGGGAACGTGTGCGGTCCGGAACAGCCGCACGAGCACGGCTCGTTCTCCCGTCGTGCGCCCAGACCCAGCCGTGTCCACCCGCCCGAGCGACGCCGATCCGCGCACGTCGTCCGGAGTCGGGGATACTGGCGCCGTGTCCGAGCCCGTGCGTGCCGACGTCGAGGGCTGGGTCGCGCCCACCTGGGAGCAGGTCGTGCGCGAGCACTCCGCTCGCGTCTACCGGCTGGCCTACCGCCTCTCGGGCAACCCGCAGGACGCCGAGGACCTCACCCAGGAGACGTTCGTCCGGGTGTTCAGGTCGCTGGCCGACTTCTCGCCCGGCACGTTCGAGGGCTGGCTGCACCGCATCACCACGAACCTCTTCCTCGACATGGTGCGCCGCCGGCAGCGGATCCGCTTCGATCCGCTGCCCGAGGACACCGAGCGCCTGCCGGGCCGGGCGCCCAGCCCCGAGCAGGTCTACGCCGACACGCACCTGGACCCGCAGATCCAGGCGGCGCTCGACGCGCTGTCCCCGGAGTTCCGCGTCGCCGTGGTCCTGTGCGACATCGAGGGCCTGACCTACGAGGAGATCGCCGCCACCCTGGGCATCAAGCTCGGGACCGTGCGCAGCCGCATCCACCGCGGCCGCGTGCAGCTGCGGCAGGCCCTCGCCCACCTCGCGCCGGGGCGGTCGTTCGACGACGAGGCGTTGCTGGGCGGCGCCCGATGACCCTGCCCGAGAGCCACCTGGCGCAGGAGGCGATCGCCGCGCTCGTCGACGGCGAGCTGCCCGCCGGCGCCGCGAGCCGGGCGGCGCGGCACCTCGAGGGCTGCCTGCAGTGCCGGATGGCCGTGCAGGCGCAGCGCGAGGCGAAGGACGCCCTCCACGGCTGCGAGGAGGTGTCCGTCCCGGGCGACCTGGTGTCGCGGCTGTACGCGATCCCCTTCACCGCGGACGTCCGCGGCGCCGGTGCGGCGGCCTGGGACGTCGACCTCACGCCGAACGCACCTCCGCACCGCCCCGGCCACGCCCGCTGGCTGCGCCGCGGCCTCGCCGGGACCCTGGCCGGCCTGGGCGCGGGGGTCACCGTGCTGGCGCTGCAGCTGCCCGCCGGAGACTCCGACGCTCCCGCCGAGGTGGCCGACTCCGGGGTGCGCGAGCACACCGAGGTGGTCCCGCCCGTCCTGCGCGCGGTGAACACCGGGACGTCGCCGTCGCCGCTCGGCGGGACGGGCGGCACCCCCTGAGCGCCTCGGACGAGCCCACCCCTCCGGAGGCCTCGGACGAGCGCCCTCCCGGGACGTCGGCGCCGGAGGCGGCGTTCGCCCGCCCCGCGGGGGTGGACAGCCCGTTCGGCGCCGTGCCCGACCGGCTCCCGCCGCGCCGGACGAACGCGCCCGAACCGGGGCCCGGCCAGCAGGCGGCCTTCGGCCGCCCCGGAAGCGTCGAGGGCAGCTTCTCCGCCGACCGGCCGTTGCCGCCGGCCCGTCCCGTGCCGCCACCGCCGCCCGAGGCGCTGCGCCGCGCCTTCGGCCCGGC
>NZ_LWUA01000003.1 GCF_005222955.1 Blastococcus sp. CCUG 61487 | reverse complement strand
ACGTGAGGGGCCCTCTCGATCCGATCGAGAGGGCCCCTCACGTGCGTTCGCGCTGTGGACAGCGGCCTGCCCGACGCCGTCCGTGCGGCAGAGTCCACTGGTGCCGATCACCCCCGCTCGCCCGACCGAGCTCACGGGACGGGTCTTCCGCGGATCGATGGCGGTGAGACAGGGCCTGCTCACCAAGAAGCAGCTCCGAAGCGCCGCATGGCGCCGGCTCCGCCAGGACGTGTACGTAGACGCCGCTCTGCCGGTCACGCACCGGCTCCTGATCAGCGCGGTGGGCCTGACCCTGCCGGTCGGAGCCGGCTTCACCGGGCGCAGCGCAGCGACCTTATGGGGCGTGCCAGACATCGCGACACCGGACGACCCGATCGACGTGATCCTCCCGGCCGGCACGCGGTGGAATCCGGGACCCGGCGTGCGCGTGCGGTCGATGCCGCGCGGTCGTCAGCTGGTTCGCCGAGGGCGGTGGCTCTGCGCGAGCCGGGTCGACACTGCCGTGGATCTTGTCAGGTGGGCCGGCACGGTCGAGGAGGCCGTCGTCCTTCTCGACCGCCTCTGCCACGAGGGCATGGTGCGGCTCGAGGACGTGCGTGCCGCTGTGGGGACGCTGGGCCCGTGCTGGGGGAGTGCGCGGGCGCGTCGAGCGACTGACCTGGCTGACGGACTCGCCGAGTCGCCCCAGGAGACGCGGCTCCGACTGCTGCTCCTCCGGAACGGCCTGCCTCCCCCGGTCGCGCAGTTCCGGATCTACGACGACGAAGGTTTCGTGGCACGAACCGACCTGGCCTACCCAGAGCTCAAGATCGCGATCGAGTACGACGGCCTGTGGCACGCCGAACGGCAGGCCTTCCTCAGCGACCGGCGGCGGCTGAATCGGCTGGTCGCCGCCGGCTGGGTCGTGCTGCACGTGACGGCGGACGACCTCCGTCATCCCGAGCAGCTCGCCGCACGCGTGCGGACGCTCCGGGCGGAGCGCTCGGCGACCAAGGATGCACGCTGAGGGCCCTCTCAGCCTGGACGAGAGGGCCCTCAGCGTGCGACCGACGCCCGCTGAGGTCCAGCGAGGCGGGTCAGCCGAAGAGCTGGGTCCACCAGGGGCCGCCGCCACCGTCGGCGATGCCGACGCCGAGCCGGGTGAGGCCGCAGTCGAGGATGTTCGCCCGGTGCCCCGGGCTGTTCATCCAGGAGTCCATGACCGCCGCGGCGTCGGCCTGGCCGCGCGCGATGTTCTCCGCCCGGGCCACCACGCCGGCGGCGCGCGCCCGGTCGAACGGATCCTGGCCGGCGAGGTTGACGTGGTCGAAGAAGCCGCGGTCGCGCATGTCCGCGCTGTGGGCCGCCGCGACCGAGGCCAGCCCGGCGTCGGCGCTGACCGGACCGCATCCGGCGGACGCGCGGGCCTGGTTCACCAGGGCGAGCACCTGGTCGGCACGGGGGTTCCCGGTGGGTGCCGCGGCCGGCGGAGGAGCGGGTGCGGCGGCCGACGGCTGCGGGGCGGGCGCCGGGGCCGGGGGAGGAGCCGGGGCTTCCTCGACGACCGGCGGCTCCGGGGCAGGCGGCGGAGGCGGCGGGGCCGCAGGCGGCTCGGCCGGGGTGGTGCTCGGCGCGGCAGGAGCGCCGAACGTCGGCGCCGAGGGACGGCCGGAGGACTCGACCCGCACGCCGTCGGGTCCGACGGTGAGCCGAGCCGAAGCGCTGGCGAAGGCCGAGGAGGTCACGGGGCCGTCGATGCCCATCACCACGGGGGAGTCGCTGCGCGCGGCCGACGACTCCACGGCGATGCTCGACGGCGCTCCCAGGCCGGAGACGACGGGGGTGGCGAGCACGAAGCCGGTCATGACGGCGGCCAGCCCCGCGCCGAGCGCCAGGCGACCGCGACGACGGTGCAGCGCGGCCGCCGCGCGGAGGCGGGTGCGGGTGGCCCCGCCCGAGAGTCGGGTGGACAGCGGCGGGCCGATGGGACGGTGGTGCACGGGACTCCCCGGAATGATCACGATTCGTTATCAAGCCGAGACTAACGGTAAGTGCAAGAGCACCGACAGTTCACGAGACCCTGATCACGTCATTCCTCGGTGGGCCCACGGTGCGCCTCCCGCGACAGCGAGCAGGCACCATGGTGCGACCGCGCTCCACCCCCGACCCGTCCCGAGGAGTACGCCGCCGGTGAGCGACGTCTGGCTCAACATCGTCATGGTCGTCGTGTTCGTGCTGATCGGCGGTGTCTTCGCGGGCGCGGAGATCGCGCTGGTCTCCCTGCGCGAGTCGCAGGTGCGCGCGATGGCCGAGTCCGGCCGCCGCGGCAAGGCCGTGCAGCGGCTGCTCAGCGACCCCAACAGGTTCCTCGCCTCCGTCCAGGTGGGGGTCACCTTCGCCGGGTTCTTCTCCGCCGCGTTCGGTGCCAGCACGCTCTCGGAGCCCTTCGCCGACTGGCTCGCCGATCTGGGGATCCGCCAGGGGCTGGCCTCCACCCTGGCCCTCGTGCTGGTCACGATCGCGATCAGCTACCTGTCGCTGGTCGTCGGCGAGCTCACGCCCAAGCGGCTCGCCCTGCAGCGCGCGGAGGGGTTCGCCCTGCTCGTCGCCGCGCCCCTGAACGCCATCGCCAAGCTCTCGCGGCCGGTCATCTGGCTGCTGTCGAAGTCGACCAACGGCCTGGTCCGGCTGCTCGGCGGCGACCCGAAGGCCAGCGGTGAGGCGATCAGCCAGGAGGAGCTGCGCGACCTCGTGGCCGCGCACGAGTCGCTCAGCAGCGACGAGCGGCGGCTCATCGACGAGGTCTTCCGCGCCGGCGAGCGCGAGGTCCGCGAGGTGATGACCCCGCGCACCGAGGTCGGCTTCCTGGATGCCTCGATGACCGCCAGCCGCGCGGCCAAGCAGGTGGGGGAGTCGAACTGGTCGCGGTTCCCGGTCGCCGGCCGCGACCAGGACGACGTCGTGGGCTTCGTGCACGTCCGCGACCTGTTCCTCCCCAACCACCCGGCGGGGCGGGCCGCCACCGTCGGCGACCTGGCGCGCGAGGTGAAGCGGCTGCCCGGGACGGCGGGGGTGCTCACCGCGCTCAGCGAGATGCGGCGGGAGAACCACCACCTGGCGATCGTCGTCGACGAGTACGGCGGCACCGACGGGATCGTCACCCTCGAGGACCTCATCGAGGAGGTCATCGGGGAGATCTACGACGAGTACGACGCCGAGGTCGAGCCGGAGTCCGGGCAGGAACCCGACGCGCCCCGGGAGGTCGACGGCCTGCTCAACCTGGACGACTTCGCCGAGGCCACCGGCCTGGAGCTGCCCGACGGACCGTACGAGACCGCGGCCGGGTACGTCCTCGCCGAGCTCGGCCGGCTGCCGGAGCTGGGCGACACGGTGGAGGTGGACGGCCGGGCGATCGCCGTCGTCGAACTGGACGGGCGCCGGATCGCGCGGCTGCGCGTGGATCCGCCCCCGCCCACGCCGGACGAGGACGACGAGGCCGAGCCCTCGACGGACTAGCGAGGCCGCGCCACCAGCCAGGCGTCGCGGACGATGCCGACGAGGTCGGTGTGCCGGGGCGCCCAGCCCAGCTCGGCGCGGATGAGCTCGCTCGAGGCCACCAGCTGCGCGGGGTCGCCCGGGCGGCGGGGGCCGTCCACCGTCGGGATGTCGTGGCCGGTCACCTCGCGCGCGGCGTCGACCACCTCCTGCACGGAGAACCCGGTGCCGTTGCCGAGGTTGTAGATGCGGTGCTCCCCGGGGGACGGCGCGGGCAGCGCGAGCAGGTGGGCGTCGGAGAGGTCGCCGACGTGCACGTAGTCGCGGATGCAGGTGCCGTCGGGGGTCGGGTAGTCGCGGCCGTACACAGTCAGCGACTCACGCTGGCCGGCGGCGACCTGCAGCGCGAGCGGGACGAGGTGGGTCTCGGTGGTGTGCCGCTCGCCCAGCCCGAACGCGGCCCCGGCCACGTTGAAGTAGCGCAGGCTCACCGCGGCGAAGCCATGCGCCACCGCGTACGAGGTGAGCATGTGGTCGACGGCGAGCTTCGAGGCGCCGTAGGTGTTGGTGGGCCGGGTCGGCGCGTCCTCGCGGATCGGTACCCGGTCGGGCTCGCCGTAGGTGGCCGCGGTCGAGGAGAAGACGATCCGGTGGCAGCCGGCCGCCCGCATCGCCTCCAGCAGCGCCAGCGATCCGCCGACGTTGGTCGACCAGTAGTCCTCGGGCTGCTGCTGCGAGACGGCCACCAGCGACCGCGCGGCGAAGTGCAGCACCGCGTCGGGACGGACCTCGGCGAGCACCGGCGCCGAGTCGTGCAGCGAGACCTGCGCCAGCGTGGCACCTGGGGGGACGGCGTCGGCGTGCCCGGTGGAGAGGTCGTCGAGCACCGTGACCTCGTGGCCGTCGGCGAGGAGGGCAGCGGTCACTACGCTGCCGATGTAGCCGGCTCCACCGGCGACCAGGACGCGCATGCCGCCAGCCTAGGGCGGTCGAGGAGGTCGAAGCTCGTGGTGAGCCCACGCCCCGCCGTCCAGGCACTGCCGGCGTACCGGCCCGGTCGCAACCCGGCCGATCTCGCGCGCGAGATCGGCGTCGACAGGGCGATCAAGCTGGCCAGCAACGAGGTGGCGTTCCCGCCGCTCCCGGCAGTGGTCGACGCGATCGCCGCGGCGGCCGGCGAGACCAACAGGTATCCGGACAACGGCGCCGTGGTGCTCACCGACGCGCTGGCTGAGCGGTACGGCGTCGACCCCGCGCAGGTGGCGACCGGCTGCGGTGCGGTGATGCTCTGCCAGCAGCTCGCGCAGGCCTACACCGAGCCCGGCGCGAGCATCGCCTTCGCCTGGCGCTCCTTCGAGATGTACCCGCTGCTGGCCCAGGTGGCCGGCGCCCGGTCGATCCAGGTGCCGCTCGTCCCCGGTCGCGAGGGCGGACCGGCCGACACCCACGACCTCGACGGGCTGCTCGCCGCCATCGACGACGACACCCGGCTGGTGTTCGTCTGCAACCCGAACAACCCCACCGGGACGGCGGTCCGGCGCGCCGGCCTGGAGAAGTTCCTCGACGCCGTCCCGGTGACGACGCTCGTCGTCCTGGACGAGGCCTACCGCGAGTTCGTCAGCGACCCCGACGTCCCCGACGGCACCGAGCTCATGCGCGGCCGGCCGAACGTCGCCGTCCTGCGCACCTTCTCGAAGGCGTGGGGGCTGGCCGGGCTGCGGGTGGGCTACCTGCTCGCCGAGGACCCGGCCGTCGCCGAGGCGGTGCGCAAGACCCACGTGCCGTTCAGCGTCTCGATGCTCGCCCAGGCGGCCGCCGTCGCCGCGCTGGCCAGCGAGGACGAGGTGCGCGCGCGCTGCGCCTCCGTCGTCGCCGAGCGGAAGCGGCTCGTCGCGGCGTTGCGCGCCCGTGGCTTCGACGTCTCCGACAGCCAGGCCAACTTCGTGTGGCTGCCCGTGGGGGAGCAGGCCGCGCCGCTGGCCGCCGCGCTGGAGGCCCGCGCGGTCATCACCCGCCCGTTCGCGGGCGTGGGCGTGCGGGTCACCGTCGGGGCTCCGGAGGAGAACGACGCGTTCCTGGCCGCGCTGGACGCCGTCCGTGCCGACGGCGGCTGACCGGGTACGGGGGAGACCCGAACGGGGTGACCGCCCGGCTGGTTTGATGGCGGGCGTGTCTCTTCCCCGTGTCCTCTCCGGCATCCAGCCGTCGGCGGGCTCCTTCCACCTCGGCAACTACCTGGGCGCGCTGCGCCAGTGGGTGGCTCTGCAGGACACGACCGAGGCCTTCTACTGCGTCGTCGACCTGCACGCGATCACGGTCGCGCAGGACCCCGAGGAGCTGCGCCGCAACACCCTGACCTCCGCCGCGCAGATGATCGCGCTGGGCGTCGACCCGGCCCGCAGCACCGTCTTCGTGCAGAGCCACGTGCCCGAGCACCTGCAGCTGTCGTGGGTGCTGGAGTGCATCACCGGCTTCGGCGAGGCCGGCCGGATGACGCAGTTCAAGGACAAGAGCCAGCGCGAGGGCACCTCGGCCACCAGCGTCGGCCTGTTCACCTACCCGGTGCTCATGGCCGCCGACATCCTGATCTACCGCGCCGACCAGGTGCCGGTGGGCGACGACCAGCGCCAGCACCTCGAGCTGACCCGTGACCTCGCCGCGCGCTTCAACGGCCGCTTCGGCGAGACGTTCCCGGTGCCCGAGGGCTTCATCCCGGCCGGTGGCGCACGGGTGATGGACCTGCAGTCGCCGGAGAAGAAGATGAGCAAGAGCCTGCCGCCGGCCGGGTGCATCAACCTGCTGGACGAGCCGAAGGTCACGGCGAAGAAGATCCGCTCCGCGGTGACCGACACGGGCCGGGAGATCGTCGCCGACGCGGTGAACAAGCCCGGGGTGACCAACCTGCTCACCATCCACAGCGCGCTGTCCGGCCGGTCGGTCCCCGAGCTCGAGGAGCACTTCGCCGGGCGCGGCTACGGCGACCTGAAGAAGGAGCTGGCCGAGCTCGTCACCGATCTCGTGACGCCGGTCCGGCAGCGCACCCACGAACTGCTCGACGACCGCGCCGAGCTCGAGCGGATCCTGGCGAGCGGCGCCGAGCACGCGCGCGAGATCGCGGCACGGACCGTCGCCGACGTCTACGAGCGGGTGGGCTTCCTCGCCCCGGGGCCGCGGGCATGACCGACGGCGAGGCGGCCGGTGCGACCGCGGTGATCGGCGTCCTGGTGCCGATCCCCGAGCCGTGGGCGCAGCTGTTCGTCGACTGGCGCTCGAAGGTGGGCGACCCCCAGGCGACGCTCGTCCCTCCGCACGTGACGCTCCTGCCGCCGACCGAGGTGGCAGCGGCCGATCGCCAGGCCGTCGCCGAGCACCTCGAGGGCGTCGCCGGGAGCCATCCACCGTTCCGCATGCACCTGTCGGGCACCGGCACGTTCCACCCCGTGTCCGACGTCGTGTTCGTCGCCGTGGCCCGCGGGATCGGAAACTGCGAGCTGATCGCCGCCGACGTCCGCCAGGGCCCGCTGCAGCGCGGACTGTCCTACCCGTACCACCCGCACGTCACCGTCGCCCACGACGTCCCCGCCGACATGCTCGAGCTGGCCTACACCGGCCTGTCGGACCTCTCGGCGGAGTTCGACGTCACGCACTTCACCGAGTTCGAGCAGACGCCCGGCGGCGCGTGGACCGTCGCCCGCGAGTACCCGCTCACCGGTCCGGCCTGTCCGAAGGGGACGGGCCCCGGCTGAGCGCCGCGTTCCGCCGCCGCCCGGTCACGGCGAGACCGACGACGACCGCCGCGACCCCCGCGAGGCCGATGCCGGCCGGCCAGGCCGGTACACCACCGTCCTCCGGGGCGGCGGTCACGGGCCCGCTCTGCGTCACGGCGCGAGCCGGCGGCGAGGTGCGCGGGGGATCGGCCGCCAGGTCGGCGGGCCGCACGAGCCGTCCCACGCCGTCGGACCCAGGAGGCAGGGCGAAGCCCCAGTCGAGCAGCAGGGCGGCCTGGTCGGCGGCGCGCAGCGGCAGCGGCTCGGTGTCCAGGACGCTCACCACCAGCCGGCGGCCGTCGCGCTCGGCCGCGGTCACGAAGGTGTGCCGCGCGGCGTCGGTGAAGCCGGTCTTGCCGCCGAGCATCCCGGGGTAGTCGGCCAGCGGGTTCTCGTTCTGGATCTGGAAGCCCGGCGCGCGGCCCGGGACCTCGGGCACCTGGGCGACAGGCGTGGTGAGCACCGCGGCGGTGTACGGGTTCTCGACCAGCTCCCGGAAGATCAGCGCCAGGTCGTAGGGCGAGGAGGACTGCCCGGCGACGTCGAGACCCGACGGCGAGCCGGGAACCGTGTCGTAGGCGCCGATCGACTCCGCGGTCTCCGTCATGGCCGCGAGGAGCGCCTCGGTGCCGCCGGCGGCCCGGGCCAGGGCGTTGGCCGCGTCGTTGCCCGACTGCAGCATCAGGCCCAGGTACAGGAACCCGACGGGGTACTGGCCGCCGGCGATCAACCCGACCCGGCTGCCCTCGGTGTTCTCGTCCTCGGGCGTTCCGACGACGACCTGCATGGGGTCGAGGAGCGGAGCCAGGGTCAGCAGGGTGAGCGCCTTGAGCGTGCTCGCCGGGTAGTAGCGGCCGTGCGGGTCGCGCGCGGCGAGCACCGCGCCGCGGCCGGCGTCGGCCACCAGCCATCCGGAGGCGGCGATCTCGGGCAGGGGCGGCGCTCCCTTGGTGACGACGACGCCGCGGGTGTCCAGTCGCTCGCCGCCCACGGTGCTCCCGTCCGGGGCGCTCCCCTGCGGTGGACGCTCGGTGCGGGGAGCGCTCGGCGCGGGCGCCGCAGGATCGGCCGTCGGCCTCGGCGCCTCCGCCCAGGCCGGACCGGCGGACACGAGCACGACGCCGGTGACGAGGACCACGCCCAGCAGCGCCCGCCGGCCGCCCCGTCGTCCCATGGTCTGACCGTAGGGGGTCGTCGGCGTTCGTCGGAGAGCCGGCGTCGGGACAATGCCCTGGTCACCCGGAGCGGTCGGGTGGGCGGAGGGAGCGGGTCGTGGCGGAGGACGCGATCGGGCAGGTCGACTGGGACGCCCTGCGGACGGCGGCCCGCGGGGCGATGGCGCGGGCCTACGCGCCCTACTCCGGCTTCCCGGTCGGCGCCGCCGGTCTGGCCGACGACGGCAGGGTGGTCAGCGGCTGCAACGTCGAGAACGCGTCCTACGGGCTGACCCTCTGTGCCGAGTGCGGGCTGATCGGCGACCTCGTGCGCACCGGCGGCGGGCGGCTGCTCGCGATGGCCTGCGTGGACGGGGACGGCCGAGCGCTGATGCCCTGCGGTCGGTGCCGGCAGCTGCTGTGGGAGTTCGGCGGACCGGACCTGCTCGTGGACGCCGGGCCCCGCGGCGCCCTGCCGATGCGCGCGCTCCTGCCGGACGCGTTCGGCCCGGACCACCTGACCGCCCGCGAGCAGCACCGCCCGGGGCCGGAGGAGCGGCCCCAGGTCGATGGAGGACACTGAGTCCTCGTGCAGAAGGACTCCCTCTTCCCCACCGCTCGCGGCGACGCGACGGGACCTGGGGGAGAGCCTGCGACGGACATGGCGATCTCGATCCGCGGCCTGGTCAAGCGTTACGGGGACGCCACCGCGGTGGACGGCCTGGACCTCGACATCCGCCGCGGCGAGATCTTCGCGCTGCTGGGCCCGAACGGCGCCGGCAAGACCACGACGGTGGAGATCTGCGAGGGCTACCGGTCCCGCGACGGCGGCGAGGTCCGGGTGCTCGGGCACGACCCGGCCGAGCCCACCCGGCAGTGGAAGGCCCGGCTGGGCATCGTGCTGCAGAGCGGGTCCGGTGACAGCCAGCTGAGCGTGCGCGAGCTCGTCGCGGCCCAGGCCTCCTACTTCGCCGACCCCCGGGACGTCGACGAGGTGCTCGACCTGGTCGGTCTCACCGAGAAGGCCGGCGCCCGCGGGCGCACCCTCTCCGGTGGGCAGCGGCGCCGGCTCGACGTCGCACTGGGCATCGTCGGCCGGCCCGAGCTGCTCTTCCTCGACGAGCCCACGACCGGGTTCGACCCCGAGGCGCGACGCCAGTTCTGGTCGCTGATCCGCTCGCTGCGCGACGACCTCGGCACCACGATGCTGCTCACCACCCACTACCTGGACGAGGCCGAGGCGCTGGCCGACCGCGCCGGCGTCATCGCCCGCGGTCGCCTGGTCGAGGTCGCCGTCCCCAGCGCCCTGGGCGGACGCGAGTCGGCGCCCGCGACCGTCAGCTGGTCCGAGGACGGCACGCGGCGCACGGAGGCCACGGCGACACCGACGGCCTTCGTCGCCGAGCTCGCGGCGCGCTTCCCGGGCGAGGTGCCCGACCTCGCCGTCGCACGACCCACCCTCGAGGACGTGTACCTGCAGATGATCGGCGAGACCCGATGACGACGACCACGCCCGACCGCACCGCGCTCCCGGCGCTGCCGTCGGTCTACCGCTCGCGCAGCGCCGTGGAGCTCAAGGAGTTCTTCCGCCAGCGCGAGTCCGTCGTCTTCACGCTGCTGCTGCCGGTGCTGCTGCTGGTGGTCTTCGGCGCCGTGCTGGACTACGACCTCGGCTCCGGGGTCACCTTCACCCAGTACTTCATGGCCGGGATCATCGCCGCCGGCATCCTCGGCGCCAGCCTGCAGAACATGGCGATCAGCATCGCCACCGAGCGGTCCGACGGCACCCTCAAGCACCTGGCCGGCACCCCGATGCCGCCCAGCGCGTACTTCGTGGGCAAGGTCGTCCAGGTCCTGGCGGTCTCGCTGGCCAGCATCGTCGTCCTGCTGCTGATCGGCGTCGTCTTCTACGACATCGACCTGCCGTCCGGCACCGACTGGCTGACCTTCGCCTGGGTCGCGACGCTCGGCGCCGCCGCGTGCACGCTGCTGGGCATCGCGATCTCCAGCCTGGCGAAGAACGGCCGCTCGGCGTCGGCCACCGTGACCCCGTTCGCGCTGCTGCTGCAGTTCATCTCCGGAGTCTTCTTCCAGTTCAGCGAGATCCCGACCTGGATGCAGACCTTCGCCTCGCTCTTCCCGCTGAAGTGGATGGCGCAGGGGTTCCGCTCGGTGTTCCTGCCCGACGCGCTGGCCGCCGACGAGCCCGCCGGGTCCTGGGAGCTGGGCCGGGTCGCCCTGGTGCTGGGCATCTGGTGCGTGCTGGGCCTGATCCTGTGCGTGCGCACGTTCCGCTGGCACGACCGCTGACCGGCTGACACCGCCGCGCTGACGGAGCGTGACGGTCCCCACCCCGTTCCGGGGAATCGCGGGGCCATCTCCGCTGCTAGCCTGGGGGTACCGGCATTCGGCCGGTCATCCTCCCGGACGGAACGTCTGGGCACGAGCGCATCCGTGCAGATCGCGCGTCCTCCCGGGCGTGGGCGATCGCCTGCGAGGACGCCGGCTCTCGCCGCCCCTCCTCACTTCCACGGGACGCGCTCCGAGCTGTATCGGAGCCCCACCCCGCATGACTGTGGTCCACCCTGTGTCGTTCGAGTCGAACGACGCCGACAACACCCTGAACCAGAACGTCGAGAACACCCCCGCGGAGGCCACGCCCGCGGAGCCCGAAGGCCCGACCTTCGGCCAGCTGGGCCTGCCCCAGCAGCTGGTCACCGCGCTCGAGCGCCGCGGCATCCACCGCCCCTTCGCCATCCAGACCTCGGCCCTGCCGGACGCCCTCGCCGGGCGCGACGTGCTGGGCAAGGCGGCCACCGGCTCGGGCAAGACCCTGGCCTTCGGCCTGCCGCTGCTGGCCCGCATCGGCCGCGACGTCAAGAACGGTCGGCGCGCTCCGCGCGGGCTGGTGCTCGTGCCGACCCGCGAGCTCGCCCAGCAGGTGCACGACAACCTGGCCCCCCTCGGCCAGGCCACCGGCGTCCAGCTCGCCACCGTCTACGGCGGCGCGCCCATGTACCGCCAGATCCAGCAGCTTCGTCGCGGTGTCGACGTCGTCATCGCCACCCCCGGCCGGCTGCAGGACCTGATCAACCAGGGCGAGGCGACCCTCGCCGAGGTCGCCGTCACCGTCCTGGACGAGGCCGACTTCATGGCCGACCTCGGCTTCCTCCCGGTGGTCAAGGAGCTGCTCGACCAGACCGCCCGCGACGCCCAGCGCCTGCTGTTCTCGGCGACGCTGGACGGCGAGGTCGACTCCCTGGTCCGCCGCTACCTCAAGGACCCGGCGCGGCACGAGGTCAAGCGCCAGGGCGACGACGCCCCGCCGGCCGAGCACCTGGCGTTCACGCTGGCCTTCCGCGACAAGCTGCAGGTGGCCACCGAGCTGGCCTCCCGCCCGGGCCGCACGATCATCTTCGCCCGCACGCAGCTGGGCGTGGACCGGCTGGCCGAGAACCTCAAGGCCGCCGGGATCAAGGCCGAGGCGATCCACGGCGGGCTGCCGCAGTCGGCCCGCCGGCGCGCGCTGGAGGAGTTCACCGACGCCCGGTCGCCGGTGCTCGTCGCCACCGACGTCGCCGCGCGCGGCATCCACGTCGACGACGTCTCGCTGGTGCTGCACTACGACCCGCCGGCCGACGCGAAGACCTACCTGCACCGCTCGGGCCGCACGGCCCGCGCCGGTGCCGGCGGCGTCGTCGTCTCGCTGCTGCTGCCCGACCAGGTCGGTCAGGCCAAGCGCCGGTTCCGCACCGCCAAGGTCGACCCGCCGCTGGACCGGACGCGTCCGGGCGACCGGCCGATCCTCGAGCTCATCGCCTCGGGTGTGGCCGTGGAGCCCAAGGAGCGCACCCAGCGCGACATGCGTCGCGGCGGCGGCGGTCCCGGTGGGCGCCCGCGCCGCGACGGCGACCGCCCCGGCGGTCACCGAGGTGGCCCGCGTCGCTCGTACGGCGACCGCGGCCCGCGCTCCGGCGGTGACCGGCGCTTCGGCGGCGAGCGCGCCGCGCGTCCCCCGCGCCAGGGCAGCTGACCGCCTGCTCCGTGGTGATCAGGTCTCCTGGTCGAACTGGGTCCCACCTCTCCGTCGACGGCGAGGCGGGACCCAGTTCCGTGAGGGGGGACGCGTGGTGTCCGCTTCCGGTCAGCCGCGGAAGACGAGCTTCCCGCTGATCAGCGTGACGATCTCGTCCCAGGCGGGACGGACGGCCGCCGCATCTTCCTGCCGGAGGGTCGCGTCGGGTTCGCGCTCGCCCCGGGCCACGGCCCGGCCCAGCGGGGTGGTGGGGGACAGGAGCTCCTCGACCCTGCCGAGCCCCGTGTACTCCGCCAGGTCCCGCACGCCCTCCACCGGCTGCGCGAACGCCTGGTGGGTGACCAGTCCGGTGGCGCCGTCGGAGACCTCGGCGAGCACCTCGCTCAGCTCGGTGAGGTCGTAGCGGTCCTGCTCCGCCGGCAGCGGCGGGGTGTCGGTGGCGGCGACCTCGGGCCAGGAGGCGATCTCGGTGAGGTCGTGGTTCTCGGGACCGGCGCAGAAGCGGGCCAGGTCGGCCGGGGTGTCGAACAGGAAGACCTCGCCGTCGCGGCCCAGGAAGCGGGCGACGTCGTCGACGTAGCAGCGCAGGGTCAGCCCGGTGCCGTCGGGCACGACGACCTCGACCGGCAGGATGCCGACGCCCTCCCAGAACTCGGCCGCCTTCGCGACGGCGGCGGGGTCGTGGGTGAGCCCACCGCCGCCGCGGGCGATCGTGCGCACGCCCGACGCCGTGGGGCGCACGTCGACCGGCTCGATGTCGTCCAGGTCGTCGTCCGTGTCGTCCTCGTCGTCGGCGAGCGGCACCTCGGCCGCCTCGGAGGCCGGCGGGTAGTCGGCGACCTCGACGGTGCCGGCGCCGGTCCAGTCGAGGTGCTCGCCGAGCTCCTCGATCACGTCCTCCCACAGGTCGTCCAGCGCGCCGCCCACCCCGAGCCAGGCGTCCTCCCCGGACCGGCCGATGAACGCGTCGGGGCCCAGCCCTAGCGAGCCGATCTCTGGCTTGGCCATCAGCTCGGCGACCGCCTCGAACTGGGTCTCGTCGTCGCTGAGGTCGTCGTCGTCCTCGTCGCTCGCGTCGAGGCACTCGGCCAGCCGGCTGACGATGTCGATCGTCGCGGCCAGTTCCTCGACGGCCCAGCGGTCGGGATCCTCCGCGGCGACGTCGTAGACGCCGTCGAGGTCGTAGCGGTGGTCGTCGTCCGGGGTCAGGTCCGCCGCACCCAGCCCGACCACCACCGGCCACACGGGGTGGTCGGCGAGGTCGTGGTCGGTGCTGGTCCGGCAGAAGGCGGCCAGCGCGGCCGGGGTGGGGAACAGGTGGACGACGGCGGTGGGGACCGGGTTCTCCGGATCGTCGTCGTTGATGTCCGCGGGGACGTCGACCGTGGTGCCGAGGAAGGCCTGCCACTCCTCGCCGTCCTCCTCCCACGGCGGGGCCCACAGCGTGTAGCCCGTCCGGTCGTCGAGGGTGAGTGCGATGGGGACGATGCTGGGCCTGGCCACGGGGACACCCTGCCAGATGTGGGGCGCCGTCTCCGCCCCAGTGACGGGGCAGCCGGTGGGAGACGTGGGCCACTCCCGACCCGGCCGATAGCGTGTCGAGCGTGCAGCTCACCGTCGTCGACCATCCGCTGGCCCGCGCCCGGCTGGCCCGCATGCGCGACGAGCGCACCGACAACGCCGCGTTCCGCGCCGCGCTGCGCGAGCTGACCCAGATGCTGGTGTACGAGGCCACCCGCGAGCTCGCGCTCGCCGAGGAGCCGATCCGGACTCCGGTGGTGGCGACGACGGGCTACCGGCTGGCCGCGCCCCCGCTGATCGTGCCGGTGCTGCGGGCCGGGCTGGGGATGGCCGACACCGCGCACGGGATGCTGCCCGAGGCGCAGATGGGCTTCGTCGGGCTGGCGCGCAACGAGGAGACCCTGCAGCCCGAGGCGTACATGGCCTCCCTGCCCGAGTCGCTGGTCGACCGGCACGTGTTCGTGCTCGACCCGATGCTGGCGACGGGGGGCTCGCTCGTGCACTGCTGCAGCCTGCTCACCGAGCGCGGGGCCACCGAGATCACGGTGCTCTGCGCGCTGGCCGCACCCGAGGGCATCGCGCGCCTGGAGGCCAGCGGCCTGCCGCTGCGGGTGTTCACCGCCAGCGTCGACGAGGGGCTGAACGACAAGGCGTACATCGTGCCGGGGCTCGGCGACGCGGGCGACCGCCAATTCGGCGCGGTCTGACCGATGCGCTTCGGCCTGCTCGGCACGGGCCACTGGGCCCGGACCGTGCACGCCCCCGCGCTCGCCGACCATCCCGCCGCGGACCTGGTCGGCGTCTGGGGCCGGGACCTGGGCCGTGCGAAGGCGCTGGGTGCGGAGTTCGACGTCCCCGGGTTCGGCGACCTCGACGAGCTGCTCGGCGCGGTCGACGCCGTGGCGATCGCCCTGCCGCCGGACGTGCAGGCCCCGCTGGCCGAGCGCGCGGCCGCGGCCGGCAAGCACCTCCTGCTGGACAAGCCGGTCGCCCTGTCGACCGCGGCCGCCGACCGGGTGGTGGCCGCGGCGCGCTCGGCCGGCGTCGCCACGATCGTCTTCTTCACGCTCCGGTTCCAGGCGGCGACGGCGTCCTGGCTGGCGCAGGCCGGCCGGACGCAGCTCGCCGGGGGAGCCGGCTCGTGGCTGGCCTCGGTGGCCGGGACCCCCTACGCCACCTCGGCCTGGCGTCAGGAACGGGGAGCGCTGTGGGACCTCGGGCCGCACGCGCTCTCGGTGCTCGTCCCTGCGTTGGGGGCGGTCGTCGCCGTCCAAGGTGGTACGGGACGCGGGGACACGGTGCACCTGGTGCTGACCCACGAGTCGGGAGCCGTCTCGACGGTCACGCTGTCGCTCACGGTGGCGCCGATGTCCACGGGCGTGGAGTTCTTCGTGCACGGCGACGCCGGCCGGCTGGTGCTGCTGCCGGAGGGCGGTTCTGCGGTGCCGGCGTTCGGTCTCGCCGTCGACGACCTGCTGGCGGCGGCGCTGACCGGCGGGTCGCACCCGTGCGACGTCGTCTTCGGCCGGGACGTCGTCGCGGTGCTGGAGACCGCCGCGCGTGCGCTGGGGTCCGGGTGCCGGGAGTCCGTCGGCCGGTGACGGGGCCCGGTCAGCGGACCCGTTCGTAGCGGAGCATGACGACGCCGTTGCCGAAGGCCCGGCTCTCGACGAGCCGCAGGTCGGTGGGCGTCTCGCTGGGCCCGAACATCCGGCGTCCCTGGCCGAGCAGCACCGGGTTCACGAACACCCGGTACTCGTCGATGAGGTCGTGCGCCCGGAACGCCGCGGCCAGGTCGGGACCGCCGACCACCATGTCACCACCGGCCTGGGCCTGGAGCGCTCGGACCTCCTCGGGGACCACGTCGCGGACCACGGTGGCGTTGGGCCCGACCGTGTCGAGGGTGCGCGAGTAGACGACCTTCGGCATGTCCCGCCAGATCCGCGCGAACTCGACCTCGGCCGGTGAGGCCTCGGGGTTCTCGTCCGCGGTCGGCCAGTAGGCCTCCATGAGCTCGTAGGTGACCCGGCCCTCGAGGAAGGCGCTGCTGGTCGCGAGCTCCCGGTTGAAGAAGGTGTGCAGCTCCTCGTCGACGCGGTGCCAGCTGATGTCGGCGTCCGGCCCCTCGAAGAAGCCGTCGAGCGACACCCCGAGGTGGAAGATGATCCTGTGCATGCCGTGACCTCCCGGTGGGCCGGTCGGCCCTCGACGGGTGAGACCGGCCGCGGGCGCCCGACTCATCGGTGCATCGGGGTGGCGATCACCAGTCGATGACCGACAGCAGGTCTTCCCGGAACTGTGCGGTGACCGTGCGCATGTACGTGCCGGTGACATGGGTGCTGTCCATGTAGACGCGGATGTTGCCCACGAGCGCGGGACACACCTCGTCGAGGCAGAAGTAGCGGCTGGTGTCCAGCAGGGCGACTCCCGCCGGTAGCCGATCGGCGACCGACTCGAGCAGGTCGTCGTCGTAGACGGAGGCGCGCGGGACTGCGCACTGCTCCGAGTCCTCACCCCACCGGGCCATGCAGTCGGGCACGTCCTCCACGTGCCGCGGGCTGCCCCGCAGTCCGATGATCCGCAGGCCGGCGTCCGAGAGGGTCCGCCATGCCTGGAGGTAGCCGTCGGGCAGCCACTCGCTGTCCTCCCCGGGAGCGGTGCGGGTGCCCGTCGACAGCACGAGATCGGGCTGCAGGGCGACGATCCGCTCGACCAGCCGCTCCTGCCAGGCGACGCATTCGTCGTACCCCGGGTCGTCCTCGGAGAGGAACTCCGATCCGGCCGACAGGGTGCAGCCGCCGCGGATGATGGACACGACCTGCCAGTCCTCCTCCTCCGCGATCGCCGCGACCGGAGGCAGCCACTGCGCGGCGTGCGAGTCCCCGACGACGGCGACCCGTCGCGTCCTGTCGTCGTCGCCGAGGACGCAGGTCTCCATCTCCACTGGTGCGGGATCACCGTTCCGGACCTCCGTGGTGCAGGTCGCCTCCGGCGGGAGCCACGGCCAGTCCTCGCGGATCAGCATCCGGGGCGGCAGCGGGGCCACACCCGGCACACCGCCGGTGGTCACCTCCCGTGTCCGGAGTGCGTCGGCCCCCGGGTACGCCGGGTCGGCGGCGACGGCCGCGATGCGGTCGGCCTGCCGCTCGATCCAGGTGGTCGCCGCCAGTCCGCCGGACGCGAGCGGCGCCGCGCAGGCGGCGACGGCGGCCAGTGCCAGCAGCGGGCGGCGTGCGCGCAGGCGCTCGGCGGTGGGCCGTTCGACGAGCCGGTAGGTCACCGCAGCCAGGAGGACGGAGAGGCCGAGGATGACCGTCGCCCCGACGGCCGACGGTGTCTCGCGGTTCTCGAGGACGAGGTAGAGGACGAGAACCGGCCAGTGCCACAGGTACAGGGCGTACGAGCGGGCCCCCAGCCACCGCATGGCCGGGAGGGACAGGAACCGGTGGGCACCCGCGGGCCCGCCGTGGTGGGCGGCCACGATGACGGCGACCGCTGACAGCACCGGCCAGGCGGCCTGCCAGCCGGGGAACTGCCGCGCACCGTCGAGCAGCGCGCCGCAGCTCACCAGGGCGAGCACGCCGCCCCAGCCCAGGACGGCGGCGACCGGCGCGGACGGCCGGACGCGGGTGAGCAGCAGCGCGGCCAGTGCGCCGGCCCCGAGCTCCCACAGTCGGGGGAGCATGGAGAAGTAGGCGACCTGCTGGTCGGCCTGCGTGGTGTGGATCGACCAGAGCAGGGACGCGCCCGTGACGAGCGCGACGGCGGCGGTGGCGATCCGGTGGCCGTGCCGGGCCCACGGGCTCCGCCGGACCAGGAGGACCCCGAGCCAGGCCAGCACCGGGGCGGCGACCAGCACCTGCACCTGGATCGACAGCGACCAGAACTGCTGCATCGGGCTGGCCAGAGCGTTGCTCGCCGAGTAGTCGACCGCCTCGCGGACGAGGAGGTGGTTCTCGGTGAAGGTCATGGACGCGACCAGGTGGCTCGCGAGCTCGCGCCAGCGGTTCTCGGGCATCACCCACAGTCCGGCGCTCGTGGTCCCGGCGAGGACGACGGCGGCGGTGGGGACGAGGCGGCTGAGCGTGCGGCTGACCGACTGCAGGGGAGCCAGTTCGCCCGTGCGCCGCAGCTGCCCGGAGATGCCGAAGACGAGGAAGAAGCCGCTCAGCGCGAGGAAGACGTCCACACCGCCGGAGACGCGACCGCTGAACACGTGATAGGCGACGACCAGCGAGACCGCGAGCGCACGGAGACCGTCGATCTCGGCGCGGTGCCGTCGCGTCGCACCGAGGTCGGAGCGGTGGCCGGCGGTGTCGGCGAGGGCAGGTGCGTGCATCGGTGCGTGTCAGATCCCGGCGTGGACGTGTCCTGGTGCCGCTGGGCATTCCGGAGGCGGCCTGTCGGTGCCCAGCGGCGCCGAGGCGAGCGCACGGTGGCGGGCGGCGTCCACGCTACGTGGGCGAGCGGCGCCGGGCTGCGATGTGCAGACCGGCGTGTGACGGACGGGTCCGCCGCGCGCGAGGATGCGGCCGGGAGAGTCAGTCGAACGGATTGGTGAGGACCGGGCGGGCCTGGAGGACGTCGAAGGTGACTGGTTCGCCGTCGGTGGTGGTACTGCCCGGGACAGGGACGGTGGTGCCGCCGTCGATGCGGAAGGTGGCCGTCCACGTGGTGGTGAGCGACGCGGTGTACGTGCCGCTGGCGTAGTCGTGGCTGATCGTGTGGTCGGGGTAGGGGGCGCCGGGACCGGTGGTGGTGAGCGCGGTGCCGTCGCCGGTGTGCCAGGTGAAGCCGGTAGCGCGGGCGGCGATCTCGACGGTGAAGCCGCGGATGTCGAGGGTGAAGGTCTGGGTTGTGGGGCCGTCGGTGAAGAAGATGACCGGCAGGCCGACCAGTCCGTCGCCGGGTGGTTGCTGGCGGGTCGGGAGCTGAGGGAGCGGCAGCGTGCGGAAGTAGCGGAACACCTCGTCGGGTGATGGCGGCGGGTTCAGCGCCGTGACGTCGACGCACCGCCTGGCCGTCTCCTGCCAGCCGCCGACCTGCTGACCCGGACTGCTTCCCGGCGGTGGGATGAACCCGTCTGCGGTGGTGCCGTCACCGAGGACGAGCCGCCTGCGTTCGACGACGTAGTAGTTGACAACCCGTCCGGGCGCGGCGTCGCAGACCTGGAAGTCCGTCGGTCGACAGGCGCCGATGTCTTCGTCGCTGACGGCGCAGGGGTTCCGGAGCCGGTAGGTGTAGGGATGCTCCGGCGGAGCCGCGTTGCTGGCCGCCCAACTGCTGCCCGAGGAATCGACATAGGTGGCCGTGAGCGCTCCGTTGCCAACTCCCACCTGCGGCTCGTCACAGGCCCACAAGTTGCAGGCGGCGTCTGCAGTAGATGGCGTCAGCAGAAGACAGGAGACGGCGACCGCACTGGCGAACAGGCGCTTCATGGTCCGGCTAACCGATGGTCAGGCTATCGACGGTCCACGAACGTAGATCGTCCCGCCACTCTAAGAACATGCCGGATTGGAGCTCTCCAGTGGCTGGTGCAGAACGCGACGGAACCTCCTGTCCATCTGCGTCCACCACCTTATAGGCGCTCTGGGAGTAGACGAATCCCACCTCCGCCGCATCGCCATCCAGCCGCGGAAGCGCGTACTCCGCGAATGTCATCGAGCCACCCACGTGGCGATACCCCGCTGCGACATCTTGCTTCAGCGAGCTGATGACTTGCTGACACAAGTCGCAACTAGCGCTTAGCTGTCCGAGCGCCTCTGGTGGCGCGTTGCCGGAACCAATTTCGATCCCAAGTTGGAGGTAGTACTCGGCGAACGCGAGGGCACCCTCCGGGGTCTTCTCGCGTGCATCCGGAGGCACCGGGAACGAGTCGGGTCCCAGCGACGGTAGGTCCTCGCCGGGCGCGGCGCTGCTCGCCGGCGGCAGGCTTTCGCTCGCTTCTTGCTCCTCGGAGCAGCCACTCAGCAGGACCGCCGCTACGACGGCGACGGACAACCGCATGGTCCAGCGTCGCGCCACGTCGTCACTCCCCGAGTTGATCACCGGTCGCGGGGAGACTACGCAGAACCGGAATCCGGCGGCACGTCAGCTGTGGACAACCACCCGATCGCTCCACGGGCTCAGAGGCCCAGTGCGGCCGACATCTCCGCACGCAGTTGGTCCAGTTCGTCCTCGCCGCGCCCGCGCGCGGCGATCAGGCCGGCGTCCTCGTGCACCGGGACCACCGTCTCCAGGTACGCCTTGAGCTTCGGCTCGGTGCCGCTGGGACGCACGATCACGCGCACCCCGTCGCCGAGCAGCCGCACCGCGTCCACCGACGGCGTCTCGTCGGCGAGGTCGGCGAACACCACCGGCCGCCCGAGGAGGATAACCGGCGGTGCCGAGCGCACCCGCGCCATCGCAGCTGCGATCACCGCCGGATCCGGCACCCGCACCGACAGCTGCCCCGTCACGAACAGCGCGTGCTCCCGCGCCAGCTCGTCGAGCCGGTCCAGCAGCGTCCGTCCCGACGCGCCGAGCTCGGCGGTCAGCAGCGCCACCGCCAGCGCCGCCGAGACGCCGTCCTTGTCCCGCACGACCGATGGCGCCACCGCGTAGCCCAGCGCTTCCTCGTACCCGTACACCAGCGGCGCGGCCGGCGAGCCCGCTCGCACGATCCACTTGAAGCCGGTCGGGGTCTCCGCGGTCGGCTGGCCGGCGGCCTCCGCGACCACGTGCATCAGCGATCCGCTCACCAGGGACGACGCGTACGTGCCCTGCACACCCCGGCGCAGCAGCCAGTCGGCCAGCAGCGCCCCGACCTCGTCCCCGGTCAGCTGCCGCCCGCCGCAGACGACGGCGCATCGGTCGGCGTCCGGGTCCTGGGCGATCGCGACGTCCGCGCCGATCCGCTCGGCGAGCGCCGTCAGGAGGTCGGTCGCGCCCGGCTCCTCCGGGTTCGGGAAGGGGACGGTGGGGAACGCCGGGTCCGGGGTGCCCTGCTCAGTCACGCTCACCGGAGCGGCCAGCCCGGCGGCGGCGAACACCGCCCTCGTCGTCGCGGCACCCACGCCGTGCAGAGCGGTGTAGGCGACCGTCAGCGACCCGCGCGAGGGCACCCGCGCCGGCTCCAGCGCCGCCACCACCGCGGCCACGTAGTCCGCCTCGACGTCGTCGCCGAGCGTCGACCACCCGTCGGCGAGCTGAACCTCTCGCGCCGGTCCGGCTGCCGCGATCGCCGCCTCGATCTCCCGGTCGGCCGGGGGCACCAGCTGCGCGCCGTCGGCCAGGTAGACCTTGTAGCCGTTGTCGTCGGGCGGGTTGTGGCTGGCGGTCACCATCACGCCGGCCACGCACTCCAGGTGCCGGACGGCGAAGGCCAGCACCGGCGTGGGCAGCGGCCGCGGCAGCACCCGGACGGCGAATCCCGCGGCGGCCAGCACTCCCGCCGAGATCCGGGCGAACTCGTCGGAGCGCCGGCGGGCGTCGAAGCCGATCACGACACCGCCCCCGCCGTGACCTGCGGCGGTCAGCCAGGAGCCCAGCCCGGCCGCCGCGCGGGTGACCACGGCGGCGTTCATCCCCGCCGGTCCGGCGCGCAGCGGTCCGCGCAACCCAGCCGTGCCGAAGGCGAGCGGCGCGGCGAACCGGCGGGCCAGCTCGGCGGTGTCCTCCGCCGCGACGAGCGCCTCGAGCTCGGCCCGATCGCCCGGATGCGGATCGGCCGCCGCCCAGGCCCGGGCCTCGTCGAGCAGCGTCACCCCCGCTCCTCGGGGACCTCGGCGTCGAAGATCTCGGTCGCGTACTCGCCGCCCACCCGCCCGTGCACCGGGTCGGCGAGGTCGGGCTCGCCGTGCGCCGCGACGAGCGCCTCCGCGTAGCCCTCCGCGTCGTCGGCCGGCTCGTACCCCAGCTCCCGCGCGGCGGTGAGGTCCCACCAGTTGCGGGTGTTGGCCGAGACCCCCCACACGATCCGGAACCCGGGGGAGGGGGCGGTCAGCGTCGCGTCGATCAGGCGCAGGGTGTCGCCGGGGGAGAGCCAGGTGGACAGGTGCCGGGTCGAGGTCGGCTCGGGAAATGCGCTCCCGATCCGCAGGCACACCACGTCGAGGCCGTACCTGTCGGCGTACAGCGAGCCGAGGGCCTCCATGGCCACCTTGGAGACGCCGTAGTACGTGTCCGGCCGCGGAGGCGCGTCCACCTCCCGCAGCAGTCCGCCGTCGGGCCGCGGCGTGTACCCGGTGGCGTGGTTGCTGCTGGCCAGGACCACCCGGCCGACCCCGGCCCGCCGCGCGGCCTCCAGCGCGCAGTAGGTGCTGTCGATGTTGGTGTGCGAGATCGCCGGCCAAGTCGACTCGGTCGCGATGCCCGCCAGGTGCACGACGGCGGTGACGCCGCGGGCCGCGTCGACCATGGCCGCGAGGTCGGTCGCGTCGGCCACGAGGTGCTCCTCGCCCGGCTCCGGTGAGTCCACCGGGACGACGTCGAGGTTGCGCACCGCCCAGTCGCGCTGCGGGAGCCCGTGCCGGAGCACGGTCCCGAGCAGCCCCGCGGCGCCGGTCACGAGGACGAGGCCCTTGGGCGCGTCCGCGGTCACCGGGGCAGCCGACCGACGAACTCGACCAGGAACCGCCCCAGCGGACCGGCGGCGGCCGCACCGGCCGCCACGACCTCGTCCGCGTCGAGCGCCTCTCCGGTGACGCCGGCGGCCGCATTGCTGACCAGTGACATCCCGAACACCTCCAGTCCGGCCGCCCGGGCGGCGATCGCCTCCAGCGCCGTCGACATCCCCACGAGGTCGGCGCCCATCGTCCGCAGCATCCGGATCTCCGCCGGCGTCTCGTAGTGCGGACCGGGGAGCGCGGCGTAGACGCCCTCGGTCAGCGTCGGGTCGATCTCGCGCGCGAGCGCGCGCAGGCGCGAGGAGTAGAGGTCGGTGAGGTCGACGAACTCCGCCCCGACCAGCGGAGACCGCGCGGTCAGGTTGAGGTGGTCGGAGATGACGACGGGCCGGCCCACCCGGTGCTCCGGGGACAGCCCCCCGGCGGCGTTGGTGAGCACGACGGTGCGCACGCCGGCCGCCGCCGCGGTCCGCACCCCGTGCACCACCGGCTCCACGCCGCGGCCCTCGTAGAGATGGGTCCGTCCCAGGAAGAGCAGCACGCGGCGCTCGCCGACCCGCACCGAGCGCACCTCGCCGCCCTGACCCACCGCCGTCGGCGCCTCGAACCCGGGCAGCTCGCCGATGGCGACGGCGTAGTCGGCCGGGCCGAACGCGTCGGCCGCGGGCGCCCAGCCCGACCCCATGACGACGGCGACGTCGTGCGGTCCGCCGAGCGCGGTGGTGAGGTCGTCGGCCGCGAGCGCGGCGAGGGACCGGGGATCGCCGGCCGGCTGCTGTTCCACGGCAGGACGCTAACGCGGGGGCCCGATCCACCGCTCGGGTGATCGTCGCCGTCCGCCGCGTGGCCGGGCGCCCACCTCCCTAGACTTCCGTAGGTGGAGATCCCCTTCCGGTCGTCCGAGCGCGCCAGTCTGGGCGTGGAGTGGGAGCTGCAGCTCGTCGACCTGACCACGGGCGAGCTCTCCGCGGGCGCCATCGAGATCCTCGAGGAGCTGCGGCCGGACGGCGCCGACGAGCACCCGAAGGCCAAGCACGAGCTGCTGCAGTCGACGGTCGAGATCATCACCGGCATCTGCACCACCGTGGCCGAGGCCAAGGACGACCTCGCCGGCACGCTCGCCGAGGTGGCCGCGGCGGCCGAGCAGCGCGGGCTGGGGCTGCTGTGCGCGGGCACCCATCCGTTCAGCGACTGGCAGACCCAGGCGATCTCGCCGAAGGAGCGATACCTCGAGCTCGTCGAGCGGATGCAGTGGATGGCCCGCCGCATGCAGATCTTCGGCGTGCACGTGCACGTGGGCATCCGCGCGCCGGAGAAGGCGATCCCCATCGTGAACGCGCTGTGCCAGTACATCCCGCACTTCCTCGCGCTGTCGGCGTCCTCCCCGTACTGGGTCGGCTGCGACACCGGCCTCGCGTCCTCCCGTACCAAGATCTTCGAGGGCATGCCGACGGCCGGGCTGCCCTACCAGCTGGCGGGGTGGGACGAGTTCGAGGAGTACATGGAGACGCTGATCTCGACCAAGGCGATCGAGAGCGTCCGCGAGGTGTGGTGGGACGTGCGGCCGCACCCCGACTTCGGCACCGTCGAGCTGCGCATCTGCGACGGCCTGCCCACTCTCGACGAGATCGGCGCGGTGGCCGCGCTGGCGCAGTGCCTGGTCGAGCAGTTCGACCACCAGCTCGACCGCGGCTACACGCTGCCCACCCCGGCCTCCTGGGTGCTGCGCGAGAACAAGTGGCGGGCGGCCCGCTACGGCCTGGACGCCGACATCGTCGTCGACGAGAAGGGCACCGTGCAGCCGGTGCGGCAGGCGATCGTCGAGCTGGTCGAGGAGCTGCGGCCGACGGCGAAACGGCTGGGCTGCGAGGCCGAGCTCGAGGACGTGCTCCGGGTGCTGGCCGTCGGCGCCTCCTACCAGCGGCAGCGAGCGGTCGCCGCCGAGCACGACGGCGACCTGCGGCCGGTCGTGGACAGCCTGCTGGCCGAGCTCCGGGACGGCCTGCCCGCCACCGGACCCGCCGGGCGGCCTCCCCAGCCGACGCCCGGACCGGGGGAGTGCGCCGGGGGGCACGCGGCGTGACACCGGTGGTCGAGAAGCTCAGCACCGCTGTCGACGACTGGGTCCAGGAGCACACCCCGCGGCTGATCGCGGTGCGGCGGCACCTGCACGCCCATCCCGAGGTGGCCTACGCCGAGGTGGAGACGACGTCCTTCCTCGAGCAGCGGCTGCGCGAGGCGGGGCTCGCGCCGCGTCGCCTGCCCATCGGCACCGGGCTGGTCGTCGACGTGGGGGACGGCCCCGGCCCGACTGTCGTGCTGCGCGGCGACATCGACGCCCTTCCGCTGGTCGACCTCAAGGACGTGCCCTACGCCTCCACCCGCGAGGGGATGTGCCACGCCTGCGGCCACGACGTGCACACCACGGTGGTCCTGGGCGCGGCCCTGGCACTGGCGGAGCTCGACGGACTCTCCGGCCGGGTGCGCTGCGTCTTCCAGCCGGCGGAGGAGACGGTGCCCGGCGGCGCGGTCGAGGTGGTCGCTGCCGGCGTGCTGGACGGTGCCTCCCGAGCGTTCGCCCTGCACTGCGACCCCTCGGTGCCGGTGGGCCGGATCGGCCTGCGCACGGGCGCCATCACCGCCGCCTGCGACCGCATCGACGTCACGCTCACCGGACCGGGCGGGCATACCGCCCGGCCGCACCTCACCGTCGACCTCGTCGACGCCCTCGGCCGGCTCATCACCGACCTGCCCGGGCTGCTGTCCCGGCAGGTGGACCCGCGCTCGGGCATGTCGCTGGTCTGGGGCTCCGTGGACGCCGGTGCGGCGGCCAACGCCATCCCGCAGCGTGGCACGCTGCGCGGGACGGTCCGGGTGCTGGACCGCGACGCGTGGCAGGGGGCCGAGGCGCTGCTGCGCTCGCTGGTCACCCGGGTCGTCGCCGCCACCGGTGCGGACGTGGAGGTCGACTACGTCCGCGGCGTACCGCCCGTGGTGAACGAGCCGCGGTCGGTCGCGCTGCTCCGCGCGGCCGCCCTGGAGACCGTCGGCAGCGATGCGGTCGTGCAGTCCCCGCAGAGCATGGGCGGGGAGGACTTCGGCTGGTTCGCCGACGTCCTGCCCATCGCCCTGGCCCGGCTGGGCACCCACGGTGGAGGTGAGCCGCTGGACCTGCACCGCGGCACCTTCGACGTCGACGAGCGGGCCATCGCCGTCGGCGTCCGCCTGCTGGCACGCACCGCGCTGCACGCGCTCGAGGCCGACGCCGAGCCGCCCACTGCCGGCCCCGTGCCACCCGGCCGTGCTGGCCAGGCGGCCTCCGGGAGACACTTCAGGCAGACGAGCTGACGAGGAGCCCCCCGAGGATGAGTTCCACCGACCAGCAGAGCACCGCGCCGGCCGACGCCGAGGTGCCCAGCGAGCACGAGGTCCCCGACGACCTCGCCCTGGCCGCCGAGTTCGACGCGGTCACGCTCGACCAGTGGCGCGACCTGGTCGCCGGTGTGCTGCGGAAGGCCGGCCGCGAGGACCTGCCCGAGCACGTCGAGGACGCGCTCCGCCGCCCGGTCGCCCCGGGCGTCACCGTGGCGCCGCTCTACACCGCCGCCGACGTCGGCGACCTGCCGCGCGCCGTCGGCGTGCCCGGGCTGCCGCCGTTCGTCCGGGGCGCGCGCGCCGGTGGCGGTCCGGCCGGCTCGGCCGAGGTGTCCGCCTCCGGAGGTGCCGAGGGTGGGGCGCCCGGTGGCTGGGACGTCCGGCAGCGGCACGCCCATCCCGACGTCGCCGTCACCAAGGAGGCGATCGCCGCCGACCTGGAGAACGGCGTCACCTCGCTGTGGCTGGTCGTCGGCGAGGAGGCGATCCCGGCCGACCGGCTCGGCGACGTGCTCTTCGACGTCTACCTCGACCTCGCGCCCGTCAGCCTCACCGGTGTCGGGGCGGGCGGGGGAGTCGCGGCGGCCGAGGCGTTCCTCGCCCTCGTCGAGGGCCGCGACGACCTGGCTCCCGGCGGCTCGCTCGGCCTGGACCCGCTGGGCGAGCACGCCGCCACCGGGCAGCCCCAGGACCTGGGCGGGCTCGCCGGCCTCGCCCGTCGTGCGGCCACGCATGCCGGGCTGCGCGCCGTCGTCGTCGACGGCACCGTCTTCCACGACGCCGGCGCGTCGGCCGTCGAGGAGCTCGGCTGCTCGCTGGCTGCCGGGGTCGCCTACCTGCGCGCCCTCACCGAGGCCGGGCTGGGCGTGGACGAGGCGTTCGGCCAGCTGGAGTTCCGCTACGCGGCGAGCGCCGACCAGTTCACGACCATCGCCGCGCTGCGCGCCGCCCGGCGGCTCTGGGACCGGGTCGGCGAGGTCAGCGGTGCCTCGGCCGAGGCGCGCGCGCAGCGCCAGCACGCGGTCACGTCGTCGGTGATGACGACGAAGCGCGACCCGTGGGTGAACATGCTGCGCACGACCGTCGCCTGCTTCGCCGCCGGCGTCGGCGGGGCCGACGTCGTCACGGTGCAGCCGTTCGACGCCGCGCTCGGCCTGCCCGACTCGTTCTCCCGCCGCATCGCCCGCAACACGCAGAGCCTGCTGGTGGAGGAGGGACACCTCGGTCGCGTCCTCGACCCGGCCGGTGGCTCCTGGTACGTCGAGTCGCTCACCGACGAGCTGGCCCGCGCCGCGTGGGACTGGTTCACCGAGATCGAGCGGGCCGGCGGCCTGGCCGCCGCCCTGGACTCCGGCCTGGTCCGCGACCGGATCGCCGCCGCCTGGGACGCCCGCGCGAAGCGGCTGGCCACCCGCGCCGACGCGATCACCGGGGTCAGCGAGTTCCCCAACCTGCATGAGTTGCTGCCGGAGCGGCAGCCGGCGGCGGAGCTGCACCGCGGCGGCGGACTGCCCCGCGTCCGCGCCGCCCAGGAGTACGAGGCGCTGCGGGACGCCGCGGACGCCGCGGCCGAGCGGCCGCAGGTCTACCTCGCCACGATCGGCCCGATCGCGCGGCACACGGCCCGCGCGAGCTTCGCGGGCAACCTGTTCCAGGCGGGCGGCGTCGCCACGCCCTCGGGCGACGGCGCCTCGGGTCTGTCGGAGTCCGGGACGACGGTGGCCTGCATCTGCGGCACGGACAAGGACTACGCGGAGAACGCGGCCGGCCTGGCCGCGGAGCTGCGGGCAGCCGGTGCCACGCAGGTGTGGCTGGCCGGCAAGCCCGACCTCGCCGTCGACGGGGTCGACGGCTACGTGTACGCCGGATGCGACGCCCTGGACGTGCTCCGCACCGTCCACGCGCAGCTGGGCCTAGGGGCAGAAATGGCCATTTCTGCCCCTTCCGCGGAAGGAGTGCAGGCATGACCGCCATCCCCGACTTCGGCGACGTCGAGCTGGGCCGCCCGGCCGCCACCGCATCGGCGGACGACTGGGCCAAGGCGTTCGAGGAGACGACTGGCCGCGGCGTCGAGGAGGCGGCCTGGGAGACCCCCGAAGGCATCGCCGTCCCGCCGCTGTTCACCCCCGACCACCTCGAGGGGCTGGACTTCCTCGAGACCCTGCCCGGGCTCCCGCCGTTCCTGCGCGGGCCCTACCCGACGATGTACACGACCCAGCCGTGGACCGTCCGGCAGTACGCCGGCTTCTCCACCGCCGCGGAGTCCAACGCCTTCTACCGCCGCAACCTGGCCGCGGGTCAGAAGGGCCTGTCGGTCGCGTTCGACCTGCCCACCCACCGCGGGTACGACTCGGACCACCCGCGGGTGGTCGGCGACGTCGGCATGGCCGGCGTGGCGATCGACTCGATCCTGGACATGCGGCAGCTATTCGACGGGATCCCGCTGGACAAGATGAGCGTCTCGATGACGATGAACGGCGCGGTGCTCCCGGTGCTCGCGCTCTACATCGTCGCGGCCGAGGAGCAGGGCGTCGCGCCCGAGCAGCTCACCGGCACGATCCAGAACGACATCCTCAAAGAGTTCATGGTGCGGAACACCTACATCTATCCGCCCAAGCCCTCGATGCAGCTGATCAGCGACATCTTCGCGTACACCTCGCAGCAGATGCCGCGCTTCAACTCGATCTCGATCTCCGGCTACCACATCCAGGAGGCCGGAGCGACGGCCGACCTGGAGCTGGCCTACACGCTGGCCGACGGCGTCGAGTACCTGAAGGCCGGCAAGGACGCCGGGATGGACGTCGACGCGTTCGCCCCGCGGCTGAGTTTCTTCTGGGCCATCGGCATGAACTTCTTCATGGAGGTCGCGAAGCTGCGCGCCGGGCGGCTGCTGTGGGCGAAGCTCGTCCGCGAGGCCGGGGCGACCAACCCCAAGTCGCTGTCGCTGCGCACCCACTCGCAGACGTCGGGCTGGTCGCTGACTGCGCAGGACGTCTACAACAACGTCGTCCGCACGTGCCTCGAGGCGATGGCCGCCACCCAGGGGCACACCCAGTCCCTGCACACCAACGCGCTGGACGAGGCGCTGGCCCTGCCCACCGACTTCTCCGCTCGCATCGCCCGCAACACCCAGCTGCTGCTGCAGCAGGAGTCGGGCACGACCCGGGTCATCGACCCGTGGGGCGGGTCGGCGTACGTCGAGAAGCTCACCTACGACCTGGCCCGCCGGGCGTGGGCGCACATCCAGGAGGTCACCGAGGCCGGCGGCATGGCGCAGGCCATCGACGACGGCATCCCGAAGCTGCGCATCGAGGAGGCCGCTGCCCGCACCCAGGCCCGCATCGACTCCGGCCGGCAGCCGGTCATCGGCGTGAACAAGTACCGCGTCGACGCCGACGAGGCGATCGAGGTGCTCAAGGTCGACAACGCCGACGTGCTGGCCCAGCAGAAGACCAAGCTCGACCAGCTGCGCGCCGAGCGCGACGGCGGGGCGGTGACCGAGACGCTGCGCCGGCTCACCGACGCCGCCCGCGCCGCCGCCGAAGGCCGCCGCGACGGCGGACTGGACTCGAACCTGCTCAAGCTGGCCGTCGACGCGGCCCGCGCCAAGGCGACCGTCGGTGAGATCTCCGACGCGCTCGAGGAGGTCTACGGACGGCACGCCGGTCAGGTCCGCACCATCTCGGGGGTGTACCGGGACGAGGCGATGGCCGGGCGCACGTCGGGAGAGGACAGCCCCATGGAGCAGACCCGCCGCCTGGCGGAGGAGTTCGAGGAGGCCGAGGGCCGGCGGCCCCGCATCCTGGTCGCCAAGATGGGCCAGGACGGCCACGACCGCGGCCAGAAGGTGATCGCGACGGCCTTCGCCGACCTCGGCTTCGACGTCGACGTCGGCCCGCTGTTCCAGACGCCGGACGAGGTCGCCCGGCAGGCGGTCGAGGCCGACGTGCACGTCGTCGGCGTCTCCTCGCTCGCCGCCGGCCACCTCACGCTCGTGCCGGCGCTGAAGCAGGCGCTGGCCGACCTCGGTGCCGACGACGTGCTGATCGTCGTCGGCGGCGTCATCCCGCCGGACGACGTCCCGACGCTCCGCGAGATGGGCGCCGCCGCGGTGTTCCCGCCGGGGACCGTCATCGCCGAGGCCGCCCAGGAGCTGCTCCGGACCCTGTCGCAGCGCCTCGGCCACTCGTGAGAAGGGCCAAAAGCGTGCTTTTGGCCCTGAAGGTGGCGGCGTGAGCCGCCCGGACGACGTCCCGGCGCTGGTCGAGGGGGTGCTCGCCGGTGACCGGCGTGCGGTCGCGCGCGCGATCACGCTGGTCGAGTCGCGGCGGGCCGACCACCGCGAGCGGGCCCAGGAACTGCTGGTCGAGCTGCTGCCGCATGCCGGGGGAGCGCGCCGGGTCGGCATCAGCGGCGTGCCCGGCGTGGGCAAGTCGACGTTCATCGACCAGCTCGGCGTCATGCTCACGGCCGAGGGGGCCAAGGTCGCCGTCCTCGCCGTCGACCCCTCGTCGGCGCGGTCGGGCGGGTCGATCCTGGGCGACAAGACCCGGATGTCCCGGCTCGCCGTCGACTCGAACGCCTTCATCCGACCGTCGCCGACGTCGGGCACCCTCGGCGGCGTCGCCCAGGCGACCCGGGAGTCGATGGTCGTCGTCGAGGCCGCCGGCTACGACGTCGTCCTCGTCGAGACGGTGGGCGTCGGGCAGTCGGAGATCACCGTCGCGGAGATGGTCGACTCGTTCCTGTTCCTGACCCTCGCCCGCACCGGCGACCAGCTGCAGGGGATCAAGCGCGGGATCCTGGAGATCGCCGACGTCATCGCCGTCAACAAGGCCGACGGCGACGGCGCGCCCGGCGCGCGTACGGCGGCCCGCGAGCTCTCCCAGGCCATCCGGATGCTCCGCGGTCACGGGGAGAGCTGGGAGGTGCCGGTCCTCACCTGCGCCGGGCTCACCGGTGAGGGGCTGGACCAGGTCTGGGCCAAGCTCGTCGAGCACCAGGACCGGATGCGCGCCTCCGGCGAGCTCGACGAGCGACGGCGCGGCCAGCAGGTGCGCTGGACCTGGCAGCTGGTCCGCGACGGGCTGGAGCACGCCCTGCGCACCCACCCCGGCGTCCGGGCGCTGGCGCCCGACCTGGAGAAGGCGGTGCTCGCCGGCGAGCTCACCCCGGCCCTGGCCGCCCGGCAGCTCCTCGACGCCTTCCTCTCGGCGGCCGTCAACACCGAACAGTGACGAACCGGTCCGCCCCTGCTGTGCCGAGGGGCGGGCGGGACAAGGCGGAAACCTTGCCAACTGTGACTGCAGGGGCCGGCGAGCCACCACCGTTCCTGTTCGGATTCGATCCGCCGGTTCGGCTGGAGTCGCCGGTAGCGTGACCTGCTGCCACCGGAGGTGCTCGCAGCGTTACGCGACGTAATGCCTGCCTCGGTGGCGCGAACACGGGAGACAGCATGACGAAGGCCCTGGCGTCGGCCACGGTCGAGACGGAGGCGGGGAACGCGCCGCACGGTGCCGCCGCCTCTCGCCGGGAGACATCGACAGGCGACCGCTCCGGGCGATGGGCCGGCGCTCTCCGCCGCCCGTGGGTCGTGCCCGCCGGCGTCGCCGGGCTCGCCTCCGTGCTGTTCGTCCTGGGCTTCGGTGGTGGTCCCCAGCGGATGAAGGTGCCGCTCGGCGGAGGGGACCTCCTGCCCGCGTACGCCACCGCGCAGATGTGGGCCGAGGGTCGGCCCTTCGGCAGCACGGCGCTCGGCTGGCCGTTCGGCTTGGAACTGCGCTACTACCCGACCGCCGACGTGCTGCCGAACCTGGTCGCCGGCCTGGTCACGTGGGTGACGGGCAACCCGTTCTTCGGGATCCACACGGTCTACGCCCTGTCGTTCCCGGCCACCGCCCTGGCGGCGCTCTGGGTGTTCCGGGTCGCCGGGCTGCGCGGCCCGTGGACTGTCGTCGGCTCGCTGGCGCTCACCTTCCTGCCCTACCACTGGTACCGCCTCGAGCACCTCTTCCTGGCCACGATGTACTCCGCCGTCCTCGGCGTGGGACTCGCGCTGCTCGTCGGCAACGGGACCGTCGAGCGCCGGCTCCGGTCGCCCGGCCGGTGGCGGTTCGTGCTGCTCCTCGTCGCGCTGGCCGTGGTGATCGGGGGCAGCGGCGTCTACTACGCGGCGTTCACCGTCCTGCTGTGCGCGGCGGCCGGCGTCTGGCGGCTGACGCGCGGCGTCGGCTGGCGGGACCTCCTGGTGGCCGCGGTTCCCCCCGTGCTCGTCACCGTGGTCCTGGCCGTCGTGCTGCTGCCCTCGGTGCTGTACAGCGCCGGCCAGCCGCCGCTGCAGCCGGTGGCGGAGCGCAGCCTGATCGACACCACCGTCTACTCGGGTGCCCTGGTCTTCGCCATGCTCCCCGCCCCCTTCTCCCGGCTGCCGGGCATGGGTGTCGTGAACGACTGGGTCAACGGCACCCACGAGTCCCTCGGCGCCGACGGGTTCGAGTTCAACGAGATGCACGGCGCCTCCAACTTCGGGTCCCTGGCCACCGTGGTCGCGTTGCTCGTCTGCGCCATCGGGGGGCTCGTGCTCGCCCGGCGCGCCGCCCGTGCCGGCGCGGAGGGACGACGCACCGCGCCGAGCGGACGGGGCGAGCTCGGTCTGGTCCTGTTCCTGCTCGCCGTCGCCGTGCTGTTCTTCGTCCCGTGGGGGCCGAACTTCCTCTTCGCCTACGCCGTCTCCCCGGACGTCCGGGCCTGGAACCGGCTGATCCCGGTGCTCTTCGTGCTGCTGCTCGTGGCGGCCGGACTGGTCCTCCGGCGGCTCGCGCCGACCCTCCGGCCGCGCCTGGCCGCGGGGCTGCTCGCGCTGGCGATGGTCGTGGTCGTCTTCGACTCGGTGCTGCCCGCGCGCAGCTTCTTCGGCGAGGCGGCAGCCGCGGGCGCGCCACTGAGCGGCACCGGGTACACCTACGCCGCCGCCCTGAACGAGGCGGTGCCCGGGGAGTGCGGCGTCCTGCAACTGCCCTACGTCGAGTTCCCCGAGGTGCCCCCGAAGCAGGGGCTCGGGAACTACGACCTGCTCTGGCCGGCCATCACCAACCCGGACAAGTCCTGGTCCTTCGGCGCGATGAAGAACACCGCGGCGAGCGCCTGGACGGCGGCCGTGGGCGACGACATCGACGCCGCCGACGTCGGACCCCTCGTGGCGGGTGGGTTCTGCGCGGTCCACGTCGACCTGGCGGGCTACACCGGCGACGACGGCGAGGCGCTGACCTACGAGCTGGACCGCCTGCTCGGCGCGCCGGTGGCCACCGGCGCCGACGGTCAGTGGCTCGCCTACGAGCTGCCCGGGCACGGCGAGGGCGTGCTCGACGCCGAGGAGCTCGTCGACGCACCCGGTTCGATCGGCACGTTCTACTCCCCGCCGACCATCACCGCCGGCGAGGGCGCACCGACGTGGCCCAAGGTCGACGTCTTCCACAGCACCTACTCGCTCACCGAGCAGCGGGCCGAGTTCCTGGTCGAGTCGCTGGACGGCGGAGCGGAGTTCAGGTCGCTCACCGGTGAGCTGCGCAGCGGCGAGTGCGGCGACCACCGCGTCGAGCTCGCGCTGGTCGCGGACGGCGCGGAGGTGTCGACGACCGTCGAGCTCGACGCCGGTGAGGTGAAGGCCTTCGACCTCGCCCTGGACGACCCGACCCGTGCCGCTCGGCTGGTCGTGCGCACGTCCGGCCCCGTGTGCGAGGGGACGCCGGACCAGGACCCGGAGTCCGTCGCCGTGATCGACCTGCGCGCGCAGGGCTGAGCGGGCCGGCGTTGCTAGGGTTTTCCCGGTCCTCGCTGGACCTGCGGCCCGCCGAGGGCAGGCCGGCCCAGGACGTGCACGAGACCACCGGCAGAGGTCAGGAGAGGACCGTCAGCGCACGAGTCGCCGGGAGCGCGGACCGGCTCGCGGATCCTTCGGCGGACCAGCGCGCCCGAGGCACGACCGGCGGCACGGTCGCCGTCCTCGTCCTCGCCGGCCTGCTCGGGGTCACGGCGGCCACCTACCTGGTCATCGCCGGTACCACGCTCGGTTCGCACCTGTTCGTGCCCGAGCTGTGGTTCTTCGAGAACAGCGAGGCGCTCGCCCCCCGGACGATCGGCGAGACGGCCGCCAGTACGTGGAACGCCGTCGCGCTGGGGGTCTGGGCCGTGGCCTGGCTGCTCCTGCTCGTCGCGGTGCGCCGCGGGGTGGCGGCGGGCTGGCTGCTGCTCGTCGGCGGCGCCTGGTCCGTGCCGCTCGCGGTCGGTCCGCCGCTGTTCAGCGGGGACGCGTACTTCTACACCGCCATCGGTGCGGCGGTGCACCTCGGCGTCGACCCGTACGAGAACGGGCCCGGAGTCCTGGGCGACGAGTGGGCGGTGCGCGGCGCGGAGGAGTTCTGGCGGGACGAGCCGACCCCGTACAGCCCCCCGTTCGTCTTCCTGCTCAGAGGGCTGGCCCGCGTCTTCCACGCGGATCTCATCTCCTCGTTCGTGACCCTGCGCGTCCTGTCCGTCCTCGCCCTGCTGGTCTCCGCCTACGTCCTGGTCCAGATCGCCCGCGACCTCGGGTTCGCGGCGAACCGCGCGGTGTGGCTGGGCGTCCTGAACCCCCTCGTGCTGCTGCACGTCGTCTCGGCGGCGCACAACGACGCGCTGATGGTGGCGCTGCTCCTGCCCGGGCTGCTGCTGGCGCTGCGCGGACGCCCGCTGCTGGGTGTGCTGTTCTGCGTGGCCGCGGCGGGGATCAAGGTGATCGCCCTGGTGGCCGTCTTCGTGATCGGTGTCGACCACGCCCTGAAGCAGACCACCTGGCCGGGCCGGCTGCGCGCGCTCGCCGTCACGGGCGGCCTCGGCGCGGGTGCGTTCGCGCTCACGGTGCAGTTGTCGGGCTTCGGCTGGGGCTGGCTGGACAACCTCGACACCCCGGGAAAGGCGTCCGAGCCGCTGGCGCCGGCGACGGCCCTGGCCATGGCGCTCGACTGGCGCGACCCACCGATCGACGGTGTCCGGCAGGGCTTCCTGATCGCCGGCGTCGTCCTCGTCCTGGTCTACAGCGGGCTCGCGAAGCGGTGGGGACTGCTCCGCTCGACCGGGTGGGTGTTCGTCGTCGTGATCGCGACCGGCTCGGTCGTCTGGCCCTGGTACCTGCTGGTGCCCACGATGATCTTCGCGGCCGCCGGCACCCGGTCGGAACGGGTGATGGTCGCGGTGTGGTCGGTGCTCCTGCTGTTCGCCACGCAACCGGGCGGCCAGTCCGTCCTCGGCCTGCTGTCCCGCCCCGAGGTGGACCACGTCATGCTGTGGACCTACGTCGTCCTCGTCATCGGCGGCCTCGCCTGGGCGATGAGGAACCGACCGTGGCGCCGGCAGGAGGCGGAACCCGCACCTGCCGACGTGTCCTGACCTGCCCGACCCGAGAAGAGGCACCGTGCGCGTCCTCGTCGTCACGCCGACCTACAACGAGGTGGAGAACGTGCGCCGGCACGTCGAGGCGGTCCTCGCCCGCCCGTCGCGGCCCGACGTCCTCATCGTCGACGACGGGTCCCCGGACGGCACCGCTGCCGAGGTCAGGGCGCTCGCGGCCGAGCACCCGGGGCGCGTCGAGCTGCTCGAGCGGTCGGGGAAGCTCGGTCTGGGCACCGCGTACGTCGCCGGCTTCCGGTGGGCGCTGGCCGAGCAGCGGTGGGACGTCGTCGTGCAGATGGACGTCGACGGCTCGCACGACCCCGAGGCCATCGACGACCTGCTGGCCCGCATCGACGACGCCGACCTGGTGATCGGCTCCCGCTACGTCCCCGGGGGGCAGGTGGCGGACTGGCCCTGGAGCCGGCGCACCGTGTCGTGGGTGGGCAACCTCTACGCCCGGACGGTGCTGCGGAACCGGATCCGTGACCTCACCGGCGGGTTCAAGGCGTGGCGGACCGACCTGCTGACCCGGCTGGACGTCGACTCCTTCGGCGCGAACGGCTACGGCTACCAGATCGAGACCACCTACCGCGCGCTCCAGGCCGGTGCGCGGGTGGTCGAGGTGCCGATCGTCTTCCGCGACCGCGAGGTGGGGGAGTCGAAGATGAGCACCGGCATCGCCCTGGAGGCGGTCTCCGCCGTCTGGCGGATCCGGCTCCGGCCCGCCGCGTCCGCGGTCCCGCGCGGGCGGGCCCGGTCGGGGCCCGACGACGCCACGCAGCCCCGGCCCTGAGGCCGTCGCCGCACCGACGCGGGATGATGGGCCGGCAACCCCCGCACTGCATCGGAGAAGACCCATGACCCGCATCGTGATCATCGGCGGCGGCCCGGCCGGCTACGAGGCCGCCCTGGTGGCCGCCCAGCTCGGTGCGCAGGTCACCGTCATCGAGCGCGACGGGATCGGCGGCGCCAGCGTCCTGACCGACTGCGTGCCGTCCAAGGCGCTGATCGCTTCGGCCGGAGCGATGACCTCGGTCCGCGACTCGGCCGTCCTCGGGGTGCAGGGCGCGGAGCTCGCGTCCGTCGGCCTGGACCTGCCCGCCGTCAACCAGCGGGTCAAGGGCCTGGCTGTCGCCCAGTCCGCCGACATCCACTCCCGGCTGGCCGCCGAGGGCGTGCGCATCGTCGCCGGCCAGGGCCGGCTCTCCGACGAGATGCGGGGCCTGGCCGCGCACCGCGTCCAGGTGGTCGACCGCTCCGGCGAGGTCGCCGAGGAGCTGGAGTGCGACGTCGTCCTCATCGCCACGGGCGCCGACCCCCGGGTGCTGCCCGGCGCCGAGCCGGATCACGAGCGGATCCTCGACTGGCGCGACGTGTACGACCTGGCGGAGCTCCCCGAGCACCTCGTCGTCGTCGGCTCGGGCGTGACCGGCGCCGAGTTCGCCTCCGGCTACCTCGAGGCCGGCGTGCCGGTGACGCTGGTCTCCTCCCGCGACCGCGTGCTGCCGGGCGAGGACTCCGACGCCGCCGAGGTGCTGGAGGAGGTCTTCCAGTCCCGCGGCGGGCGGCTGCAGCGCGGCCGGGCGGCGGGCGTCCGGCGCAGCGAGAAGGGCGTGGTGGTCGAGCTCACCGACGGGCAGACCGTCGAGGGGTCCCACGCGCTGATGACCGTGGGCACCGTGCCGAACACCGGGGGGCTCAACCTCGAGCAGGCCGGCGTCCAGCTGACCGAGAGCGGGCACGTCGTCGTCGACCGGGTCTCGCGCACCTCCGTGCCCGGCATCTACGCCGCCGGCGACGTCACCGGCGTCTTCCAGCTCGCCTCGGTCGCGGCGATGCAGGGCCGGATCGCGATGTGGCACGCGCTCGGCGAGGCGGTCGCGCCGATCAAGCTCAAGACGGTGGCCGCCAACGTCTTCACCCACCCGGAGATCGCGACCGTGGGCGTCCAGGAGGCGCAGGTCGCCGCCGGGGACGACATCGAGGTGGTGCGGCTGCCGCTGGCGACCAACGCCCGCGCCAAGATGAGCGACCTGCGGGACGGCTTCGTCAAGCTGTTCGCCCGCCGCTCGACCGGCGTCATCACCGGGGGCGTCGTGGTGGCGCCGGGCGCCTCGGAGCTGATCCTGCCGATCGCGCTGGCGGTGACGAAGGGGCTGACCGTCGCCGACCTGACCCAGACCTTCGCGATCTACCCGTCGCTGTCGGGGTCGATCACCGAGGCCGGACGCCGGCTCATGGGCGCCGACCACCTGGCCTGAACCGGCCTGAGCCGGCCTGAACGGCGCAGCGTCGGAGCGCCGCTCAGGAGGACGCGGGGACCGAGGACGGGGCGGGCCTGAAGACCACCCGGCCACCGAGGAAGTTCAGCGGCGCGGTGACCGCGAGGACGACGAACGACGTCAGGACGGCGGACGGGTCGGTGACCGCCTGCAGCACCTGGATCACCGACAGCCCGACCAGGTACACCAGCAGGTACCAGCCGACGTAGAGCGCGCCGGTCCGCCACTGCAGCCGGGCGCCGAACACCACCGTGGACGTGAGGACCGTGGTGTAGACCAGCCCGGCCGCGAAGACCACCGTGTAGGCCAGCGTGGCGGGCAACCACTGCTGCAGGACGATGAACAGCAGCAGGGTGACCGCCGTGTTGCTCCCCCCGACCAGGAGGAAGCGCCACAACTGCTTCACCTGCCCGCCTGCACCGGCTCGTGCACCGCGTCGTGCCGCGGCTCGGAGGTGGTGGACCCGCCACCGTGGAAGTGCTCGTGGTGCAGCGTGACGGCTCCGGGGCGGTGCTTGCTGTTCTCGTACGTGCGCCAGACGTAGGAGCCGACGATGCCCAGGGCCAGCAGGATCGCCGAGCAGACCAGCAGCAGCATGAGCATGAGCGGGGTGTAGCCCTCCACCTGGACGTCGCCCATGGCCCAGGCGGTGAACACCGCGACGCCGGCGATCGAGGAGCCCAGGACGCCCAGGACACCGCCGGTGATCAGCAGGGTGATCGGCAGATCGGTGAACGAGAAGACGCTGTCGCTCATGTAGCGGAGCTTGCGCCGGAAGGACCAGCCGCTCTTGCCGTGCTCGCGCTCGTTGCGGACGTACGGCACCTCGACGCGCCGGAAGCCCAGCCAGTACAGCAGGCCGACCAGGCTGGTGTGCGACTCGTCGAGCCGGACGAGCTCGGTGACCACCTGACGGGTGCAGCCGAACATGTCCACCCCGCCGGGCGGCAGCTCCTTCTGGACGAAGCGGCCGTAGAACGCCCAGTAGGTCTTGGCCAGCAGCGAGGACATGGCCGGGTCCTTCCGGCCGCTGCGCACCCCCACCGCCACGTCGTGGTCCCCGGTGGTCAGCCGGGCGAAGAGCTCCTCGACCAGCGAGACCGGCTCCTGCAGGTCGGCCGCCATCGTGGCGATGTACTCGCCTCTGGCTGCCCGCAGTCCCGCCTGGGTGGCGGAGAGTGCGCCGTAGTTCCGCGACAGGGAGAGCAGCTGCGCCCGCAGCCCGGAGGTCGGCAGGAGTTGGCGGAGCAGCGCCAGGGAGCCGTCGGGGGAGCCGTCCACGACCAGGACGGCCTCCATCGGGCCGTCGAGGTCGCCGGCGAGGGTGACGAGCCGGTCGAGCAGCATCGGGATGGTGGCCTCGTTGCCGTACACCGGCACGACGACGCTGTAGCGGACGGACTCGGTTCCGGGCGCGGGCAGCGCGTCGGTGGGCTCAGAGCTTGCGGAGGACATCGCACACCCGCCCGATCTCGTCGTCGGTCATCTCGGCGAAGCACGGGAGCGTCAGCACCTGCTCGGCCGCGCGCTCGGTGACGGGGAGGCTGACCGCCGCGTTGGCTGCGGCGAGCACCGGCTGGCGGTGGTCGGGCACCGGGTAGTGCACATCGGTGCGGATCCCCGCCTCGGTGAGCGCGGCGCGGTCGGCCTCCCGCGTCTCCGTGACCATCACGGCCAGGTGGCCGACGTAGGCGGTCGAGTCGACGTCGGCGCCGTGCACCATGCGCCGGACGCCGTCGCCGAGCGCCTCGGCATACCTGCCCACGATCTCGCGCCGCCGGGCGTTCCAGGCGTCGAGGTGGGGCAGCTTGATCCGCAGGGCGGCCGCCTGGATCTCGTCGAGCCGGCTGTTGCGGCCGTTCGGCAGCGACACCGTGTACTTCGACGACCAGCCGTACTGGCGGAGGCTGCGCACCAGCTGCGCGCGATCGGGGTCGTCGGTGACGACGGCGCCACCGTCGCCCAGGGCGCCGAGGTTCTTGGTCGGGAAGAAGCTGAAGGCGGCCACGTCGGCGAGCGATCCGGCCGGCCGGTCGCCGTCCCTGGCCCCCGCGGCCTGGGCGCAGTCCTCGACGAGGGCCACCCCAGCGGCCCGGCAGAGGTCCCGCAGCGGGCCCACGTCGGCGAGCCGGCCGTAGAGGTGGGTGACCACCACGGCGCGGGTGCGCGGGGTGAGCACCGGCTCCACCGTGGCCGCGGTCAGCAGCAGGGTGGCGGGGTCGACGTCCGCGAACCGCGGGGTGAGCCCGGCCTTGAGGGCGGCCGTCGCGGTGTACATGCTCGCGTTGGCGGCGGTGACGACCTCGTCGCCGGGTCGGCAGCCGACGCTGAGCAGGGCGAGCTCGAGCGCGTCGGTGCCGTTCCCGACCCCGATGCAGTGGGCGGCGCCCGTGGCCGCGGCGAACTCCTGCTCGAAGGCGTCGTGCTGGGGGCCGAGGACGTACCAGCCGCTCGTCAACACGCTGCCGAGGGCGGCGCGGAGCTCGCCCTCGAGCGACTGGGACTGGCGGCTCAGGTCGTTGAGCGGGACGTCTGCCATGGAGCTGGGGGAACCTCTCGGTGCTCACGGAGCGCCCGCCGGTGGCGGCCCCGCTGGGTCGTCGGCGCGCATCCCGGGAGGGACGAACCGATCCGTCGCAGTGACGATACGGAGCGATCGGTGGTCGCTGCTGGTCACTGTGCCATGACGGACGGGCGCGTCGTCCCACCCGTCCCACTCCTCCCGCGGCTCCCCACGGAGCCGGTCGAGTGCCGGTCGAGTGCCGGGTCGAGCGCCGGTCGAGACGTGGTCCGCGGACCGGGGTCCCCGGCCGAACTGCTGGTGCGGATGTGACCCACGGGGGCGAGGGTGCGCGCCTCCCTCGTTTCGCCCCGGCTGGGCGTCCGGTGCGCCTTAGGGTCGGCCGCGAGGTGGAACTGTCCGGTCCGCTCGCCCGTCGCGCCGGCCCCGCCGGCCGTCAGGCGCGCCCCCGGGACAGGAGCACGGACATCGAACCGACTGCACGGCCACCCCGACGAGGACCAGGAGGAACGACCATGAGCGCCGCCGTCCACGCGAGGAGCCTGGAGACCGACCCGATGCGGGAGGCCGCCGACATCCGCCCCCTGGCCGGCGCGCGGTCCGGCAGCCGACTCGGCGCGCCGGTCGCCGAGGTCGCGCCCGTCCACGTCGTGGGCCTCGACGACGCCCGCCCGCCCGTCCCGCGGTCGGCCGAGGCGCGCCCCGGCGCGCTGCCGGAGAGCCGGGTGGTCGGTGCGGAGATCGTCCGCATGACCCGGGTGGACGACCCCCGCGGCAGCCTGGTGGCGGCGAACTTCGAGACCGACCTGCCGTTCGTTCCGCGGCGCTTCTTCACCGTCTTCGGCGTGCCCTCCGACGACGTCCGCGGGATCCACGCGCACCGTCGCTGCCACCAGCTGCTGGTCTGCGTGCAGGGCAGCCTCACCGCCGTGGTGGACGACGGCCGCGAGCGCCAGGAGTTCGTGCTCGACAGGTCCGACGTCGGCCTGCACATGCAGCCGATGGTGTGGGGCACCCAGTACCGCTACTCGCCCGACGCCGTGCTGATGGTGCTGGCGTCGGACCCGTACGACGCCGATGACTACATCCGCGACTACGACACCTTCCTGGTCGAGGTCGCGCAGCGGGAGACCCTCGGCGGCTGACTCGGCGCCCGCACGCTCGCGGGCGCGAGGGGTTGGTGTTCCTGCCGTGCCCCTCGCTGTCGGTGAGCACGCTGGGACTCGAGTGCCGACGGTTTCGACTGGATTCCGCCGATCCGGTGCCGACGCGCGCGGAGCCCGCCGATTCAGGAGGGGATGTCTCCTCTCCGCGGTGCCCGTCTCCCCGCCCGACTGCTGCAGGGCCTCGTCGTCAGCGGCACCGTCGCGGCGGTCGCGGTGGGGCCGGCCATGGCCGTCGCCTCCGCCGAGGAGCCGGCCGGCACGACCGTCGTCGGCCGCCTCGTGCAGGCGGTCGCCGAGTCCGAGCACCACGACGACGCGCACACCGCGCACACCGAGTCGCTCACCTGGGTGGAGACCGCCGCCGGCGCGGTACCGGTGGCCAGTGACGACGTGGCGGGCGTGCCGTCCGGCTCCACGGTCACGCTGAACGTCGACGGCGACGTGGATGGGGCCGACGGGGACGGGGCCGACGGGGACGCGACCGGCACCGACGGCGGGGAACCCCTGCCCGTGCTGGACACCGAGGAGGTCGTCCCGCCGACGCCGGCCGCCGTCCTGCCGGGCCCGGTCACCAACGAGGTGACGGTGGTCCTGGTCGCACCGGCCGGCACCGCCCCCGATGCAGGCGTCACCCCCGACCAGATCGCCGAGCTCGTGCGCGTCCCCGTGGCGGAGTTCTGGTCGACCCAGACCGACGGCGCCGTCCGGGTGGGGGTCGGCTCCGCGCACGACTGGATCGCCACCGCCGCGGGCTGCGCCGACCCGCGGGGACTGTGGGACGAGGCCGCGGCGGCCGTCGGGTTCCGGCCCGGCCCCGGCAAGCACCTCCTGCTGCGGCTCAGCAGCCAGACCGCCGCGCAGGCCGGCTGCTCCTACGCCCTCGCCGAGGTCGGCACGGGTCCCGGATCGGGCGGGCGGCTCTACGTCCGCGAGCAGCTGGCCTCGGTGATCGCGCACGAGCTGGGCCACAACTTCGGGCTGAACCACTCCTCCGCCGTGCAGTGCGACGGCGCCGTCGAGACGGGCTCGTGCCGCACCGCCGCCTACCGGGACCTCTACGACGTCATGGGCGCCTCCTGGCGGGAGCTGGGGTCGCTGAACGCGCCGCAGGCGGCCCGGCTCGGCGTGCTGCCGGCGGACCGCACCGTGCACCTCGGTGTGGGCGGGGCGGCCACGAGCGTCGCCCTGGCGTCGGTGTCGGCCCCCACGGGCGTGCGCGCGGCCCGGCTCACCGCTGCGGACGGCACCGACTACTGGCTGGAGTACCGGACGGCCACCGGGCAGGACGCCTGGCTCGGAGGCGCGGCCAACCGCTACCGGCTCGACAGCGGCGTCCTGCTGCGGCGCTCGGCGTCCTTCCCGGACTCCTCCGTGCTGCTCGACGGCACGCCGGGAGCCGCGGCCGGTTGGGAGACCGACTTCCAGGCCGCGCTCCCCGTCGGCGTGCCGATCCCGCTCGCTGGCGGGGACTTCACGGTGACGGTGAGCGCGCAGGCCGACGGCGCCGTGCTCGAGGTGGTGCCCCGGACATCGACGACGGCGGAGGGCGCGCCCGCTGCGGCCGGGTCTGCCGCGCCACGCGACAACGGCGCCGGTCGCCTCCAGGCATCGACCGGCCGCCCCGGTCCGGGGCCGGTGTCGCCGGCCGACGGCGCGGCGACCGCACCCGCCGCTGTGGACCCCCGGACGGTGCCGTGGTTCACGACCTCCGAGGCGGCCGTCGTCGACAGCCCGATGCTGGAGCCGCTGGGTAGGTCGACGTCGTCCGGCGGCCTGGTCACCGCGATGACGGTGGCCGTGGCCGGTGCCGCGCTGGCCGGGACGACGCTGCTCCTCGTCCGCCGGGCGAGGCTCCGCGTCCGCTGACGGGGCGCGCCCCGGACGCCAGGAGGCCGGACCCGACGAGCGGATCCGGCCTCCTGCGTGGTGCTCGAGCTACTCGGCGGCGTCGGCGTCGGCGATCGTGCAGATGACCGCCCCGCTGGTGACGGCGGCGCCGACCTCGGCGGACAGGCCGGAGATCGTCCCGCTCTTGTGCGCGGTGATCGGCTGCTCCATCTTCATCGCCTCGAGGACGACGACCAGGTCGCCGGCCTCGACGGTCGCGCCGTCCTCGACGGCGACCTTCACGATGGTGCCCTGCATCGGCGAGGTGAGGGAGTCGCCGGAGGCGCCCGATCCGCCGCCGCCACCACCGCGCTTGCGCGGCTTGGCAGCGGCGCCGGGGGCGGCCCCGCCGCCACCGGCGGCGAGGCCCGCGGGCAGGGACACCTCGAGCCGGCGGCCGCCGACCTCGACGACGACGGTCTGCCGCGGCGCGGCCTCCTCGGCGTCGGCCGGGGCGGCGTCGTACGGCGGCACCTGGTTGTCCCACTCGGTCTCGATCCACCGCGTGTGCACGGTGAACGGCTCGGTGGTGAACGCCTCGTCGCGGACGACGGCGCGGTGGAACGGGATGACCGTGGGCATGCCCTCGACCACGAGCTCGTCCAGCGCGCGGCGGGCCCGCTGCAGGGCCTCCTCGCGGGTGGCGCCGGTGACGATCAGCTTGGCCAGCATGGAGTCGAAGGCCCCGGCGACCTCGCCGCCGGTCTCCACGCCGGAGTCCCAGCGCACGCCGGGGCCCTGCGGGATCTCCAGCCGCTCCACCGGGCCGGGCGCGGGCATGAAGTTGCGGCCGGCGTCCTCGGCGTTGATCCGGAACTCGATGCTGTGGCCGCGCGGCTCGGGGTCCTCGGTGATCTCCAGCGGCAGGCCCTCGGCGATGCGGAACTGCTGGCGGACCAGGTCGATGCCGCTGGTCTCCTCGGAGACCGGGTGCTCCACCTGGAGGCGGGTGTTCACCTCGAGGAACGAGATGGAGCCGTCGGCGCCGACGAGGTACTCGACCGTGCCCGCGCCGTAGTAGCCGGCCTCGGCGCAGATGGCCTTGGCGGACTCGTGGATCCGGGCGCGCTGCTCGTCGGTGAGGAACGGCGCCGGCGCCTCCTCGACCAGCTTCTGGTTGCGCCGCTGCAGCGAGCAGTCGCGGGTGCCGACGACGACGACGTTGCCGTGCTGGTCGGCGAGCACCTGTGCCTCGACGTGCCGGGGCTTGTCGAGGAACTTCTCCACGAAGCACTCGCCGCGGCCGAAGGCGGAGACCGCCTCGCGCACCGCGGAGTCGAACAGCTCGCGGATCTCGCCCTTCTCGCGGACCACCTTCAGCCCGCGGCCACCGCCGCCGAACGCGGCCTTGATGGCGACCGGCAGGCCGTGCTCCTCGGCGAAGGCGACGACCTCGTCGGCGTCCTTCACCGGGTCCTTGGTGCCGGGGACCAGCGGGGCGCCGGCCTTGGTGGCGATGTGCCGGGCCTGCACCTTGTCGCCCAGCGCGACGATCGCCTCGGGGGAGGGGCCGATCCAGGTCAGGCCGGCGTCGATGACCGCCTGGGCGAAGTCGGCGTTCTCCGAGAGGAAGCCGTAGCCGGGATGGATCGCGTCGGCGCCGGACTGCTTGGCGGCGTCGAGGATCTTCTCGATGACCAGGTAGGAGTCGCCGGGGGTCGTGCCGCCCAGCGCGAACGCCTCGTCGGCGACGCGGACGTGCAACGCGTCGCGGTCGGGCTCGGCGTAGACGGCCACGCTGGTCAGCCCGGCGTCCTTGCATGCACGAGCCACGCGCACCGCGATCTCACCGCGGTTGGCGATCAGGACCTTCTGCACCGGGCTCTCCTTCATCCGTGGACCGGTCGAACTGTAGTGAGGGGTGGGACGGGGTTCAGCGCCGCCACAGGTCGGTGATGGCCAGGCCGCGCTTGGCCAGCTGGGTGCGCAGCAACGTGAGCGAGAGCCCGACGACGGCGGCGGGGTCGCCCTCGACGCGGCGGACGAACGGCGCGCCGAGGCCGTCGAGGGTGAACGCGCCGGCGACGGCCAGCGGCTCACCGGTGGCCAGGTAGGCCTCGATCTCCGGCTGCGTGGGCTCGGCGAAGTAGACGACGGTGGAGGCGACGGAGATGTCGCGGCTGACCACGGCCCCGCCGCGGACGTCGAACAGCGCCTGCCCCGTGTGCAGGACGCCCGAGCGCCCGGACATCCGCCGCCAGCGGTCACGGGCGTCGGCGGCGTCCACCGGCTTGCCCAGCGGCTTGCCGGCGAACTCCAGCAGCGAGTCCGCGCCGATCACCAGCGCGTCGTCCTCCCGCTTGGCGACGGCGGCGGCCTTCGCCGCCGCCAGCAGCGCGACCTGCTCGGCCACTCTCGGTGCGGGGAACGCCGACTCGTCGACGTCGCTGACCACGACCTCGGGGGCGAGGCCGGCCTGCCGGAGGAGGGAGAGCCGAGCGGGGGAGGCCGACGCGAGGACCAGCTTGCGGTCGCTCATGCCGGGCTGCCCGCCGCCCGCCAGCCGCCGGGACCCACCTGCGCCGGACGGCGGTGCGCGCGCCCGTAGGCCGCCCAGCCGCCGATCGGGGTCGGCCGGCGCCGCTCGCGGCGCTGCGACAGCACCGCGACGACGACGGTCAGCGCGGCGAGCTCCTCCGCGGTCGGCTCACCCTTGACCACACGGAGCAGCGGCGCTTCCTCCTTCACAGCGGGATGTTCCCGTGCTTCTTCGGCGGGAGGGTCTGGCGCTTGTTGGCCAGCACGCGCAGCGCCTTGGTCACCTGGACGCGGGTGTGCGAGGGCGGGATCACGGCGTCCACGTACCCGCGGTCGGCGGCGATGTACGGGTTCGCGAGGGTGTCCTCGTACTCCGCGATCAGCTCGGCACGGCGGGTGTCGGGGTCCTCGGCCGCGGCGAGCTCCTTGCGGTAGAGGATGCCGACCGCGCCCTGCGCGCCGACGACCGCGATCTGCGCCGTCGGCCAGGCCAGGTTGACGTCGGCGCCGAGGTGCTTGGACCCCATGACGTCGTACGCGCCGCCGTAGGCCTTGCGGGTGATGACGGTGACCTTGGGGACCGTGGCCTCGGCGTAGGCGTAGATCAGCTTCGCGCCGCGGCGGATGATCCCCTCCCACTCCTGCGAGGTGCCCGGCAGGAACCCGGGGACGTCGACGAAGGTGAGCACCGGGATGTTGAAGGCGTCGCAGGTGCGCACGAAGCGGGCCGCCTTCTCGCTGGCGTCGATGTCCAGCGTGCCGGCGAACTGCGTCGGCTGGTTGGCGACGACGCCGACCGGCCGGCCCTCGACCCGGCCGAAGCCGATGAGCAGGTTCGGCGCGAACAGCGGCTGCACCTCGAGGAACTCGCCGTCGTCGAGCACGTGCTCGATGACCGTGTGCATGTCGTACGGGGTGTTCGCCGAGTCGGGGATGAACGTGTCGAGTTCGAGGTCGGAGTCGGTGAGGGCGTCGGGCAGCACGGTCTCGACCTGTCCGACCTCCACCGTGGGCAGCGGGTCGAGGTTGTTGCTCGGGAGGTAGGACAGCAGCGCCTTGACGTAGTCGAGCGCGTCGGCCTCGTCCTCGGCCAGGTAGTGGGCGACGCCGGACTTGGTGTTGTGCGTCCGGGCGCCGCCGAGCTCCTCGAGCGTGACGTCCTCGCCGGTCACGGTCTTCACGACGTCGGGGCCGGTGATGAACATCTGGCTGGTCTTGTCGACCATCACGATGAAGTCGGTGAGCGCGGGGGAGTAGACGTGACCGCCCGCGGCCGGGCCCATGATCAGCGAGATCTGCGGGATGACACCCGAGGCGTGCACGTTGCGCTGGAAGATCTCGCCGTAGAGGCCGAGGGAGACCACGCCCTCCTGGATCCGCGCGCCGCCGCCCTCGTTGATGCCGATGACCGGGCAGCCGTTCTTGATCGCGAAGTCCTGCACCTTGACGATCTTCTCGCCGTAGACCTCGCCGAGCGCGCCGCCGAAGACGGTCACGTCCTGGGAGAAGATCGCCACCGGGCGGCCGTCGACGGTGCCGTAGCCGGTGACGACGCCGTCGCCGAAGGGACGCTTGGCGTCCATGCCGAAGTTCGTGGACCGGTGGCGGGCGAACTCGTCGAACTCGGTGAACGAGCCGGGGTCCAGCAGCGCCTCGATCCGCTCGCGGGCGGTCATCTTGCCCGCCGCGTGCTGCTTCTCGACGGCGCGCTCGGAGCCCGCGTGCTGGGCCTCCTCCACGCGTCGCTCGAAGTCTGCCAGCTTCCCCGCCGTCGTGTGGATGTCGATGTCCGCGGGAACCTGTTCCCCGGCGCTCTCGAGATCGGCCGCGCTCACGTTTCCTCCTCTGACGCACGTGGGCCGCGGTGGATGCGGCGCCGCTGTGGTCGTGCCCGACCGAGCACGCCCGGCCACGGGTTACGTAGCGTAGGGGAGTGCCCGACGCGTCCTCACCTCGATGGTCGGATCTGCAGCGGCCGCCGCTCGACGCAGCCGCCCTGGCCGCCGCACTCACCCGCGACAGCAGCCTCTGGCGGACCGTCGACGTGGTGCCCGAGGCGGGGTCGACGAACGCCGATCTGATCGCCGCGGCCGGGCAGGACGCGCCGGAGGGCACGGTGCTCGTGGCCGAGCACCAGGTGGCGGGCCGCGGGCGGCTGGACCGGGTCTGGACCTCACCGCCACGTGCGGGCCTGACGGTCTCGGTGCTGCTGCGCCCCGACGTCCCGGCCGCGCGCAAGGGCTGGCTGCCGCTGCTCACCGGGGTCGCGCTGGCCGAGGCCGTGGGGGAGTCCACCGGCGTCCTCGCCTCGGTGAAGTGGCCCAACGACCTGCTGGCCCGCGACGGCCGCAAGCTGGCCGGCATCCTCGCCGAGAGCTCCGGCGCGGCCGTCGTCGTCGGCACCGGGCTGAACGTCTCCACCACGGCGGCCGAGCTGCCCGAGACCGGGACGTCGCTCGCCGAGGTCACCGGCGGGACCGTCGACCGGGCTCCCGTGCTGCTGGCCTTCCTGCGCGCGCTCGAGCGCCGGTACCTGCGCTGGGTCGAGCACCTCGGCGACCCGATCGGCTCCGGCCTGGCGGCCGACTACCTGCGCTGGTCCTCGACGGTCGGGTCGACGGTGGAGGTGCACCTCCCCGACGGGTCGCTGCTGCACGGCGTGGCCGAGGCGGTCGACTGGGACGGCCGGCTGGTCGTGCGGACCGAGGCGGGCACGGTCGATCTGGCCAGCGGGGACGTCCGCCACGTCAGGCCTGGATGACCTGGCAATCGTGCGCTGGTGAACGCCATTCCCCTGGGGTGAGGTGCGCCAGCGCACAGTCGCGTCCGGGCCCACTCGGCGCGACAGGGCGGCGCGGGTCCGCCGCCCGTCCTGCTCCCTCCGTCATCCTGGCGGGGTGGCCTACCCGGACAAGCTGCTCGCCGAGGACGAAGAGGTCGTCCGGCACCTGCACCCTCACTGGCTGACCGTCTTCTGGCCGGTGGTGCGGTTCCTGCTGATCGTCGGCGGCACGTCCTTCGCGGCCGCGCTGATCCCGGACGGCCGGCAGCAGGGTGTCTACCGCATGGCGCTGGTGGGCGTGGCCCTCGTCCTGCTGCTGGTGACCGTCGTCGTGCCGCTGCTGCGCTGGCGCAGCACGCACTACGTGATCACCACCCACCGGCTGCTCTTCCGCGAGGGGATCCTGGCCCGCCGCGGCCGCGACCTCGGCCTGGCCAGGATCACCGACGTCTCGTACGCGCAGAGCTTGTGGGAGCGGCTCGTCAGGTCGGGAACGCTGACGATCGAGACGGCCGGGGACGGCGGCGCGACGGTCCTGCGGCGCATCCCCGACAGCGAGTCCGTCCAGCGGCTGATCAACGTGATGGTCGAGGAGGACGCCGACCGGCGAGCGCAGGAGAACGCCGCTCACCTCCGCGGCTCGTGGCCCGCGGAGGAGGGGCCGGGTGACCCGTACCCGAACACCGGGACGCGGGTGTTCTGAGCGACTCCCGTCCGGCCGATGGGCCGCTGACCTCGCACGTCGTCGGCGATGCGAGCCGGGCGAGGCGGATGTGACGGGTGCGGTCACGCCCGGGTCACGGTTCGCGCGCCGCGGACCCGGAGCGCCGGCACGGACACGCGGATCCGCTAAGGCTCGGAATGCACTCACTTGCCGTTCCGCGTCGGTACATTCCGTGCTCGGCCGTATCTGGAGCGTGAGCACGCCCCGGGTGCAGGTGTGAGCAGGACGGGCCGCTGTCAGCGGCCCGACGACCGACAGAGGGACACGACGTGCGCAACACGAGCAGGAGCGCCGCGCTGACCGTCGCGCTGGCGACGGCGGTCTTGGCCGGCTGCTCCAGCGGGGACGACGCGACCGAGGCCGACACCGCGGCCCAGAGCGCGCCGGGGACCTACGGGTCGCCGGCAGCTCCGGAGGCCGCCGACCCGACCGACGTCGCCACCGACCCGGCTCCGACGTCGCCGGCGGTCGGCGAGGGGTCGGTCCGGATCACCTACGCCGACTGGAACCCGCAGGCGCGGGCGGTCGAGGCGGGCGGGATCGTGCCCGACATCGTGGAGGCCGGCGGCGTCTGCACCCTCACGCTGTCGATGGGCGGGGCGTCGGCGACCGCGACCATCGAGGGCCTGCCCGATGCCCGCTCCACCAACTGCGGCGGGCTCGTCGTACCGGGCGAGGGCCTCTCCCCGGGCACCTGGACCGCCGTCATCGACTACGAGTCGGCCCGCACGTCGGCGTCCTCCGAGCCGGTCGAGGTGCAGATCCCGTGAGCCGAGCGCTCGTGCGTCTGCTCACGCTCGTAGGGCTCGTCGCCGCGGTCCTGGTCGCCCCCGCCGCGGGGTCCGCGCCGACGAACTCCGCGGACGCTGCCGACCTGCGCTTCTTCGACCCCGGCCACATCGTCTCCGACGCCGTCTTCTACGACGCGCTGGCGATGGACGCGGGCGCCATCCAGCACTTCCTCGACTACCGCGGGGCCAGCTGCGTCGACGGCGCGATGCCGTGCCTCAAGCGCTACGCGCAGGCGACGTCGACCCGCGCCGCGACCAACCTCTGCGACACCTACCATGGCGCCGGGTGGGAGAGCGCCGCGACGATCATCGCGAAGGTCTCCGTCGCCTGCGGGATCAGCCCGCGCGTCCTGCTGGTGATCCTGCAGAAGGAGCAGGGCCTGGTCACGGCGACCCGGCCGACCACCCGGCAGTACCAGATCGCCATGGGCATGGGCTGCCCGGACACCGCCGCCTGCGACACCCAGTACTACGGGTTCGCCAACCAGGTCTACAGCGCCGCGGCCCAGTACCGCCGCTACCAGGTGAACCCCACCCGGTACGGCTACGTGGCCGGCCGGAACAACACCATCGGCTGGCACCCCAACGCCGCCTGCGGCTCTTCGACCGTCTACATCGCCAACCAGGCCACCGCCGGGCTGTACAACTACACGCCCTACCGGCCCAACCAGGCGGCGCTCAACGCCGGCTACGGGCTCGGGGACTCGTGCTCCTCCTACGGCAACCGGAACTTCTGGAACTACTTCACCGACTGGTTCGGCTCGACCCACTCGCTCGGCGGCGCCGCGCTCTACGCGAAGGCCCAGGAGCCGGCGATCAAGGCCATGGTGGGCGCTCCGGCGACCTCCTTCCTCTGCGGCCTGTCCCAAGGGGGCTGCTACCAGCTCTTCGAGAAGGGGAAGATGCTCTGGACGCCGCTGACCGGGGCCCATCCGGTCACCGGGGCGTTGCGCGCCTCCTACGAGGCGCGGGGCAACGAGAACGGTGGCCTCGGCTACCCGATCAGCGATCCGAGCTGCGGGCTGAAGGATGACGGCTGCTACCAGCTCTTCCAGAACGGCCGGCTCTACAGCAACGCGAGCACCGGCACGTGGATGGTGCGCGGTGGGAACCTCGAGCTCTGGCACACCCACGCCCTCGAGAACGGGCCGCTGGGCTACCCGGCCACCGACGAGATCGGCGGGCTGACCCGCGGCGGCTCGTACCAGGTCTTCCAGGGCGGCAAGATCTACTGGAGCCCCGTGGCCGGTTCCCGTGTCGTCTCGGGGGTGATCCGCACCGGCTACGACGCGCGCGGATCGGAGAACGGTGGTCTGGGCTACCCGCTGATGGACACCGCCTGCGGGCTGCGCGACGGCGGCTGCTTCCAGTGGTTCGAGGGCGGGACGATCTACAGCAGCAACTCCACCTCGCCGCAGTGGGTCTTCGGCGGGATTCGCGAGAAGTGGGACAGCCTGGGGCTGGAGAACGGTCCGCTGGGCTACCCGACCAGTGACGAGCAGGATGCCCTCGGCGGTGGTCGCATGCAGACCTTCCAGAACGGCTCGATCTACTGGAGTCCCCGGACCGGGGCGCGGGTGATGTCGGCCGCGATGACGGCCGGGTTCGACGCCCGGGGCGGCATCGGCGGCGGCCTCGGCTACCCGGTCAGCGACACCGTGTGCGGGCTGCGCGACAGCGGTTGCTACCAGGTCTTCCAGGGCGCGCGGATGTACAGCAGTGCCAGCACCCCGGTGCACCGGGTGTTCGGTGGCATCAGCGAGAAGTGGGACGCCCTGGGGCTGGAGAACGGGCCGCTGGGCTACCCGGTCAGCGACGAGACCGGTGGGCTGGCCGGCGGTGGCACCTACCAGCTGTTCCAGGGCGGGGCCATCTACTGGTCGCCGACCACGGGCGCGCAGCCGGTCAGCGGGGCCATCCGGGATGCCTGGGCCGCCGCGGGTGCGGAGAGCAGCGCCCTCGGCTACCCGGCGGAGGACGGTCGCTGGGTCGCCGGCGGGATCAGCCAGCGGTTCCAGCACGGCACGCTGACGTGGGACAGCGCCACGAACACCGTCACCGCGTCCTGACCGTCAGGTCCGGGCCGGGCGTCGACGTCCCCCTGGCGCGCTGTGACGGTTCCGTCACGGCGCGCCTGGGGGGTTCTGTCGTACCCCCCGCTTAGGTTCCGGCCCATGCGGCTGCTGCACACCTCCGATTGGCACATCGGCCGGACGCTGCACGGCACCGATCTGCTCGCCGAGCAGGAGGCCGTGCTCGGCGAGCTGGCCTCCGTGGTCACCGCCGAGTCGGTGGACCTGGTGGTCGTCGCCGGCGACATCTACGACCGCGCGGTCCCCTCGGCCGATGCGACGGCGGTGCTCGACCGCGTCATCGGACGGCTGCTCGCTGCCGGCGCACAGGTGGTGCTGACACCGGGCAACCACGACTCCGCCCGCCGGCTGGGCACCTTCTCCGGGCTGCTCGCCGCCGCCGGGCTGCACGTCCGCGCCGTGACCCCGGCGCTCGACGAGCCGGTGCTGCTGGCCGACGAGCACGGCGAGGTCGCCGTCTACGGCATCCCGTACCTCGAGCCGGAGGTGGCCCGCCACGAACTGGGCCTCGCCGGACGGGGCGAGGCGGCGGTGCGCGGGCACGAGGGCGTGCTCACCGCCGCGATGGAGCGGATCCGTGCCGACCTCTTCCTGCGGCCCGGCGTCCGGTCCGTGGTGCTCGCCCACGCGTTCGTGGGCGGGGGCGTGCCGACCGAGAGCGAGCGCGACATCTGCGTGGGCGGCGTCGACCTCGTGCCGGCCGGAGTGTTCGACGGCGTCGACTACGTGGCGCTCGGGCACCTGCACCGACCCCAGACGCTCAGCCCCCGGCTGCGCTACAGCGGCTCGCCGCTGGCCTACTCCTTCGGCGAGGCCGGGCAGCAGAAGCAGGCGTGGCTGGTCGAGCTCGGCGCCGACGGGCTCGGCGAGGTCCGTGCCGTGCCGCTGCCCGCACCCCGCCGGCTCTCGGTGCTCACCGGCGAGCTGGCCGAGCTGCTCGCCGCTCCCGAGCACGCGGCCGTCGAGGAGCACTTCGTGTCCGCCCGGCTCACCGACACCGTCCGCCCCGCCGATCCGATGCGCCGGTTGCGCGAGCGCTTCCCGCACTGCGTCCACCTGGAGTGGACGGGCGCCGGCGCCGCGGCCGACGGCCGCAGCTACCAGGACCGGCTGCGCGGGCGCAGCGATCTGCAGGTGGCCGAGGAGTTCGTCGACCACGTCCGCGGCGCGGCGCCGAGCGAGGCCGAGCGGGAGCTGCTCGCCCGTGCGCTGGCCGCGGCGGCGCGCGAGGACGCCGCGTGAGGGTCCACCAGCTGGGGCTGACGGCGTTCGGTCCGTTCGCCACCCGCGTCGAGGTGGACCTCGACGACGTCGGTCGCGACGGGTTGTTCCTGCTGTGGGGGCCGACCGGGGCGGGCAAGACGACGCTGCTCGACGCGGTGGTCTTCGCCCTCTTCGGCACCGTCCCGGGCGCACGGGGCGAGGAGAAGCGCCTGCGCAGCGACCACGCCGCCGACGACGTCCGCACGGAGGTCGAGCTCGAGCTGACCCTGGGCGACGAGCGGCTGAGGGTGACCCGCCGGCCGGAGCAGCAGCGCCCGAAGCGCCGCGGGGAGGGATGGACGACCGAGCAGGCCCGGCTCGTCCTCCAGCGGTGGGCCGGGGATGCCTGGGAGCCGGTCAGCACCCGCATCGACGAGGGGTCGGAGTACCTGCGCACCCGCTTGGGGCTCTCCGCCGAGCAGTTCTGCCAGGTGGTCCTGCTCCCGCAGGGCGACTTCGCGCGGTTCCTGCGCGCCGAGCCGGAGGACCGTGCCCGCCTGCTGCGCACCCTGTTCGACGTCGGTCGCTTCGCCCGCGTGGAGGACTGGCTGGCGGGCGAGCGCGCCGCGGCGCGGGACCGTCTGGAGCGGGTCCGTGCGCGTGCCGGGACGCTGGTGTCGCTGGTCGCCCAGGTCGCCGACGTGACGGTGCCCGAGGAGTTCGCGCTGGAGCTGGTGGGCGCCGCACCGGGGTCGCCGGTCAGCGCGTGGGTGCGCCGCGTCCGTGCCGAGGCCGAGGAGGTCGCGGCCCGCGCCACGGAGGCGGCGGAGGCAGCCGGGGAGCGCGCCCGTGCCGCCGAGGCGGCGCTCGCCGCAGGTCGCGCGGAGGAGGAGTGCCACGTCCGCCTGGAGCGGGCACGCGCCGAGCTGGGCCGTCTCGAGGCGGCCGCGCCGGAGCTGGAGCCGGCACGGGCGGCGCTCGACGCGGCTCGCCGGGCCGAGCCGGTGCGCGACGTCCTC
>NZ_LWUA01000002.1 GCF_005222955.1 Blastococcus sp. CCUG 61487 | reverse complement strand
CGGGCCGTCGATGGCCAGCAGCGGCTGGCGGGGACGGTGGTCGCGCGGCGGGCCCCAGTACGGGGCCAGGAGCTCCCAGAGCGGCGCGACGGTCGCGGCCGGCCCGACGATCGTGCTGCACCGGCGCCCGGCGCGACGGGCCCGCTCGGCGAAGGCGGCGGCCGCCGCCCGTTCGGCACCCGGGACGGCGACAGGGATCAGGTTCGCGCCGGCGAGGCAGACGGCGTCGAGCGACCGCCCGGTGCCGAACCCCCACAGCGGCGCCCCGACGGCGGACGCCCCGGTGCCCACCGCCTCCACCCGGCCGGCGACGACGCAGGACGCCACCGGATCGGTGGCCAGCAGGCGGTGGACGGCGGCCTCGTCGCTCTCGTCGAGGACGCGGGCGGTCGGGGCGCGCAGCACGGCGGAGCGGGAGGGCCGGTCAGCTGACGGTGACCACGGGCGGCCCGGAGGGCTCTCCCGCGTCGACCTGCTCGGCGGCGATCCGCATCGCCTCCTCGATGAGCGTCTCCACGATCTGCGACTCGGGCACGGTCTTGATGACCTGGCCCTTGACGAAGATCTGGCCCTTGCCGTTGCCGGAGGCCACCCCGAGGTCGGCCTCGCGGGCCTCGCCGGGACCGTTCACGACGCAGCCCATGACCGCGACCCGCAGCGGCACCTCCATGCCCTCGAGGCCGGCGGTGACCTCGTCGGCAAGCTTGTAGACGTCGACCTGCGCGCGCCCGCACGAGGGACAGCTGACGATCTCGAGGCCGCGCTGGCGGAGGTTCAGCGACTCCAGGATCTGGTTGCCGACCTTGACCTCCTCCGCGGGCGGCGCGGAGAGCGAGACGCGGATCGTGTCGCCGATGCCCTGGGAGAGCAGCGCCCCGAAGGCGACGGCGGACTTGATCGTGCCCTGGAAGGCGGGGCCGGCCTCGGTGACGCCGAGGTGCAGCGGGTAGTCGCACTGCGCGGCGAGCAGCTCGTAGGCGCGCACCATGACCACCGGGTCGTTGTGCTTGACCGAGATCTTGATGTCGCGGAAGTCGTGCTCCTCGAACAGCGAGCACTCCCACAGCGCCGACTCGACCAGCGCCTCGGGCGTGGCCTTGCCGTACTTGGCGAGCAGCCGCTTGTCGAGGGATCCGGCGTTGACGCCGATGCGGATCGGGATGCCGGCGCCCTTGGCCGCCTTGGCGATCTCGCCGACCTTGTCGTCGAACTTCTTGATGTTGCCGGGGTTCACCCGGACCGCGGCGCACCCGGCGTCGATGGCGGCGAACACGTAGCGCGGCTGGAAGTGGATGTCGGCGATGACCGGGATCTGCGACTTCTTCGCGATGATCGGCAGCGCCTCGGCGTCGTCGGTGTCGGGGACGGCCACCCGCACGATCTGGCAGCCGGACGCGGTCAGCTCCGCGATCTGCTGCAGCGTCGCGTTGATGTCGGCGGTCTTCGTCGTCGTCATCGACTGGACGCTCACCGGGTGGTCGCTGCCGACGCCGACCCCGCCCACGTCGAGCTGGCGGGTCTTCCGCCGCGGAGCGAGGACGGGCGGGGGTGCAGCCGGCATGCCGAGGCCGACGGGGATCGCCATGCCGCCCAGTATCCCCCGTCCGTGCCGACGTGCGGTCGACCGCGCTGTGACCTGCGCCGGGCCGCTATCCGGCGAGGGTGATCGGGTTGACGACGTCGGCGACGAGCAGCAGCGCCGACAGCACCAGGAACAGCCCGGCGACGACGTAGGCCACGGGCATCAGCCGCGCGATGTCGAACGGCCCGGGGTCGGGCCGGCCGCGCAGCCGCGCCACCGTGGCGCGCGCCTTCTCGTAGAGCGCACCGGCGATGTGCCCGCCGTCCAGCGGGTAGATCGGCAGCAGGTTGAACAGGAAGAGCACCAGGTTCATCCCGGCCAGCAGCTGGAAGAACAGGCTGATCTTCTCCGTCGAGGTGAACCTGTCGATGGAGAAGACCTCACCGGAGATCCGGCCGACGCCGACGACGCCGATCGGGCCCTGCGGGTCGCGCTCCTCGCCGAGGAACGCCGCGCCGAACAAGGCGGGCACCCGTTGCGGGATCTCGGCCAGCCGGTCGACGGCCCGCACCGTGTAGTCGCCGATGAACCCCGGCACCGCGGAGACCGGCTGCTGCACGTAGGTCTGCGCGGCCTGCACGCCGACGTAGCCGACCGTCTCGGTGCCGTCGGCCTCGCCGTCGCCGTCGGAGTCGACGCGGATCTCGTTGGCGATGGGGGTGACGGTGAGGTCGACCCGCCGGGTGGCCCCGTCCACCTCGCGCTCCACGGTGAGCGCGACGGGGGTGCCGATGCTCTCCCGGATGACGCTCTGCACCTGGCCCCAGCCGGTGTCCTCGTCGTCCTGACCGGCGTCGGGGACCGGGGACACCGGACGGCCGTCGATCGCGACGATCGTGTCGCCGGCCCGGATGCCGGCCGCGGCGGCCGGCGAGGGCGGCGCGTCCTCCGCGCAGGTCCGTTCCTGGGAGGTGGCGGGCAGCACGCACTCCGGGACGGCGCTGATCGCCGTCGTCGCCTGCGGGATGCCGAAGGCGGTGAGCACGATGGTGAAGAACAGGACGGCCAGCACCAGGTTGTGGAACGGCCCGGCGAACATCACGACGACCCGCTGCCACCAGGGCTTCTTGTAGAAGACCCGGTCGCCGTCGGTGGGCAGCACGTCGTCGAGCGCGGCGCCGCGGACCTCGGCGATGAAGCTGCGCATCCGGGTGGCGCGCGTGCTCTCGCCCTCCTCGGCCGGCGGGATCATGCCGACGATGCGGATGTACCCGCCCAGCGGGATGCCCTTGATGCCGAACTCGGTCTCCCCGTACCGCCGGGAGAAGACGGTCGGCCCGAACCCGACGAAGAACTGCGGCACGCGCATGCCGAACTTCCGGGCCCAGAAGAAGTGCCCGAACTCGTGGAACCCGATGCTGAACAGCAGGCCCAGCGCGAAGGCGACGATCCCGAGGACCGTCAGCAGGAACCCGCTCAGCTCAGCCTCCGGCGATGACTCCCCGGGCGTGCTCCCGGGCCCACTTCTCCGCCGCCAGGACCTCGTCGACGCGCGTGGGGACGCCGAGGTCCGGCGCCTCGTCGAGAGTACGCGCGACGAGCTGGACGATCCCTGGGAACGACAGCCGACCCGCCGTGAAGGCCGCGACGGCCTCCTCGTTGGCCGCGTTGAAGATCGCCGGGGCCACGCCACCGGCCTCCCCCGCCGCACGGGCCAGCCGCACCGCCGGGAACGCGTCGTCGTCGAGCGGGAGGAACTCCCAGGTGCTGGCCTCGGTCCAGTCCAGCGCGGGCTGCACGTCGGGCAGCCGGTCGGGCCAGGCGAGCCCGAGGGCGATGGGCAGGCGCATGTCCGGCGGGCTGGCCTGCGCGATCGTCGCCCCGTCGGCGAAGGTGACCATCGAGTGGACGATCGACTGCGGGTGCACCACCACGTCGATGTCGGCGTAGGGGACGTCGAACAGCAGGTGGGCCTCGATGAGCTCGAGGCCCTTGTTCACCAGGGTCGCGGAGTTGATGGTGACCACCGGACCCATGTCCCAGGTGGGGTGGGCCAGCGCCTGCTCGACGGTCACGTCCGCGAGGTCGGCGGCGGAGCGGCCGCGGAAGGGGCCGCCGCTGGCGGTGAGCACGAGGCGGGCCACCTCGCTCGGGCGCCCGGCCCGCAGGCACTGGGCCAGCGCCGAGTGCTCGGAGTCGACCGGCACGAGCTGGCCCGGTGCAGCGGCCGCCTTGACGAGGTCGCCACCGGCGACCAGCGACTCCTTGTTGGCCAGGGCGACGGTCCGCCCGGCGCGGAGGGCCGCCAGGGTGGGGCCCAGCCCGATCGAGCCCGTGATCCCGTTGAGGACGACGTCGGCGGGCCGGGCGGCGAGCTCCTCGGCGGCCCGCGGCCCGGCGAGGATCTCCGGGAGGGCGTACTCCCCGCGCGACCACCCCCGCTTGGAGGCGGCGCCGTAGAAGGCCAGCTGCAGGTCCTGCGCGGCGGTGGCGCGGGCGACGGCCACGGTGCGCACTTCGAGCGCGAGCGCCTGCTCCGCCAGCAGTCCGACGTCGTTCCCCCCGGCCGCCAGCCCGGTGATGCGCACCCGGTCGGGGTTCTGCTGGGCCACCGCGATCGCCTGCCGGCCGATCGAACCGGTGGACCCGAGGACCGTCACCTCGCGCTGCGTCGTCACGGGTGCATCCTTGCCGACCGGCGCGGCACGCCGGGCGGGGGCGACCTCGTCGGGTGTCGGGAGGAGGGAGCTGTCAGAATGCGGGCGTGAGCGACTCAACCACCCACGGCCGGATCGCGCAGGACAGCTCCGTGACCGAGCGGGTCAACCAGCCCGGACGCGAGGAGGCCGTGGTCCGCGCCGGCGCGCACCCGGTCCAGCACGAGGAGCCCGAGGACTGGGGCTGGCACGCCGAGACCGGCCGCAAGGGCCGCATCGGTGCCTGGATCGCCGTGCTGATCACGCTGTCGTTCCTGATCGGCAACCACGAGGGCCGGGTCGAGGACCTCTGGGTGATCGGCTTCGCCGGGATCATGGTGATCATCCTGGTGTGGGACATCTTCCGGCGGAAGAACGCCTGGCGCAGCCGCTGACGACGGGCCCCCTGTCCCCCGCAGCCCGCCCGCGACGGAGCCCGACAGGGGGCCGTTCCATCAGGTGACCGCGACGCCGATGGCCGCGCCGACGAGGTAGGTGACGCCGGCCGCGGCCGCGCCGAACAGCAGCTGGCGCAGGCCGGCGAACCACCACGGGCGCGGGGTGAAGCGCGAGGACACCGCACCGGCGACGAACAGGCCGATCCCGCCGCAGAGCAGAGCCACGCCGAGCAGCGAGACGCCGAAGAAGTACGGCACCAGAGGGACGACGGCCCCGACCGCGAAGGTGAAGAAGGAAGAGACCGCCGCGACCGTGGGAGACGGCTTGTCATCGGGGTTCAACCCGAGCTCGGCCACCACGTGCAGTCGCAGCGCCGTCTCCGGATCCCGGGACAGCTGAGCGGCCACCTCCCGCGCCAGCGCGTCCTCCACCCCGCGCGACCGCAGCATGTCGACGAGCTCGGCGAGCTCGCCGGCAGGGTTGCGCGTGAGTTCCAGGCGCTCCTTCTCGACCTCCAGGTCGAGCTGCTCGTTCTGCGTCTTGACCGAGGTGTACTCCCCCAGCGCCATGGAGATCGCGCCGGCCACGAGGCTCGCGACCCCGGCCAGGACGATCGCGCGGGGCGCGGCGCCTCCGCCGCCGACCCCGGCGACGAGCGCGGTGTTGGTGACCAGGCCGTCCATCGCGCCGAAGGTGGCTGCACGCAGCCAGCCCCCCGACACGTCGGCGTGCGAGTGCTCGTGCGCCTCGGCCGCGGGCCCCGGAGCGCTCACTCGTCGCCCTCGGCGCCGAGTTCCACGGTGGGCTCCATCGACGGCGTCGGGGCGACGGCGACGCTGGGCACGCCGTCCACCTGGTCGGCCGCCGCGAGCTGGCCGCAGGCGCCGTCGATGTCCTGGCCACGCGTGTCGCGCACCGTCGTCGGCACCCCGGCGGCGCGCAGCCGCGCCACGAACTCCCGCTGCGCGGGCAGGGGGCTGGCGTCCCACTTGCTGCCCGGCGTGGGGTTGAGCGGGATGAGGTTGACGTGCGCGAGCTTGCCGGCCAGCAGCCTGCCGAGCAGGTCGGCCCGGAAGGGCTGGTCGTTGACGTCACGGATCAGCGCGTACTCGACCGAGTACCGGCGGCCGGTGCGACGGGCGTAGGCGTCGGCGGCGTCGATGACCTCGGCGACCTTCCACCGGGTGTTGATCGGCACGAGGGTGTCGCGCAGCTCGTCGTCCGGCGCGTGCAGGCTGACCGCGAGGGTGACGTTGAGTCCTTCGTCGGTCAGCCGGCGGATCGCGGGCGCCAGGCCGACCGTCGACACGGTGACCGACCGCTGCCCGAGCCCGAGCCCGTGCGGCGCGGGGGTGAGCAGCGCGTCGAGGGTCTTCCGCACGCGGGGGTAGTTGGCCAGCGGCTCCCCCATGCCCATGAAGACGACGTTGGACAACCGGCCGGGCCCGCCGGCCACCTCGCCGTTGGCCATGGCGGCAGCCGCCGCCACGGCCTGGCCGATGATCTCGGCCGCGGACAGGTTGCGGGTGAGCCCCTGCTGGCCGGTCGCGCAGAACGGGCAGGCCATGCCGCAGCCGGCCTGGCTGGAGATGCACACGGTGGCGCGGCCGGGATAGCGCATGAGCACGCTCTCGACCAGCGCGCCGTCGTGCAGCCGCCAGAGCGTCTTGCGGGTGCGTCCGCCGTCGGCCTCCTGGTGCCGGACCGGGGTGAGCAGCCCGGGCAGCAGCTCCCCGACGAGGGCCTCGCGTGCGGCTGCGGGGAGGTCGGTCATCTGCGCCGGGTCGGTCACCCCGCCGTAGTAGTGCCGCGCCAGCTGGTCGGCGCGGAACGGCGGCTGGCCCAGCTCGGCGACCGCCGCGCGGGCCTCGTCGCGGGTGAGGTCGGCGAGGTGCCGCGGCGGCTTGCCGCGGCGGGGGGCGTCGAAGACGAGGGGCAGGGCAGACATGACGGGCACCATCGTCCCACCCGGCCGCCTCCCCCGGGGACGGTGGAGACCGAACTCACCGAAGGTGGGCAGACCGGCGACCTGGCAGGGTCTGCTCATGAGCCGGCTCGCCGAGGTGGATCTGTCCCTGCGTCTGGACGACCGGGAGGGCAAGCGCCTGCTGGCCGACGCCCAGGACCGGCTGGTCCACCTGCGCCTGCTGCTCGGCGGCCAGCTCGGGTCCGGGGAGCTCGGCCCGCCGCTGTGCGTGCTCTTCGAGGGGTGGGACGCCTCCGGCAAGGGCGGGGCGATCAAGCGCCTGGTGAGCGAGCTGGACCTGCGGCACGTGCGGGTGGCGCAGTTCGGCGCCCCCTCCGAGGACGAGAAGCGGCACCACTTCCTGTGGCGGTTCTGGCCGGTGCTGCCCGGCTGGGGCGGGATGGCCGTGCTCGACCGCACCTGGTACGGCCGCGTGCTCGTGGAGCGGGTCGAGGGCTTCGCCTCGGAGGAGGCCTGGCGGCGGGCGTACGACGAGATCGTCGACCTCGAGACGACGCTGGCCGCCGAGGGCGCCGTCCTGGTGAAGTTCTGGATGCACGTCTCCGCCGAGGAGCAACTGCGCCGGTTCGAACGCCGCCGGACCGATCCGCACAAGTCCTGGAAGCTCACCGAGGAGGACTGGCGCAACCGCGCGAAGCGCCCCGAGTACGAGGCAGCGGTCGAGGAGATGCTCGAGCGCACCGACCACCCGGCGGCCCCCTGGCACGTGGTCGCCGGCGACGACAAGCGCTGGGCCCGCGTCGACGTCGTCCGCACGGTGTGCGCGGCGGTGGAGGACGCGCTCCGGGCCCGCGGCGTCGACCCGGAGCCCTACCTCCACCGATGAGTTCCCGGCGGTCGAGCGGTCGGTGGTCGCATGACCACCGCCATGTCGACGCACACGCTGCAGGTGCCGGGCGCCGCCCTCGCCTACGACGTCCGCGGCCCGCTTCCCCCTGCGGACGGGCAGCCGCCCCTGCTGATGATCGCCCAGCCGATGGACGTCGGCGGTTTCAGCGCGCTCGCCGGGCTCTTCCCCGACCGGACCGTCGTCACCTACGACCCCCGCGGGCTGGGCCGCAGCACCCGCTCGGACGGCCGCACGGACAACGACCCCGAGCGGCAGGCCGCCGACCTGCACCTGCTCGTCGAGGCACTCGGCGCCGGCCCGGTCGACGTGCTCGCCAGCAGCGGTGGCGCGGTGACCGGACTGGCCTGGGTGACCGCGCACCCGGACGACGTGCGCACGCTGGTCGGGCACGAGCCTCCCCTGCTGCCGGTCCTGCCCGACGCGGAGCGGGCGTTCGCCGCGGAGCGCCAGGTGCAGCGCGTCTACGCCGAGCGCGGCTGGGGCGCGGGCATGGCCGCGTTCATCGCGCTCACCTCCTGGCAGGGCGAGCTCCCCGAGGAGATGGCCGCCCCCGACCCGGCCGCGCTCGGGCTGCCCACCGAGGACGACGGCTCCCGCACCGACCCCTTGCTCTCGGGCGTCTCGAACGCGGTCACCGCCTACCGCCCGGACGTCGAGGCGCTGCGCTCCGCACCCACGCGGGTGGTGATCGCGGCGGGCGTCGAGTCGCAGAACACGCTCACCTGGCGGACGGCGGCGGCCACCGCCGAGCTCCTGGGACAGGAGCTGACCGTCTTCCCGAGCCATCACGGCGGCTTCATGGGCGGCGAGCACGGCTACGCCGGCCAGCCCGAGGCGTTCGCCGAGCGGCTGCGCGGGGTCCTCGCGGGCTAGGCAGGGCCGGCGTGCTGCCGGATCCACGCGTGCATCGCGATGCCGGCGGCCACGCCGACGTTGATCGACCTGGTGGAGCCGAACTGGGCGATGGAGACGGTGAGGTCGGCGCCGGCGCGCGCCTCCTCGGTGAGGCCGGGCCCTTCCTGGCCGAACAGCAGCAGGCAGCGGCGCGGCAGGTCGGCGGTCTCCAGCGGGACGGCGCCCGGGTGGTTGTCCACGGCGACCACCGGGAGCTGCCGGGCCGCGGCGTGGGCGAGCAGGGTGGCGACGTCGGGGTGGTGGCGCAGGTGCTGGTAGCGGTCGGTGACCATCGCGCCCCGCCGGTTCCACCGGCGCCGGCCGACGACGTGCACCTCCTCGGCGAGGAACGCGTTGGCGGTCCGCACCACCGTGCCGATGTTCAGGTCGTGGCCGAAGTTCTCGATCGCCACCGAGAACGGGTGCCGTCGCCGGTCGAGGTCGGCGACGATCGCCTCGACGGTCCAGTAGCGGTAGCGGTCGACGACGTTGCGCCGGTCGCCGTGGGCCAGGAGCTCCGGGTCGTAGCGCGGGTCCTCCGGCCAGGGCCCCTCCCACGGGCCGACGCCGATGCTCGTCCCCCAGTCGGTGGGTCCGCCTGGCTCGTGGTCGGTCACCCCGCGGATGCTGCCAGCGGCCCCGACAGCCACTCGAGCCACCCACCGTGCGGAGCCGACCGGGCCACCGGCCGGCCGTCGAGGGAGACGACGAAGTACGGGCCCCAGCCGCTCGGCGCCCGCTCGCCGGTGCCCGGGACCACGCCCGGGCCCTCCTGCGCGATCCACCGCACCGGGAGGCCGCGCACCTGCTCGACGAAGGCCTCGCGCGCGTCGCTCGGCAGGTAGGGCAGGACGGCGGTGTGGAGGACGACGGGGGTGCAGCCGGGCGGCACGAGCGCCAGCGCGTCGGGCAGGCGGGTCAGCAGATCACCGGTGAGCGCGGTGGCGGGCTCGCGGGCGGCCACTCGCGCTGCGGCGTCCAGCCGCTGGAGTCTGGCCTCGGCGTGCGGCCCGGGCCAGACCAGTGCGCGCAGCCAGGCGCGGTCGTCGGGGTCGGAGGGGTCCAGCGGGTTGAGGTCGATGCCGATGCGGGCGACCACCGTGGGCACCTCGCTCGGTACGGGCACTCCGCCGGAGGTCGCGACGTCGATCCGCAGGCCGTCGGACGGTCCCACGGCCACGCCGTCGTACGAGTAGCCGTACCGGTCCGGGTAGAGGCACAGGCCGGCCGAGCTGCCGACCTCGATCAGCGCCAGCGGACCTTCCAGGAGGCCGAGCACCGGCAGCAGCGCACCGCAGCGGGCCGGCTCGTTGGTCTGGGTGGCGCGGCCGAGCATGGTGGCGCGGAGCCGCTCGGCGTCGTCGGCCACGAGGGAGCGCAGCTGGTCGCCGTCCTCCGGGGCCCCGTGCAGGAACTGCACCGCCGCGAACAGCAGGTTCGGCTGCCGCTTCCCCACCGGGAGCCCGGCGAGGAAGGCGAGCACGTCGTCGGAGCGGGCCACCTCCTCCGCCAGCCGCGCGTACAGCGGCGAGGTCGGCGCGGCCTCCACCACGAACGCGAGGTAGCCGCGCGCTATCCGGTCCTGCTCGTCGCTGGTCACGCGGGCAGGATCGCAGGGTGCTCCTCCATCTCGTCGAGCCTGCCGCGTGGCGGGCCGCCCTCCGGAGCGGTGCGGTGCGTCCCGCCTCCCTGGAGTCTGCGGGGTTCGTGCACCTGTCGACCCCGGATCAGGTCCACCTGCCCGCGCGGGCGCTCTTCCCCGGCCGCCGCGACCTGCTGCTGCTGGTGGTCGATCCGGAGTGGCTGGCCGACCCGGTCCGGTTCGAGCCCGGTCGTCCCGACGACCCGCCGGGCATGCGCTTCCCGCACCTGTACGGCCCGTTGCCGGCCAGCGCCGTCGTCGCCGTGGTCCCGTACCGCGATCCCCTGCCGCCGCTGCCCTCGCCCGGCGACGCGTACGGCAGGGCGCTGGCGTCCGTCACCTGGCTGCCGGTCCGCCGGGCGGTCGGCGTGGGCGACGTGCCGGGCGGGGTCGCGGTGCTCGACCCGGACGTCCCGTACTCCTACGACCACAACCGGCTGCTGCTCACCTCGCCGGTCGACGCGGCCACCGTGGAGCGGGCAGCGGAGGAGGTCGGCGGCAACGCCGGCTGGCCGCATCGCGCCGCCCTGCTGGCCTGGCCCGGGGGCGGCGCCGTCGCTTCGGAACTGGGCCGCGCGGGCTGGGACGTCGAGGAGCTCGTCCTCATGGCCCGATCCCCGGCAGGGGCCGCGGCGCTGGCGCACGACCGCGTGGAGGTCGTGCCTCAGGACGAGGTGCACGAGCTCTGGGCGGCCTCGTGGCGGCGCGATGTGACCTCGCTCGGGGACCGGCTCGACACCGCCGTCCGTCAGCTCGTCGCCCGCGAGCGGCTCGACGACCTCGTCGTCGCGGTGACCGATCTCGTGGTGCGGGACGGCGGCCGGGTCGTCGCGGCGGCCCAGCTGCGCGTGGACGGTGCCACCGCCGCGGTCGACTCAGTCCTGACCGATCCGGCGCACCGCGGCAGGGGGCACGCCGACGCGCTGCTCGCCCGGGCCCTCGAGCTCGCTGCCGGAGCAGGGTGCGACCTGGTGGTGCTGGAGGCGAGAGCGCACGACTGGCCGCGGGACTGGTACGCCCGCCGGGGCTTCACCGAGGTGGGCCGCACCTGGTCGGTGAGCCGGGGCTAGGAGACGGGGGCGAAGAGCGAGAGCAGCAGGTAGGCGACGGCAGCGGACGGCAGCAGCGAGTCCAGCCGGTCCATCAGCCCGCCGTGGCCGGGCAGCAGGTTGCCCATGTCCTTGATGCCGAGGTCGCGCTTGATCAGCGACTCGGCGAGATCGCCGATGGTCCCCGAGATCGCCAGGGCGACCCCGAAGATCACCCCGCCCCACCAGGACGCGTGGAAGGTGAGGGTGAACAGCGCGACGCCGGCCAGCACGCAGGCGAACACCGATCCCGCCATGCCCTCCCACGACTTCTTGGGGCTGATCGACGGCGCCATCGGGTGCTTGCCGAAGAGCACGCCGGCGACGTATCCGCCGACGTCGCTGCACACGACCACCGCGATGAAGGTGAGCACCCGGGCCACGCCGTCGTCGGGGACGACCAGCAGGACGGCGAACCCGGCGAGCAGCGGGACGTAGAGCGCCACGAAGACACCCGCGGCGGCATCGCGCAGGTAGCCGACGGGGCCGTCGGCCAGCCGCCAGACCAGGACCGCGAGGGCGGTCGCCAGGAAGCCGGTGACCAGGCCGGTGGGGCCGCGGCTCCAGGCCAGCACCAGCATGGCGGCGGCCCCGACCACGAGCGGCACCGCGGGCGCGCGGAACGAGCCTGCCTGCAGAGCGCGGGTGAGCTCGACGACCCCCACGAGGATCGCGGCGATCACCAGGCCGACGAAGGCCCCGCGCCAGAACACCAGCGAGCCGATGATCAGCGCCGCCAGGCCCAGGCCGACCCCGATCGCGGCCTTCAGGTCGCGGCCGGCGCGGCCGTGCGGTGCCACCGGCTGCTCCGTCGTCGGGAGATCGTCCTGGGCCGCTCCGGTGTCCTCCGGGGCGGCGCCGGTCGAGACGAGCGGGGCCTCCACGGTCTCGTCGGGGACGACGGCAGGGACGGGCAGGGGCGGCACCGAGCGGGCGCGGGAGACCGGCCCGGTGTCGCCGTCGGACCGTCCGCCGCCGTGGGAAGCGGCGCGCGGGAAGGACGGGGCGCCCTGGTACAGGGACCCGGGTCGGTCGGCGGATGGGCGGCTCATGGGCTCGGCGGCGGCGGAGGTCAGACCTCGAGCAGCTCGGTCTCCTTGTTCTTCATCGCCTCGTCGACGTGTGCGACGTGCTGCTCGGTGAGGTTGTCGAGCTCCTTCTCGGCGCGGCGCACCTCGTCCTCGCCGGCCTCGCCGTCCTTGGCGATGCGGTCGAGCTCGTCCTTGGCGCGGCGGCGGATGTTGCGGATGGCGATCTTGGCGTCCTCGCCCTTCGCGCGGGCCTGCTTGACCAGGTCGCGGCGGCGCTCCTCGGTGAGCTGGGGGAAGACCACGCGCAGGATCTGGCCGTCGTTGGTCGGGTTGACGCCGAGGTCGCTGTCGCGGATGGCCTTCTCGATCGCCGAGAGCTGGCTCATGTCGTAGGGCTTGATCACGGCCATCCGGGCCTCGGGCACGGTGATCGACGCCATCTGCGGCACCGGGGTGTAGGCGCCGTAGTAGTCGACCATGATCTTGGCGAACATGGACGGGGCGGCCCGTCCGGTGCGCACCGAGCCGAGGTCCTCCCGGGCGACCGACAGGGCCTTGTCCATCCGCTCCTCGGCGTCGAGCAGGGTGTCGTCGATCACGGGTCCGTCCCTCCTGCGGCGGCACCACGTCGGGCCGCCGTCCTCACTGTGCTCCGGCTGCGATCGGCGCGCGCGCTCAGGCGGGCGTGCTGATCAGCGTGCCGATCCTCTCACCTGCGACGGCTCGCGCGATGTTGCCGTTCTCGAGGAGGTTGAACACCACGATCGGCATCCGGTTCTCCATGGACAGGCTGATCGCCGTCGCGTCGGCGACCTTGAGCTCGTCGCCGAGGACCGTGGCGTAGTCCAGGTCGCGGTACATGGTGGCCGCGGGGTTGGTGCGCGGGTCGTCGTCGTAGACGCCGTCGACGCCGTTCTTGGCCATGAGCAGCACCTGGCAGCCGATCTCCAGGGCCCGCTGGGCGGCCACGGTGTCGGTGGAGAAGTAGGGCATGCCGGCGCCGGCGCCGAAGATGACCAGCCGGCCCTTCTCCAGGTGGCGCACCGCCTTGCGGGGGATGTACGGCTCGGCGACCTGGCCCATGGTGATCGCCGTCTGCACCCGCGTCTCCAGCCCCACCTGCTCGCAGAACGCCTGCAGGGCCAGCGCGTTCATGACCGTGCCGAGCATGCCCATGTAGTCGGCGTGCCGGCGGTCCATGCCGGCCTGGGCCAGCTCCGCGCCGCGGAAGAAGTTGCCCCCGCCGACGACGACGGCGACCTGGGTGCCGCCGTGCACGACGTCGGCGAGCTGCTGGGCGATGCTGTGGACGATGCCGGAGTCCAGGCCCACGCTGCCCCCGCCGAAGGCCTCACCGGAGAGCTTGAGCAGCACCCGCTTGTAGCCGTGGCCGTCGGCCGGCTCGAAGGCGCTGGGAGCTGACAAGGGGGCGGTGGTGTCGGTCAAGGCGTCGTCCCTCGTTCGTCGTCGGTTCGCCGATGATCCTGCCGTAGACGCGAACGGCCCCGTTCCCTCGGTCGGGGAACGGGGCCGCTCGTCACGGTGCGTGTGCGGTGGTGCTTCAGGCCTGGCCGACCTCGAAGCGCGCGAAGCGCTCCACGGTCAGACCGGCCTCGTCGACGATCTGCTTGACCGTGCGCTTGGGGTCGGTGATCGACGGCTGCTCGAGCAAGACGAAGTCCTTGTAGAAGGCGTTGACCCGACCCTCGACGATCTTGGCGATCGCCTGCTCGGGCTTGCCCTCCTCCTTGGCGGTCTGCTCGGCGACGCGGCGCTCGGTCTCGACGGTCTCGGCCGGCACCTCCTCGCGGGTGAGGAAGCGGGGGCGCGCGGCGGCGATGTGCATCGCCAGGCTGCGGGCCGCCTCCTCGCTGCCGCCGCTGTACTGCACGACGACACCGATCGCCGGGGGCAGGTCGGTGGCGCGCTTGTGCAGGTACGTGGCCGTGGTGCCCTCGAAGATGGCGAACCGGCTCAGCACCAGCTTCTCGCCGATGCGGGCGGACTCGCCCTCGACCAGCGCGGCGACGGTCTGGCCGTCGACGTCGGCACCCAGCAGTGCCTCGGCGTCGGCCGCCTTCTTCTCCAGGCCGATGTCGAGCAGCCGCTCGGCGAGGGCGATGAAGTCGGCGTTCTTGGCGACGAAGTCCGTCTCGCAGTCGAGCTCGAGCAGGGCGCCGTCCTTGCTGACGACGATGCCGTTGGTCGTCGAGCGCTCGAGACGCTTGCCGACGTCCTTGGCGCCCTTGACCCGCAGGATCTCGACGGCCTTCTCGTAGTCGCCGTCGGCCTCGGTGAGCGCCTTCTTGCAGTCCATCATGCCGGCGCCGGTGGCGTCGCGGAGACGCTTGACGTCGGCCGCGGTGAAGTCAGCCATGTCTCTTCCCTCTGATCTGTGGGGTGGTGCTGGCTAGGTGCGGGCGTGCGGCGGCGCCGTCCCCGGTGGAAGGGGACGGCGCCGTGCGCATCAACCGTTCTGGGCGCCCTGGGTGCCGGTCTCGGTGCTCCCCGTGGCGGGCACGCCCTCGACGGGCGCGACCTCCTCGGCGGTGACCGTCGGGGCCTCGGCCGGGGTCTCCGGCAGCGGGGTGGCGGTGGCGTCGTCGGCGGCCGGGGCGGCCGCGGCGTCACCACCGGTCAGCAGCTCGCGCTCCCAGTCGGCCAGCGGCTGGTCGCCACCGATGACCGGCTCCGCGCCGTCCTCGCGGCCGGCGTTCGCCTGCGCGGCGGAGCGGGCCATGAGGCCCTCGGCGACGGCGTCGGCGATCACGCGGGTCAGCACGGTGATGCTGCGGATCGCGTCGTCGTTGCCCGGGATCTTGTAGTCGACCTCGTCGGGGTCGCAGTTGGTGTCCAGGATCGCGACGACCGGGATGTTGAGCTTGCGCGCCTCGCCGACGGCGATGTGCTCCTTCTTGGTGTCCACGATCCAGACGGCGCTGGGCACCTTCTGCATGTCGCGGATGCCGCCGAGGGAGCGGTCCAGCTTCGCCTTCTCGCGGCTGAGGAGCAGCTGCTCCTTCTTGGACAGGCTGACCAGCACGCCGGTCTGCTCCATGTCCTCGATCTCCTTGAGGCGCTGGAGACGCTTGTGCACGGTCTGGAAGTTGGTCAGCATGCCGCCCAGCCACCGCTGGTTGACGTAGGGCATGCCCACGCGGGTGGCCTGCTCGGCCACGACTTCCTGCGCCTGGCGCTTGGTGCCGACGAACAGGATCGTCCCGCCGTGGGCGACGGTCTGCTTGACGAACTCGTACGCCTCGTCGATGTACCCCAGCGTCTGCTGGAGGTCGATGATGTAGATGCCGTTGCGCTCGGTGAAGATGAATCGCTTCATCTTGGGGTTCCAGCGACGGGTCTGGTGCCCGAAGTGGACGCCGCTGTCGAGCAGCTGCTTCATGCCGACGACTGCCATTGCAGCCTCTCTGCTTCTCGCGCGCGACCCACGGGGCCGCGACGCATGATCCGGTTGTCGCAGGTACCGGGTGGCACCCGCCCTGGTGTCCTGCGGCACCACTCCCCCGGCCGTCGAGGCCGGGACCGGGGTGGCAGCTGCCCCGCCGATCGGCGGGAGGAGGACACGCGAAGTCGACTCGTCAGACGAGCCGCATCGGACAGCATACGCGACCGCCGGGGCCCCATCCCCCGCCGGCCGGCGCTGTCCACACCCGCCGGCCGGCCCGTACCGCCGCGGGGTCCAGCGCCCAGGATCGGCCCATGCGTGCCGCGGTCTCCGTCGTCCTGGCCGCGCTGACGCTGGCGGTCCTGGCGCCCGGCTCGTCGACGGCGGAGCCGCGCCCGGCCGGCGCCTCGCCGGTGCCCGCCGCGAGCTGGACCGCGCCGCTGGGCGGGGAGCTGGCCGTGACGCGGTCCTTCCAGCCCCCGGCGCACCCCTACGGTCCCGGCCACCGGGGCGTGGACCTCGGCGGCGCACCCGGGGCCGCGGTCCTGGCGGCGGGCGACGGCGTCGTGGTGTTCGCCGGCATGGTGGCCGGGCGGCCCGTGGTCAGCGTCGAGCACGCCGGCGGCCTGCGGACGACGTACGAGCCCGTCGCACCGTCGGTCGCGGCGGGGCAGCGGGTGACGCGGGGTGCACCGATCGGCACGCTGGCCGCGGGGCACGCGGGATGCCCGGTCTCCGCCTGCCTGCACTGGGGCGTGCGGCGCGGGGAGGACTACCTCGACCCGTTGCAGCTCCTCGCCGTACGGGTCCGGCTGCTGCCGCTGCGCGGGCCGTGACCGCGCCGGGCCTCGGTCATGTGACCAGACACGATAGTTGAGCAGCACTTCGGTCACCGACCTGCGGTTTGGACAGACCTCTGCTCATCCCCTGGACACCATAGTTGAGCAGTATCCGCAAATCTGGACACTTTAGTTGAGCAGCAATGGTGGACACTTTTGTTGAGCAGGACCGCACGCCATTACGACGGTCGACCCCTGGGGACCGCACGATAGGTGGTGACGCGAAACGCTGGGAGGGGTCGCTCGGCTAGGGCGGAGAGTCGTCAGTGAGGCTAGCGCGGAAGACCTGGTCTATCGAACTCGCTTAGGCCAGGGCCTTGGTGATTGCCTTGTGGAGCACCTTCAGCGCCTTCTTACCGTCGGCCGTAAGCGTGATCTCCGACGGACGCTGAACGAGGCGACTTGCGACGGCGGGCTTGCCAATCAGCGGTGCCCCGTTGCTCTTGCACCACTCGGCGAGTCGGCTGGCGATGGGGCCGGGGCCGTCGAGCGCCTCGGTCGTGACGGCAGGGCCAACGTATCCGGTGTCCGTCATAAGGGCTGCGACGACACTGACAAAGCACTCGGGCGTGATGAGGTCTTCGACGGCGCTGCCGCTCGGCAAGGCGAAGATGCGCTTCCTGTCCACGCCTGCGGCTACCAGATTCGCCTGGTACTCGCTGCCCGGCTGGTCACCGTCCACGAGATAGACGACTCTGGCGGCGACGGCTTCATTAGTGAGGTCGCTGATTGGTGCTGAAGACAGTCCGGGCGCGACCTGATAGCCGACGTCGGTTGCGTTGGTGGCGATGCGAATCAAGGTAGGCAGCAAGATCATGTCGGATGGGCCTTCGGCCAGGACAGCGCGTCGGCACACCGAGAACGCTGCGGCTCCGGCTCCCATTGCGAACAAGAGCGGACTGAAGCCCGGTTCATTACTCGCCCAGAAGTCGTTGCGGAGGACGCTGGCGGCGCGACCTGGGATTGGCGCGACGAGCCGGATCCCTGTCCCCAGGTCCGGCGGCAGACATCCGGGCGAGTGAGTGGTGTAGATCACCTTGCTCGTCCGGACGTTATGCAGCAGGACGTCGATCAAGTCCGCCTGGGCGTCATAGTGCAGGTGGGTCTCGGCCTCGTCGAGCATCAGCACGGGCGGGATGTCGCTGTGATGGCGAGCGAGAAAGCAGACCAGCGCGATGAAGGTCTTGAGGCCGTCGCTTCTCTCATGGATGGCGGTGGTGTCCCCGCCCTCCTCGTCGATGAGCACTTCGAGCAGGTCGCCATTGATTGCAAGGGCCACAGTCAACTTGGCTTGCCGCCAAGTGGGTTTCAGGCGCTCCGCCAGTCGTTGATTGACCTCCTTCAGGTGGGTCTTGATCCGCGTCGTGTCTCCCGTCTTCTGCACCCTTCGCAGGATGGGCACGCTGGTCTCGCCGAGGGACAACAGGTTCACGAGTGCAGGCGGGGTGTGATTGTGAAGGTTGACGTCCGCGAGGTTGTACTCCGTTTGGAGGACGCGGTCGCGCTCCTCAAACAGCAGGAACTCTGGCACTCGCGCGCGCAGGCGCTTGCGGGCTAGGAGGTGCGGCGGATCCGCGTCGAGTCGAGCGCTGAGGTCGTCAAGGACGGTCGCGAACCGAGCGATGGCGTCGCCCGTCTTGGCTGACGTTGCGTCATCAGCCGTGCGCTCGTGGCACCACTCACGCAGCGACTTCAGTTCCTCGCCACAGGAGCCGCGATGGTCGTCTTCAGCCTCTTGGAGGCACGCACGCACAGCGTCAATCCAGCCCTGGACGTCATCCTGCTCTCGAATCAGCGATTGAAAACGGGTGTCGAACCGGTCGAGGGCCGCAAGCGCCTTGTCCAGTGGCCCTCGCGACCTGTTTAACGTCGGCTCCACGTTTGTCTGCCAGGAACCGTCCAGCATCTTCTGAAAGATGAAGGCGTAGGGCTTGTCATCGGTGTCAAGGTCGCTCAACGCGGAATGATCGTCGTCTTCCAGCGCGAAGCGGGTGTAGACGACGGGCATGGCGGCGCTGTGCTGGGAAATGCTGCGGCTCCGGCTGGGGCCCGGTAGTTCCTCTGAGTCCTCCTCGGAGAGCCAGGCGAGGGCTTCCAGAACGCTGCTCTTGCCAGCCTCGTTCGGTCCGAGGAGTGCGATTAGCCGCCCATCGAGGTTGCAGGACGCGTCTGCGAGGCGCTTGTAGCCCCTGATGTGGACCTTAGTCAGACGCATCTGCCCTCCACGGTTGCGCCACGGCGGGTGTGCACCGTAACTGGCGGCACTGAGGACTCGTCCGTCATCCGGATACCTGCTTGAGTCCGACCCAGGATCCAGCGGCGTGCTTGACGTTGGTCTCGGTGGCGAACAGGTATCGCCATTCGGCTTCGACTTCGCCGCTGTCGTTGACGTGCCGGACCCAGCGTTCGGCGGCTTCTCGCTTTGCGAGGACGTCCTTGTCGTTGGCGCGGACGTCAGCCTTGCCTTCGATGAGCCAGTGGACGCCGTCTGTGTCGATGGCGATGAAGTCCGGGATGTAGCGCTGGTTGGCGCCGTAGGTCAGGTAGGCGCCGTAGTTGGGCAGGACGCGGACCCACCAGGTGATCTCGGGGGCTGAGTCGAGGAGATCGGCAAGCCGGTACTCGGTGCTGTAGGCGTCGAAGGCTGCTGCGGGCAGGATGCTCTTGGTCCAGCCGGTGTAGGGCTTGCCGGGGACGAAGGTGGCCGCGTTCTGGACGGTGTACCGGTCGAGGGTCTCGGTGATCGACGGCAGGGTGCTGGGCGGGTAGCCGATCGGCTCGATCTTCTCGACGATGCCGCTGGGCCGGTTCTTGTGCTTCTCCCGGACCAGATGGAGAAACGCGTCGGTCGCCGCCTGGACTCGGCGCTGTGACCACTCAGCCGTCTCGGGATCATCGACTCCGGCTCCGGCAAGGAACGCCCGGATGAGGCGCCGGACGGCGTTCTTCTCCTTCGTCTCAGGAATGACCAGGCCGCTGCCCAGGACCTTGCCGGTCATCTCGGTGATGAGGTCGACGACCGGCAGCATCTCCTGGCTGGCGGCGATGTCTTCGGCCTGCTTGCGCGGGGTGATGTCGATCGTGTCGTCGTCGCGTCGCTCGGCGACGAGCCCGACCCGGTCGAGCGGGCTGGCGATCTCCGACCGGTAGTTCAGCCCGCGGAGGCGGGCGTCGTCATCGGCGACGTCGGAGAGGGTGAACGGCTGCGGCTGGATCTGCTTGTCCAGCCGCGGGAAGAGGATCCGGGGCGCGTCGGAGCGCGGGCTCATGTCCTGCTGCAAGAGCAACACGGCGGCCTCGGCCTCTTGCGCGCGGTCCTCGAACTCCTGGAAGACGAGCCCGACGCTGCCCTCGCTATCGGCGGCGCTGGCACCTGCGGTGCCGACGCCTGCGATCGTCAACTGGCCGGTGCCCACGATCCCATCGACACGGGTCACCTGATCGGCGGCCGGGCCATCGCTCGGCAGGGCAAGGTTCTCGCCGCCGGTGATGCTGGCAGTGCCGCTGACCTGGCCGGTGGAGGTTTCAGCGACGACCTTCTCGGCGCGCTCCTTGAACGTCGCTTCCAGCAGCGCGCGGGCATTGGTGAGGAGATCGTGAAACCGCCGGTGCGACAGAACCTCGACGCTGTCGAGCATCGGAACGCCGGTACGGGACCCGAACGGCAGGCGCAGGCCCCGGCCGAGGATCTGCTCGGACAGCGCCTGGGACTCCAGCGCGCGGAGGGCGCAGATGACATAGATGTTCTTGACGTCCCAGCCTTCCTTAAGCATCTGCACGCTGACGATGGCCCGGACCGGGCTGGCGGGGTCTTCGACCTTGTCGAGTGCGGCGAGGGACTCGTCGGGGGATTCGCTGGTGACGACGAGCACGGCTTCGTCGGAGCCGAACATGTCCGGTCCACGCAGTTCGGAGGCGACTTCGTTGGCGTCATCGATGCTCTCGCAGACGACGAACATGACCGGGTTGACAGGGGCGCAGTCCTGCTTAGCGCAGTACGCGACGAGAGCCTCGCGCTTGCGTTCCAGCAGCAGTAGTCCGTCGGCCAACTGGCGGCGCAGCGTCACCTGGCCGTCCTTGCGGGCCACCAGGACCGGGATCTTCACGAACCCGTCAGCGATGGCCGCGGCAAGCGGGTAGTTGTAGATGATCTGCTGGTCGGTGGTGTTCTCCGACGGGGTGGCCGTGAGCCCGATGAGCGCGAGCGGCTTGAGGTCCTTGACCGCGGCGGTGAACGCCTTGGCGTTCTTGCCGAAGTAGACGTGGTGCTCGTCGGCGATCACCACGAGGTCTGACACCTGCTGGAGGTGCTCGTAGAGGCTGCCGCCGAGGTTCTCGTCGTGCTCGCGGACCTTGCGGGAGGTGTTCTGCGTGGGCTTGATCAACTGCTGGACGTTGAAGACGAACACTTTGAGGCGGGTGTCGTCAGCCAGGGCGTGTGCGACCGCGCCACGGTCGAAGTCCTCGCTCGTGATCACGAGCGGGTTCGACTCCAGCCCGTTCACGTACTTGGGGTGGCCGGGGGTGAAGTTGTTGACGGTCTTCCCGAAGACAGTTGTCCCTGGGGTGACGATCAGGATGTTCCGGACCCCGGACTCGTACAGGTAGTCCACGAGGGCTGCCGCGATGTAGGTCTTGCCGACGCCGGTAGCCAGGTCGCAGACGCCGTCGAGCGGTTCGTCGGCTTCATCCAGGCGTCGGGCGACGGCTTCGAGGGCGGCCTTGTTGGGGGCGCGCAACTGGAGTCGCGCTGCGACCTCTTCGATGAGGTCTGTGTCCATGGGGAGGAGGGTCATCGGGCGGCCTTCCCGTGAGAGCGCACGCGGAGCAGGTCTCGCGGTGCGGTGCGCAGGCGACTGCCCGGTGACAGGGTCCTGAGCCGGTCCTGGGCGTCTTCGGTCGCGGCCTTCGCCACCAGGGTGAGGCGCTCGCCGTCGGCGAGGTGGGAGACGAGGAAGTCAACCTCGGCGTCTCCGGCGACCCCGTCGACTACGGCCAGCCGCATGCGGCCCTTCCGTCCGCTGAACGGGCGGCTCTCCGCGCCGAGGCGCTCGTAGCCCAACTGGGCGCAGACGGCCTCGGCGAAGGCACCGTTGGTGGCCCACTCGGCGAGGAGGATGCCGCCGTCCTCGTCGGTCTCGAACATGGACGATCCGATCTCCATGACGCGGAAGCCGCCACCGCCCTGCCATCCGATGGAGGCGGTGATGCCGCGCGGGTCCTCGTTGTTGACGACCTTCTCCAGGCGAGGACGCGTGTAGTTAGCCAGGTTCGTTGCGCTCAACTCCGAGGTCACCCATCGCCTGCCCATCTTGTGGGCAACCGCGGCGGTGGTTCCGGATCCGGCGAAGCAGTCCAGGACGATGTCACCGGGGTCGGTGGCGATGTGGATGACGCGCTCCAACAGGCCCTCGGGCTTGGGCGTGGCGAACGCGGGCAGGTCGGGGAACATCTTGCGCAGGTGGTCGCGCTTGGCGGTCATGTTGCTGCCCACTTCGGAGGCGAGCCACAGGGAGCGAGGAACGACCCCGCCTTGCACCTCGGACAGGTAGCGCTTCACGATCGGCATGCCGTTGCCGTCCTTGCCGAAGTACACGCGGTCCTCAGCCAGGGCACGGTCGAAGTTCTCGCGGGAGAACCGCCAGTAGACGCCCTTCGGTGGCACCACCGTCCGGCCAGACGGCAGCGTGACCTCGTACCGAAGTGCTTCCGAGCCGGAGCGAGCCGTGCTGTCCGCGCCCTGAAGCCAAGGTCCGCGCGGGTCGTTGTCGGGGTTGCGGTAGCGCTTCTCCTGCTCGGGCGTGCGCGGCAGCAGGTTCCGTTGCTTGCGCCAGATGTTCTTGTCCTTGGCGACGACCAGGATGTAGTCCTGCACGGTGCTGATGTCGGTGTCGTTGCGACGACCCGCGTCGGTCTCCCAAACGACCGTTCCGACGTAGTTCTGGCGGCCGAAGACCTCATCGAGAATAACGCGGCAATAGGCCATCTCTGAGTCGTCCAGATGCAGCCAGAGACTGCCATTGTCAGCGAGCAGTTCCTGAATCTGTGTGAGCCGGTCCCGCATCTGCGTAAGCCAGACGCTGTGCTCGACAGCGTCGTTGTAGTGCTCGAACATTTGGCCGGTGTTGAACGGCGGATCGATGTAGGCCAGCCGCACCTTGCCCCGATACTCGGCCGCGAACTCCGGCAACTCCTTGAGGCAAGTCAAGGCGTGGAGGGCGTCTCCGCGGATGAGCAGGTTGTCCTTGGCGCGTAGCGCGTCCTTGTGGGTCTCCCCGACCGTGGCGACGTCATGCAGCAGCCGGACCTCGCTCACGCGGTGGTCATCCGGCGTCGTCCACTCGTAGGTGTCCTCGCCGTGCGAGAGCAGCCGCTGATCCTTGTTGGTCCAGGTCAGTTCGAGTTGGCCCTTGAGACGCCGGTTGCGGATCGTGGTCACGCGAGCCTCGCGTCCGCCGTGGCCTGCTGCACTGTGGAGCCATCCCTTCGATCACCGGGGCTCCGGTTGGGGCGCCCTGTAGAGGTGTATCGGCGGTCCCCGACCGTTCCTGTGCCTCTTCATACCTTCCGCCTCCGACAACTCGCCGCTGCGTTCGCCCAGCGACGGCGGGCGTGGTCATAGCAGCCCAGGGCGCTGCGCCGAGCCCTAAGCGGGCTGTGGCTCGATCGATGCGGATCTGAGCACCCAGCCTCGGTTGCGCAGAGTCAGCACGGCGGTGACGTCCCGCGGGGTGG
>NZ_LWUA01000001.1 GCF_005222955.1 Blastococcus sp. CCUG 61487 | reverse complement strand
CTGTCTGAGCAGTACAGCTAGACACGGGCCCCATCCAACCAACCCGCCGCGCGGCACCTGCACGCACACGCTCGCCGCGCTTGGCACGATCGGGCGGTGATCGAGCACACGGTCGCCGAGGTCCTGCCCGGCTCCCCCTCCCCCCTCGGCGCGCACTGGGACGGGACGGGCACGAACGTCGCGCTCTGGTCGGCCGGCGCCACGGCCGTGGAGCTGTGCCTGTTCGACCCGGACGGGACCGAGCACCGGCAGCCGCTGACCGAGAGCACCCACCAGGTGTGGCACGGCCGCCTGGCCGGCGTCGGCCCCGGGCAGCGGTACGGCTACCGGGTGCACGGCGCCTACGACCCCGCCTCGGGCCAGCGGTACAACCCGGCCAAGCTGCTGCTGGACCCCTACGCCCGCGCCGTCGACGGCGACCTGACGCTGCACCCCGCGGTGTTCGGGCACGCCGACTCCCCCGACGGTCCGCGCGACGACCGCGACTCCGCGCCCTACGTGCCGCGCGGCGTCGTCGTCCACGAGCTCTTCCCCTGGGACGGCGACCGCCCCCTGCGCACCCCGTGGTCGGACACCGTCATCTACGAGGTGCACGTCAAGGGCGCCACCATGCGCCACCCCGACGTGCCGCCGCACCTGCGCGGGACCTACGCGGGGCTCGCGCACCCCGCGTTCGTCGAGCACCTGCAGCGCCTCGGCGTGACGGCGGTGGAGCTGCTACCGGTGCACCACTTCGTCAGCGAGCCGCACCTGCTGCGCCGCGGGCTGACCAACTACTGGGGCTACAACACGCTGGGCTTCTTCGCCCCGCACGCCGCCTACAGCTCCTCGGGCAGCGGCGGCGAACAGGTCACCGAGTTCAAGACGATGGTCAAGGCGCTGCACGCCGCCGGCATCGAGGTGATCCTGGACGTCGTCTACAACCACACCGCCGAAGGCGACCACACCGGCCCGACGCTGGCGTTCAAGGGCATCGACAACGCCGGCTACTACCGCCTCGACGGCATGGACCCGGCGCGGTACACCGACTACACCGGCTGCGGGAACACCCTCGACGTGCGCCGCTCACCGGTGCTCGGCCTGCTCATGGACTCGCTGCGCTACTGGGTGACCGAGATGCACGTGGACGGCTTCCGGTTCGACCTGGCCCCGGCGCTGGCCCGCTCCACGCACGACGTGGACCGGTTCTCCGCGTTCTTCGACGTGGTGCACCAGGACCCGGTGGTCAGCCAGGTCAAGCTCATCGCCGAGCCGTGGGACGTCGGCCCGGGCGGGTACCAGGTCGGCAACTTCCCGCCGCCGTGGGCGGAGTGGAACGCGCAGTACCGCGACACCGTGCGCGACGTGTGGGCCGGCGCGCACGTCGGGGTGCGCGACCTCGCCTACCGGCTCACCGGCTCCTCGGACCTGTACCGATCCGACGGCCGCCGTCCGTTCGCGTCGATCAACTTCGTGACCGCGCACGACGGCTTCACGATGCGCGACCTGGTCACCTACGAGCGCAAGCGCAACGAGGCCAACGGCGAGGACAACCGGGACGGCGAGAACCACAACCGCGGCTGGAACTGCGGCGTCGAGGGCGAGACCGACGACCCCGCGGTCAACGCGCTGCGGGCGCGGCAGGTGCGCAACCTGCTCGCCACGCTGCTGCTCTCGACCGGCGTGCCGATGCTGACCGCCGGCGACGAGCTCGGCCGCACCCAGCGCGGCAACAACAACGCCTACTGCCAGGACGGCGAGTTGTCCTGGCTGGACTGGGAGCGGGTGGACGAGGACCTGCGGGCCTTCGTCACCCACGCCCTGGCGCTGCGCCGCGGCGCGCCGGTCCTCCGCCAGGAGGCGTTCTTCGAGGGGCACGAGCTACCGGGCACCGGGGGCACCCGCGACCTGGCCTGGTTCGCGCCCGACGGCGGCCAGCTGACCACCCAGGCCTGGTTCGACAACGACCTGCAGACCATCGGCATGTACCTCGACGGCCGGGGCATCCGGCACCGCGACGCGCACGGCCGGCCGGTGGTCGACGACTCCTACGTGGTGCAGCTGCACGCCGGCCCGGACCCGGTGACGGTGGAGCTGCCCGGCGCCCCGTGGGCGGACGGCTACGAGCTGGTGCTCTCGACCGAGTACGCGACCGGCGCGCCGCCCGGGACGACTGTCGTCGCGCCGGGACCGATCGAGCTCCCCGGCCGCTGCGTCTGGCTGCTGCGAGTGCTCCGCCGGCCCTGACCCGGCCTGCGGTTACTCGGCCTGCTCGAAGGTGATGACGGTCCAGCCGAGCAGCAGGCGGTCGCCGTCGCTGAGCGGGTGGGCGACACCGGGCTCGAGCTGGGTCCACTCGGTGGCCTCGGGCCCGGCCACGTGGGTGCCGTTGAGCGAGCCGAGGTCGATGAGCGAGACCTCGTCACCGGAGCGGGTCAGCGCGGCGTGCGCAGAGGAGAGCACGTTCTGGGTGTCCGCGATCGGCACCGGGCGCGCCCCGCCGCTGGTGACCATCTCGTGGTTGTCGGGACGCCGGCCGAGCACCAGGTCCTCGTCGACGGTGACGACCAGGCCGTCGTCGAACCGGAGCACCGGCGCGGCGGTTCCCTCCTCGGGACGCCAGAAGGCGGTCTGCTCGCCCGACTCGGGCGCAGCGGCGGCGGCCCGGCTCGAGCCGGCACCCGAGCCGAACCCGGAGTCCGAGCCGGCGGTGAACGACGAGGGGGCGGCCTGCGCCGGGGCGGCGGCAGCGGGCGCGGCGGCGCCCAGGTGCAGCGTCGCGCCGGAGCCGGGCACGGTGCCCTCGACCAGGTCGAAGGAGACCCCCGGGCTCGACGGCGACTCCGCCGGGCCGGGGCCGACGTACAGGGCGCGGCCGAGCCGGAACCCGGTGGCCAGGGTGCCGCCGTCCACGGAGGAGCCGGACACCGGGACCCCGTCGACGGTCGGGGCGCCCTTGCCGGACCAGAGCGCCACGCCGGTCCCCGCGTCGGGGTCGGTCAGGACGATGGACCAGGAGGCGCTGCCGGAGGCGAGTGATCCCGCCTGCGCGGCCACGGCCGTCAGCACCCGGTCGACGCCCGGGCCGGACAGGCCGAGGCAGGCGTGCAGGGCCGCCACCAGGGCGGGCGAACCGGGGGCGTCGACCCACAGCAGGCCGCCGTCGCGACGGGCGACGACAGCGTCTCCGGGGAGGACTTCGCAGCGGTCGGGCATGGCGTGCAGCCTAGTGATGCACCAGCGGCTTCGGCGCGCGGCCGTACCCGCCACGCCGTACCGGACCGAGGTCACAGGATGCTGGTGGGACTCGTGCGCGCGATGTGCCCCGCGGGACCGGGCCCACGGTGCGCCGGCACACCGTCACGAGGCTGTCGTCACCACGCCCAGCTCGGCCGGGTCGGCCATGTGCTCGGAGTGCGGGAGGACCCGCACGGTGTAGCCGAAGGCCCCCGTGCGCTCCAGCGGGATGGTCGCGGTGAACCAGTGCCGCGAGCCCTCGGAGTGCTCGAGCGCCATCGGGATGGCGGTCACCTCGTGCAGCCCGTCGGCGTCGTCCACCCGGCCGTAGACGGCCTGCACCGCCACGTCGGAGGGCTCCAGGTTCGGCAGCTCCACCTCCGCCCGCAGGCCGAGGGTCGACCCGATCTCGGGGGTGTCGCCGACCCCGGTCGCCTCGACGTGCGCCACCCGCACACCGGGCCACCGCTGCAGCAGGTGCGCCCGCCACCCCGCTTCGGCGCGCGCGGGGGCGTACCCGCCGGCCGCCATCGTCCGGGCCGAACCGGCTGCGGGCACGTACAGCGCCTGGACGTAGTCGCGGATCATCCGGGTGGCCAGCACCTTGGGACCGGTCTCGCGCAGCGTGTGCCGCACCATCTCGACCCACCGGTCGGGCACGCCGTGCTCGTCCCGCTCGTAGAAGCGGGGCAGCACCTGGGCGCTGAGCAGCTCGTAGATGGCCCGGGCCTCGACGTCGTCCCGGCGGTCGGGGTCGTCGATGCCGTCGGCGGTCGGGATCGCCCACCCGTTCTGGCCGTCGAACCACTCGTCCCACCACCCGTCGCGGATGGACAGGTTCAGCCCGCCGTTGAGCGCGGACTTCATGCCGGACGTGCCGCAGGCCTCCAGGGGCCGCAGCGGGTTGTTCAGCCAGACGTCGCAGCCCCAGTAGAGGTAGCGGGCCATGCCGATGTCGTAGCCGGGCAGGAACGCGATCCGGTGCCGGATCTCCGGGTCGTCGGCGAAGCGCACCATCTCCTGGATGAGCCTCTTCCCGCCGTCGTCGGCCGGGTGGCTCTTCCCGGCGATGACCAGCTGCACCGGCCGCTCCGGGTCCAGCAGCAGGGCCTTGAGCCGCTCCGGGTCGCGCAGCATGAGGGTCAGCCGCTTGTAGGACGGCACCCGCCGGGCGAAACCGATGGTGAGGACGTCGGGGTCGAACGCGGTGTCGGTCCAGCCGACCTCGGCCTCGGCGGCGCCGCGGGACAGCGCCGTCTCGCGCAGCCGGCGCCGTACCTCCTCGACCAGCCGCCCGCGCAGCTCCCGGCGGATCCCCCACAGGTCCGCGGCGGGGATGCCGTCGACGCCGTCGAAGACGACCTCGCCGTCCACCGCCGGATCTCCCTGGCTGCTGCGCTGGGTGCCCATCTCGACCAGCTCGCGCGCGGTCCAGGTGGGCGCGTGCACGCCGTTGGTGATCCAGCCGATCGGGACGTCGGCCTCGTCGAAGCCGGGCCACAGGTCGTTGAACATCCCGCGGCTCACGTGCCCGTGCAGCTGGCTGACCCCGTTGGCGCGCTGGCCCAGCCGCAGGCCCATGTGGGCCATGTTGAACTTCGCCGGGTCCTCCTCGGCACCGAGCGCCAGCATCTCGGGCAGGGGCACGCCGAAGCCGGCGAAGTAGCGCTCGATGAGCGCCTTCGGGAAGCGGTCGATGCCGGCCGGCACCGGCGTGTGGGTGGTGAACACCGTGCCGCCGCGCACCGCCTGCAGCGCCTCGGCGAACGACAGACCGTGGGACTCCATCAGCTCGCGGATCCGCTCGATGCCGAGGAAGCCCGCGTGCCCCTCGTTGGCGTGGAACACCTCCGGCGGCGGCGCCCCGGTCAGCCGGCAGTGGGCACGCAGGGCGCGCACGCCGCCGATGCCCAGCAGCATCTCCTGGCGCAGGCGGTGGTCCTCGTCGCCGCCGTAGAGGCGGTCGGTGACGCCTCGCTCGGCCGGCGCGTTCTCCTCGATGTCGCTGTCGAGCAGCAGCAGCGACACCCGGCCGACCTGGGCGCGCCACACGTGCGCGTGCAGGGTGCGCCCCTCCGGCAGCGGCACGGTGATGACGACCGCCGATCCGTCGGCCTCGCGCAGCAGCTTGACCGGCAGGCCGTGCGGGTCCAGCGACGGGTAGTGCTCCAGCTGCCAGCCGTCGGCCGACAGGCTCTGCTCGAAGTAGCCGGCGCGGTAGAGCAGGCCGACGCCGACCAGCGGCACCCCCAGGTCGGAGGCGGCCTTGAGGTGGTCGCCGGCCAGGATGCCGAGCCCGCCGGAGTACTGCGGCAGCACCTCGGTGATGCCGAACTCCGCGGAGAAGTAGGCGATCGCGGCGGGCGCGTCCGTCCCCAGCGACTGGTACCAGCGCGGGGTGGAGAGGTACTGCTTCAGGTCGTCGACGGCGTCCTGCAGCTGCCGCGCGAACTGGCCGTCGCCGGCGAGCAGCGCGAGCCGCTCCGCCGACACCTCACCCAGGACCTTCACCGGGTCGCCACCGCACCGGCGCCACAGCTCGGGGTCGAGCGTCTCGAACAGATCGCGGGTCGGGGGGTGCCAGGACCACCGGAGGTTCATCACGAGCTGGGCGAGGGAGGCCAGGGCCTCGGGCAGCGCCGCACGGACGGTGAACTGACGAAGAGCGCGCACCGATCGAGACTAACCAGGATGCGGCCCGCGCGAGACCCCACGGACGTCAGCCGGCCGCACAGTTCCCATCGCCCACGCGCGTCCCGGCCGACGCAGGCGTCCGCTCCCCGTCCACCGGGTAGATCCGGGCGGCGCCGACCACCCCCACCCTCACCACGGCGCCCGGGGAGCGGTCGGCGCTGCGCTCCCGGACGACGATCTCCCGGTCGCCGTCGGGGCCGGTGAGGCGGACCGTCACCCGGCTGTCGGCACCGGTGAACACCTGCGACGAGACCGTGGCCACCGCACCGTCTTCTTCGCCGAGCCGCACCTGTTCCGGCCGGAGCAGCACCCGGACCGGGGTGCCCGGCGGCGCCGTGGGTCCGGAGACCGGGAGGTGCCCGAGAGCGGTCCACACGCCGTCGACTGTGGTCGAGCCCGGCAGGACGACCACGTCCCCCACGAACCGGGCCACGCCGAGGTCGACCGGCTGCCGGTAGAGCACGGCGGGCGGCGCGGCCTGGACCACCCGCCCGTTGCGGAGCACGGCCACCACGTCGGCGGTCGACAGCGCCTCGGTCCGGTCGTGGGTGACCAGGACCCCGGTCGCTCCGTCCGCGGCGAGCGCCGCGCGCACGTCGGCGCGCAGCTCACCCCGCAGCTCGGCGTCCAGCGCGCTGAAGGGCTCGTCGAGCAGGACCAGAGCCGGCCGCGGGGCCAGCGCCCGGGCCACGGCCACCCGCTGCTGCTGCCCACCGGAGAGCTCGTGCGGCATCCGGCTGCCCAGCCCGCCCAGGCCGACCAGGTCCAGCACCTCCTGGACGCGGCCACTGCGACGCTCGCCGCGGCGCAGCCCGAAGGCCACGTTCGCCTCGACCGACAGGTGCGGGAACAGCGCACCCTCCTGCGGCACGAACCCGATGTGCCGACGCTCCGGGGACAGCTGGCGGGAAGGGTCGGCGACCAGCCGCCCGCCGACCGTCACGGTGCCCGCGTCGAGCCGCTCGAAGCCGGCGACCACGCGCAGCAGCGTGGTCTTGCCGCAGCCGGACGGCCCCAGCACCGCCGTGAGGCTGCCCCGCGGCACGGTCAGGTCGGCGCCGCGGAGCACCGGTTCGGCCCCGAAGGACTTCCACACGCCCGACACCACGAGCCCGGGCTCAGCCACGGCTGCTCTGCCGCCAGATGAGCAGGGCGCTGGGGACGACTGCGAGGAGGACGAGCAGGGCCGCGTACGGCGCCGCCGCCGCGTAGCGACCTACCTCGGTGGTGGCCCACAGGCGCAGAGCGAGCGTCTCGGTCCCCGTGGGGTGCAGGATCAGCGTCGCGGTGAGCTCCTTGAGGCACGAGAGGAAGACCAGCAGCGCCCCAGCGGCGAGGCCGGGCGCGGTCAGCGGGAGGGTGACCCGGCGCAGCACCGCGGCCGGACCGTGGCCGAGGGAGCGGGCCACCTCCTCGAGGGCCGCCGGAGCCTGCGCCGCCGAGGCGCGGATGGCCCCCACGGCCAGCGGGAGGAACAGCACGGCGTAGCAGGCCACCAGCAGTCCGGGAGTGAGGTAGACGCCGGGCGCGTGGCGGATGGTCAGGTAGATCAGCGAGATGGCGACGACGACGGCGGGGACCGCGCGCGGCAGCCAGCTCGCGGCCTCCACCGCGCCGGCCGCGCGTCCGGGGTGGCGACCCGCGAGGAGCCCGACGGGCAGGGCGACGACCACGGTGAGGGCGGCGCCGGCGGTGGCGTATCCGAGCGAGGTACCCGCCGCCGCGACCAGCCGGCCGATGTCCACCTCCCCCGAGCTGCC